>CAZQQR010000410.1:0-4052 GCA_964595515.1 uncultured Pirellulaceae bacterium
TGATTGATTCTTAAACTGAAGCCCGAAACGAATTCATGCAAAACGTAAAATGTGCAATTTTTTTCTGCGTCGCGATTTCTCTATTCGCACTGCCGGTTGATGCTCAGCGAATCAAACCGCCCGGTTTCAATCAATTGAAAATCGGTGACCGCGCTCCTGATTTCAAACTCATGGGAATAGATGACAAACACTGGACGCTTGAGGATTTCGAAGGCAATAAACTTCTTGTCGTCCACTTTACGTCCAACCACTGCCCGGTGTGCCATGCCCATGATCCTCGATTGGTAAAATTGGTTAAAGAACTCGAAGGAAAAAGCGTTGCCTTCGTCGCCATCAATCCGAATTCAGGGGATGGGTTGAGAGTGGACGAACTTGGGTATTCAAAGTACGACGACAGCTTTGAGGATATGAAGCCGTATGCGAAAGACGAAGGGTTTACGTTCCCATATTTGTACGACGGAGCTACGCAAGCGACAGCCAAAGCCTACGGATGCGAAGCGACTCCGCATATTTTCGTATTTGATGAAGCGCGCAAGCTTCAATATCGAGGCCGGCTTGATAACTCTCGGTTTCCCGATCCTAAGACTGTGAAAACTCAGGACGCGCGAAACGCGATCATGGAACTTCTGGCGAACAAACCAGTTTCGGTACCAATCACGCGACCGTTTGGTTGTTCTACCAAGTGGCGAGAGAAGATCGAGAAAGTTGTTGAAGACAACAAGCGTTGGGAAACGGCAAAAGTGACCTTGGATGACATTGATGCAAAAGGCTTGGCGAAATTGGTTAGCAACGACACCAACAAATATCGCTTGTTCAATGTTTGGTCTACGTCCTGCGCGCCATGTGTCAAGGAATTCCCTGGGTTGGTATCCGTTTCTCGTAGAATGGGAATGAGGGATTTTGAGTTGATCACAGTATCAACCGATTTACCCGAAAGCCGCGAGCGAACGTTGGCATTTCTGGACAAGTTCCGAGCCGCATTGCCAAAAAAATTGGAACCATCACTTAAGGAAGAAGGCCGAACGTCCAATAACTATTTGTTTACCGACCCCGACTCCGACGCACTAATCAAAGCGTTGGATCCCAAATGGGAGGGCGCGCAGCCTCATACCGTGCTTGTTGCTCCCGGCGGAGAGATTGTGTTTCGTAACACCGGTGGGATCGAAGAAAAAGAATTGTTAGAAGCGGTCTTAAAGGAAATGTCCCGCTTCTATGCACCCAAGACCGAGCAAGAGTAGGTTGAGTCGGCATCCGGCGTAGACATAAAGTGTGAGTGAGAAACCAGCCGCACGGTTACTTGAGATTGGTAACCGCAACTAAGGTTAAGCGACGATTTCTGACGGCTTCAGCTGCCGTTTTGTTCAAAAGACACTGGCGTGTAGCTCAATGTATTTGTCGTCTCGCAAATGCTGCCAGGTCCAGGAATTCCAGCGCACGCAACTTTGCCTGTTTTGCACCGATACCGTTTAGCGCCGAAATTGTTTTCGACTATTTGCCCAACTGCTAGGGAATCAGCCTAACCTTCAATTGGAGCTTCAAGTCCGCGCAACTGAGTTCAAAGATTGTCGTGCATGTTCAACGCTTCAAAAGCTATCGCGGTGCCTGTCGTTTGCTTAAGATAGCTTAGAGACACTGACCACTTGGAGATGGGCGATGCTGAAGATTTCATGTCCGAATTGCAAAGTTGAGATTAAGCTTGGCAAACCCAAACAAGGAAAATTCGCGCCGACCTGCACGTCTTGCTCCAAAAAATTTCAGCTGCTGATTAAAGAAATGCCGGACAAATCTTTTCGGCATAAAGTTGGACTAATGCCGTCGGCAGGTACTCGGTCCAAAAAGTCCGACGCTTCGGCAGCTTCAACCAAAACAGGGGCTGATCCAAAAGACGCCACAGCAGTTACAGTGAATTCGACGAGTCAGCCAAAGCCGCCGAACAAGCTTCCTCCCGAAAAGAAAAAACCGAGCAAGGCATCTGCCCAAATTCCCAATGAAACTGTGTTTGCGGCTGACAACCAAACGACCGGGCCAATTGATGACGACAGCTTTAAAACGAATCTTACTCAAAAACCCGAACGCACCGCTGCTTCCAAATCACAGACAAAGCCAGTCGCGAAATTGCCAAAACGAAAACGTGGTGATCCTGCGTCGGGCAAATTAGGCGGCTATCGGTTGATCGAATTGTTGGGCGAAGGCGGAATGGGATCGGTTTACCTCGCCAATCAAACGACGCTTGATCGAAATGTGGCTCTCAAAGTCGTTCGCGAGCGGCTTGCCAAACACGCGTCCATGCTCGCTAGATTCACCCGGGAAGCCTACGCTGCCGCCCAACTGGTTCACCCCAATGTTGTACAGATTTACGACATGGGCGATGACAATGGCAGTTGTTTTTTCAGCATGGAACTTGTTGATGGGCAGTCGTTGCATGAATACGTCGCGGAGAAAAAGAAGGTCGATCCCGAGCAGGCGAGCAAGTTCATATTGCAGGCGGCAAGGGGACTTCAGTGTGCTCACAACGCAGGAATGGTGCACCGTGACATCAAACCAGCGAACTTACTCGTTAATAAAGATGGTCTCGTAAAAGTCGCCGATCTTGGATTGGTAAAGGTTCCAGATCAAGACGAAATCGAAGACGACGTTCGCGAGATGTCTGCACTTTCGGCTTCCCAGGATCTTACCCGAGTCGGCACGACGATCGGCACGCCTTACTACATGGCTCCCGAGCAAGCCAAGAGTGCGATTACTGCTGACCACCGCGCCGACATCTATTCGCTAGGCTGCACGTTCTATGTTTTGTTGACGGGCAAGCGTCCGTTTGAGGGCAATTCGATCGAAGAAGTGGTTTCCAAGCACACGCTTGAGCCAATCGTGATGCCAAGCATGATCGTTGAGCGAGTCCCGGAAGAGCTTTCGGCTGTCGTTGCCAAGATGATGGAAAAACGACCGGAAGATCGTTATCAGACGATGGATGAATTGATCAAGGATCTTGAGAATTACCTTGGCCTCGCGTCCACAGAAGCTTTTACTCCAGACGAAGTCGACGCGGACACGATCGAAGCAAGTGCGAGTTCGTTTAACGGTTCACCTCTTCTTAAGATCCGCCCATTCATTCCGTTGGCACTGTTTGCTGGATCGTTATTGTTCGTCATCGTTTTGGCGTTCGTTGGACAATGGCGATGGGCGACGGGATTCCTGTTGTTGCCAATCGCCGCGTCAATCACCTATTTCGTTTTTGCTGGCATGAAAGAAGACGGCCATCTGTTTAATCAGGCTCGCGAGTTAGTCTTAAAGAGTGGCATTCTGGCCTGGGTCAAATGGGCTTTTGCAGGCCTACTCTTGGTTGCCGCATCGTTTTTGACAGGCACGTTACTGCAATGGATCGTGCTCGGCGGTTTAGGTACTGGACTTGGGCTGGCCTATTACTTTTTGATCGACAAAAAGATCGCTTCCACACGTGTGCAAGCCGTAGGTGATGCTGAAAAACTGATCAGGAAAATGCGGCTGAAGGGAATGGACGAAGGTACCATTCAGACTTTCGTTGCCAAATATTGCGGCAAGAATTGGGAAGAGTTTTTCGAGTCGTTGTTCGGCTATCCAACCAAAAGAAAGGTCCGGGACGAGATCAAGAATGCGGGAGCGAGCAAACGAAAACCCAAATTTCGAGCTTGGCGGGACGCGATTCATGACAACTTGCAAAATCGTCTATCCACGATTGATTCTGCGGAGGATGAAAAGCATCTTCAAAAGATCGAACAAGCCGGACTGGTTGCTCAGGGCGTTTCACCCGAGGAGGCTCGGGAACAGGCTTCTCAAATGGCTGCGGCGTTGGTCGATCATGGCGAATCTGTTCGCGTTGAAGCTCTTCAAAAGCGATTGATCGAACAAGATCCGGAGCTTCAACGACTTCAAAAGAGGATGAAGATCAAATCGATGCTTGCCGAGGCGAGGAGCGGCAAATACAAACGCGAACAAACGGCTCTTCAAAAGATCGAGCCGGTCCTGAATCAGATTTTTGGGTCGTATGCAAGGTTTCTGCTGGGCTGCTGTTTAATTGT
>CAZQQR010000411.1:0-4048 GCA_964595515.1 uncultured Pirellulaceae bacterium
TTGATTGAATACTCAAGCTGCTTCATTGGATCCTGTGGGAAGTCTTCTTTAACGTGCTTCTTGTAGATCTTTTTGTATTCGCCAACCAACTCTTCCAACTGCTCAGCAGTTAGATCAGTGTCCGTTTTGGCTTTGTACTTTTTCTTAATCGCAGTCAGTGCTTCTTCGAAGTGATGATGCTCAAGTGTTGAGCTTGGTCCCATCACAACGTCGCCGAACATGTCGATAAAACGTCGGTAGCAATCCCAACCCGCGCGAGGGTTGTCGTACATTTCGATGTAGCCGTGAACTGATTTGTCGTTCATTCCAAGGTTGAGGACTGTGTCCATCATTCCCGGCATGGATTGAGCGGCACCAGAACGAACAGAAACAAGAAGTGGGTTCTTGGCTGCGCCCAGTTTTTTGCCTTCGAGTTTTTCAAGCTTGGCCAATTCTTTCTTGACCTGCTGCATCATCTCTTTTGGGTAAGCGCCTTCTTTTTCGTAGATACCACAGGCTTCTGTAGAAACAGTAAACCCGGGAGGCACAGGAACGTTTGCGTTTGACATTTCAGCAAGGTTGGCACCCTTACCACCAAGCAGCTCTCGCATCGAGCGATCGCCGTCAGTCATCTTCTTGCCACCGCCGTAAAAGTAGACGTATTTCTTAGCCATGTTTCTTGTTGCCTCAGTTGCTTATTATCGAAAGGTATTGATCTAAAATTTCCGTTACAAACCTGATTTGAATCCGATTCAAACAGGCGCTTCGACTCCGTGGAATCTCCGCAGTGATTTCATTCTTGGTTGCTGCTAATTGAGAGTGTGGGGATCGCCCAACAATTTCGTCGTGCACCGCAGCGGTTGACTAATTGCCTGGTTCAGACAGCTCAAAATGGGCCGCCGTAACTCTACGCAAAATTTGAGCGTATAAGTTATCAACGAATCAGCCAATGGTAAAGATCCAACCTTTGAACCCAGGAAATAGAGTGCAAATGGCTGGCTTTACGACCAATTAAGGGAAAGGCGACTGCATGAGTCGCCAAGAACGTCCAATAGAAGTTTCACAATCTGAGGCCGAATGCCTAGCACCCCCTCGCGGCATAGCGGCGCCAGATTTTCAGCTGATCGAAAAACTAGCCCGCGCAACCTTAGCCCAATGGCAATAAAAGACAGTGCAACTTATACCGCAGGACTTTGCGTCGAGGAGTCATCAACTGACGCCGAACCGTCAACCGACTGCGAGCCGTTAACTGTCGCCGCCGATGCAGCGGAAGTAGGCTTCGAAGCAGAAGACTCTTCGGATTTTGAATCGGTCAACTCGGCGCTGGCTTCGGACATGAACGCGCCGTGTAGACGGTCCCAGTCCATGACAAGCGAACCACCTTCTTCGACATGGGAGTCCGCCCAATTCATCAGCAGTTCAAAACAAGCGTGATCGATGTAGTCAACTTTTTCGAGGCACACATGCAGTTCCGCATCACCCGGCAATTGATCCAGATACTCAGCAAGGATTGGCAATCGCAAAAATGTTGCAGCACCTCTTAGTTTCAATTCATAGCGATGTTTGGCTTCGTCCGCCAATAGCTCAACGTCCAGGTGGCTGAACCGATGCAACAACTTCGCGGCCGACAGACCGACGCCGACCATCACGCCGATCAACAGATCGACCGAAACGATGATGATGAGCGTTGTCAGATAAATGGCGGCTTCTGATTTGCCAACCTTCAGCAACCCCTTCAGTTGGGCAGGATTTAAAAGCTTGAACCCGGTGTAAACCAGCAACGCCCCTAGGGCGGATTTAGGAATGTATGTCAGCAGCTGCGGCAAAAAGCAAACGAACAACAGCAACCACGCACCGTGCATGATCGTTGATTTCCGCGTCCGAGCTCCCGCGTGAACGTTGGCGGAACTTCGCACGATCACGCCCGTCATTGGCAGAGCCCCAACCAAACCACACAACATATTCCCGACGCCTTGAGATATTAGCTCTTGGTCGTAATCCGTTTTCACGCCGATGTCCCGTGACATATCGTCGATCGCCGCAGCCGTCAACAAAGTCGCGGCACTGCCCACCAAAGCGATGACGAACGCCGAAACCCAAATCGAAGGATCTGTGATTAAGCCAAACCAAGACACGGCCGGCAAAGAAACTTCGCTGAACATATTGTCGGGAACCGAAAGCTGAATAACCTCAAACCCCGCGACCACGGCAAGCAACGTCGCAGCCAGGATTCCAATCAATGCTCCCGGAATGAAGCTTACCGATTTTGGGGCAAGTTTATTCCAAGCCATAATGGTGGCAATCGTCACCACACCGATCAACGCAGCCAAGTGATGATTCTCGTCGCCTTCGGTGAAGCACTTTGCGATCGCCGTTGGAATGGTCGCGAGATACTGAAGCCCCTTGCGAGCTGGAGCGTCTCCCCACATCGCAGTGTGGTCAAGCATCACATGGAATTGGCTGATGAGAATCAACGCACCAATCCCCGACAGCATGCCTTTGATGACTGATGGCGAAACCGCCCGGAACCATCGGCCCAGCCGAAGCTTTCCCGCAAGCAATTGCATGATCCCCGCAAGCACGACGGCACAGCCAAGTGCAGCCAAAGCAAACGTCATCGCCGACTGTTCGGCGTTGGCAACCCCTTCGCCCAATTGAGCCAAGTACTTGTCTCGATTCGTGAAAATGATGTCCGCTACAATCACGAACAAACCCGCCGCGGGTCCACTGACTTGTAATGGAGAACCCGAGAAAATGCCGACGATCAACCCTCCGATGATTCCAGTGATTAGTGCGCGGGCAGGATTAACTCCAACCGCCACAGCAATCCCGATGCACAGCGGCAAGGCGACAAGGAACACGACCACGGAAGACAGGAGATCATTTCTGAAGTACGCGAAAGGCCCGGTGGGCTCATTCGTCTCGTTCGACGATAAGGTCGCGTCGGCTTTCTCCGGCATGTCTTCTCCCTGAAACTTCTGTTCGGCTCTAAGCGATAACTCCGCTTTGACGTGATACTTAACTGCTCGCTGATTTCAGCTTGAAATTCCAAGGAAGCCAGCTGGAACCTCATATCTCTTAATCTTATATATACGTCGTTTCAGTACTGTCGAAAAAGTCGTTTATTTTGGTTTTACATGTCCGAAATATTGACATGTCAGAAAAACTGACACATAGTGGGCTATATGGAATGGCTCAACTACCACCACCTCTTCTATTTTTGGAACGTTGCCAAAGAAGGAACGGTTTCAGCGGCGGCGAAAAAGCTACACGTAGCCCGCACGACGGTCACAGCACAGGTTCGCGAGCTTGAAAAAGCCGCCGATGCAAAGCTTTTTCGAAAATCGGGTCGTTATCTTGAATTGACCGAATTTGGACAGCATGTTTACCGCTACGCGGAAGAAATCTTTGCGATCGGGCGCGAGTTAAAGGATTTCATGAAAACGGGGCAGCCTGGAATGACGAAAAAATTCGTCGTCGGGATGCCTGATGTCGTTCCAAAGCTGGTCGCATTTGAGTTGCTCAAACCGGCCATCCATCATCCTGAGCGTTTTCAGATTGTTTGCCACGAAGGAAAACTACCAGAACTGATGGCGGACCTCGCGCTACATCGTTTGGATCTAATCATTTCCGATTCGCCAGCCCCCGCAACGGTCGACGTTCGGGCTTATAGTCATCGACTGGGTGAATGTGGACTTTCGTTCTTGGCAGTTCCTGAACTGGCTCGAAAACACCGTCGCAAGTTTCCCTGGTCATTGAATGGTGCCCCGGTTTGCCTGCCAACCGATCACACCGCCGTCCGACGTTCTCTTAACCATTGGCTGGATGAAAACGACATTCATCCTCAAGTCATCGCTGAGTTCGAGGACAGTGCTCTCCTAAAAGTGTTCGGACAATCTGGACTTGGGATCGTCCCCGTTCCCACCGCGATCGAGAAGGAAGTGAAAACTCAGTACGGAATGCAATTGGTCGGACGACTGGACGACGTGATTGATCGCTTTTACGCAATCTCTGTCGAAAAACGTGTTCACCACCCCGCGGTGGTTGCGATCGTCAAACAGGCTCGCAG
>CAZQQR010000412.1:0-4034 GCA_964595515.1 uncultured Pirellulaceae bacterium
CCTGCAAAAAATCTGTCGATAAAAATCAGTTCACAAAAAAAGCGAAGCCGTAAATCACGACTTCGCTTTTGATATTTTTGGACGACCTAGCCGCTTACTTGGCGTAAGACTTTTTGGCTGGTGATACGACTCCAAGCGACGCCTGGCTGATCCGAGCGAATCGCTCCTTGGTTCCATCATCGAGGTAACGGTAACCAATCCGGGTTGGTTTGTTGGTTTTAGGACAAACAACCATGACTTTGCACGCGCGAATGGGAGTCTCTTTGTGGAGACGGCCACCGTTTGGATTTTTCTGGCTTGGCTTGACGTGCTTGTAAGCAAGGTTGACGCCTTCGACTACGACCATTTTTCTGTCGTGGTCAACTGAAATAACCTTGCCAGTTACCCCTTTGTCTTTGCCGCTGATAACTGTCACTGTGTCGCCGTTATGAATCTTCATTTCTCTCGCCATTTTCTTTACTGGGAATCGCGAAGTTTCCGGGATTTTGGGCATTTTGTCAAGTCAAAACTTTCGCCGATTCTCATCCGTGGCGACCTTTGAAAATCGAGCTTTACCCGAGTCAGATCAAGCCAATCGCGATTCAGGAGCTCTCTCGCAAGCGGCTAATTGAGGCCTCAATTTCCAGCGAAATCTGACCAATCTTGTCCACGTTTTCGGCAGATCGAGGGCCTCCGGAAAAGCTTCCGTGCAATTGGTTTGCCCCGGTTTGAGCCACAATCTCTGATGCGTTGGAAGAATTGATCCCGCCAGCAGGAAGCACCTCAATCGCTCCGTCCACGTGCCTAATCGCCTCCGCAATTACCCCAGCCCCGCCGGACGCCGTCGGAGCTTGACCACTGGTCATCACCCGATTCACTCCCGCCTCGACCAAACCATCCAGTGCCAATTTCCAATTAGACGTCACGTCGAACGCTTTGTGAAAAACCAATTGTTTCGAGCCAACCAGATCTCGCATCTCGCGGCACCGGTCCAACTGAACAGCCCCGCCATCATCCAAGCATCCGAATGCGATACCATCCGCTCCATTTTCAATCAACCATCGTGCATCAGCCAACAGCGAGTCCCATTCGGAATCTGAGTAGACGAAATTTCCAGCCCGCGGACGTGCCATCGCAATGACTGGGATCCGAATCTTGCTAACAACGATCGAAAAAACTCCAGGTGAAGGAGTCAATCCATCAAGCTCCAAAGCAGAATTGAATTCGATTCGATCCGCGCCCGATTGCTCGACAGCGACCGCTGCTGCAACACAGGCAACACAGGCTTCGACAATAATAGAATTTGGCTCGGCCATGGTATCGAAGTTGTCTCTTGAAAAGATCTGAAGACTACTTCTTCCGTTGCTTAGTCTCTTGATCGCAATAGCTAAGAGCAAGCAATGAATACGCCGTAACCAGATTCGGATCGCCTTCGTACCAACGATCTGCCGGATTAGTCCATGAACCGTCTTTGCCCTGCAACTCAGCAAGTCGCATCGTCAAATCAGACCGCCAATTGTGAGCCTTACCGTTTGAATCAGTGATTGCGTCTTCGCCATACGCATCAAGAGCTTTGGCGAACACATGGTAGTAATAGAATAGTCCCTGTTGTCCAACACCAGGATTTTTAGTCAGGTCGTAATGACGACTGATCCAATCCATGGCCGCTTTGACTCGCACATCATCTTTTTTGATTCCCGCATACAAGAAACTTTTCAGCCCCGCGTAAGTCATCGAGGCGTAACTTCTCAGTCCGCCTTCTGGAGTTTCGCCGGCTTTTGATTCGCCTTTGCCAACACCGGTATAAGCAAAACCTCCCCAATCTTCCTTAGAAACTTTGGTCGCCCATTCCGCAGTGTTGTGTTGTGGATGTGGCAGGTTCTGGGTTCTCGACATGAAAATTGCTGCTTTTTTGAACGCTTCATCGTTCTCGTCAGAATCATCCTTGGTCGCTGAATAAAGTGCATCCAGGAAATACGAAGTGTTCGAAGCATCAGGTCGTTTATGAGAACCGTATCCCTGCCCGCCGTAAAACGTACTATCGATCGTGTACTCTTCGGACTCATCCCATTGAATCCCTTTCAGAAACGCGATGGCCTTCTGAATGGTCGTCTCGTACTTGCCGTCTTTGTCGACACGATGAAAACACATCAACGAAACACTGGTTTCATAATTGCGAAGGGTACTGCCTTCGGAATAAATCCCACCGTCGGGTTTGATCTGCGTTTCAAGGTACTTAAGCCCCTTTTGAACACGAGGATCGCTGATAGGGATACCGTGCTCAATCAAAGCACTGAGGCAAAGCGCGGAAACGGCCGGACTTAATTGCTTGCTGAACGAACCGTCCTCGGCCATCCCCTTCTCAAGCAAATACGTCACGCCTTTTTTTGTGATCTGACGATAAGTTGCCTGCACTTTGTCTGGGGTCGATGCGTCCGCAGATTGGACGGTCGCCGATTTTGGTTTCAAAGTGGCAAGACCGTCACCCTCTTGGGCCAACACGCCAGTAGTCAAAACCAAACCTGCAACCAAAGCAGTACTTAATCCTGCAACCAACTTCATCGCCGTCATCGAACTCTCCATTTCCGCTCCAACTTTCGCAAGCTAAACAATTTGCAAATCGTGTTTAGTCAAGTTTGCCAGCCAAGTCCATTCTTACTCACTACTCGAATACGGCAAGGATGTCAGATTCGTTCATGATCAAAAGCTTACCGCCATCGACCTCGATCTCGGTTCCAGCGTAATTCGAGAACAGAACACGATCACCTTCGCTAACCTGTGGCTCGCTTCGAGAACCGTCAGCAAGCAGCTGGCCATTGCCAACCGACAGGATTCGACCCTCCTGCGGCTTTTCACGTGCAGCATCTGGAAGCACGATTCCACCCGCCGTTACTTCTTCTGCTTCTGTTCGTTTTACAACAACCTTGTCACCCAAAGGTTCGATTCTCATTGACCCGCCTAAAATGAATATGTGAAGCAACGCTCACAGCCGCCCCGGAGCATTACTCTGCCGCAAAACTAATGTATTGCGACGTGCACAGAAGTGCGGCGACTATTGTTTCATGCAAAGATTGCGGCTTCAAGCGTGAATTCAAATTCTCGGATTGCCGCGAAAACGGGCGTTTTAAACTACCCAAAACTTACGAATCAACCCAGTTCTCGGGGTTTTCTCCCCGTTTGGCAGGTCATTCGATCACAAGTTGCCGACCTCTCAAAGTTTACCCAACCTGAAGAATTGAGTTTGCGTTTTGATTCGCGTGAGCCAACCTCAAAATGCCGAAAAGCTTTTAGTATCAACTGCGCTCCCAATCGACACGTCGTATCTATGAATCAAGCCAGAAAAATCGCCGTTCCAAATTCGAATCCCCTTTCGGTGCTGCAGTCAATTGGCGCGACAACCGTAGCGGAGTTTCAATCCGAAAACTTGGTAACCAAGACCAATCAATTCTCGGCCGCGACTGACAACTCTTTTGCTCCAGTGGTATCACAGAATTCGATCGAGAGTGAATTGACCGCACCCAAGAAAGTCTTGCTGAGAATCAATCCCGACACCCATCCGCAAGAAGCGGAAGACATAATGCAGAGCACGATTGAATCAGCGCTGCAGGTTCAACAACTGGCTGCCCGCCTGCAAGCGAATGAAAGTAGCTTGTTGGTTCGAGAGACGGAGCTTTCTGACAAGATTGAAGCATGGGAAGCCCAGGTCCAAACGCAGCAGGCTGAATTCGAAAACCGGTTGTCTCAGCTAAAACAAAGCGCCTCCCAAGTTCGCTGCCAACAACTTCACCTGATGCAACTTCAAACCGACATCGTCAAAAGTTACGACGCAGCGAAACAAGCCATCGAATTGCTTGTCTCTGAAAATGGCTCCGACGTAGAAACCATTTCGACGTTGAAGAAGCTTAAATACGAGATCAGCGGTCGTTTCGATTACATCTCTCGCCGTTGGGCTCATTTGGCAAAACTAATGCAGGGACAACGTGATGAGCAAATCGCGTCGCATGCAATCGACGATTCGATTGATTGGACTGCGTAGCGAATTGCTACAGCGGAAA
>CAZQQR010000413.1:0-4002 GCA_964595515.1 uncultured Pirellulaceae bacterium
TGCATCCCAACAATTTGTCGTTTCAACGAAGCCATCAGAATCGGCCGACAAGATTGAACTGCTTGACGAAGCTAGCCAAACAAAAATTGTTGTTGCGGGCAGATCGCTTGAATCCCAATTTATCGCGGCTAACAAAGAGCATCTTTTGATCCTCACCGACGACTGCCCATTTGAAGAGACGCTTAGGGTGGTTCTGCTTTCACCAGAACTAAAAATCTTGGACGAGTTGGAACACTGCTCGGCGTATGAGTCACTTGTGATTGAGGACGCGGTCGCCCTTACGGATGAATCCGAATCGAATCGGCAGCAAATCCAAATCAACTGTGCCCAACAACAACCGCTGTTTGTTGAATTGCTGGATCAACCTTTGGGTTTACTGACCCAGTTGTCTTCGAAATTGTCTAATCAAGTTGTCAGTAACAAAAAACGAATCGTATTAACATTTGAGTAGCGTTTTGAGTCCACAAACGTTTCAACTTCATTGCCCCAAAACTTGGAGTAAAAATGGCCGACGACAATAAATTCCGCGAAGCAATCTTAGCTCTCGAAGTTACCGGTTTGAACTTTGCCAATAGCTGGATTAATGATACGGGCGTTCGCCAGCAGTACATTCGACAAACGCAGGCGATGAGCCAGTCTCTAAGAGACGCGGTCAACTCAGGAGCAAAGTCTCCGACAGAAGCTGCCAAAATCGCAAGCGAAATGCGAAACGAGATCATGGACGCGGCTCGACGAAAGACCAGTAACCTTGGTCTGGCGGGTGCGAAAAACATGAAACCCAAAGGGCTCGCGTTTGACGATTTAGTCAAGAAATACGCCACCAAAAAGTACTCCAAGCCTTTTGATCAACTTACCAAGGGCCAGCAAGACGATGTGATGATGGACATCGTTAATTCTGCAGGCAGGTCCAACCCTAAGGTGAACCTCAAAGTAAGACGTGTCGGAGCGGCCGCACGAGGGTTGTGGGTACTGTCGATGGCAGTCGCCGTTTACAACATCGGAACAGCTGAAAACAAAGTGGACGCCGCCGGCCGAGAGGCTGCCGGAATTGGCGGAGGAATCGCGGGCGGAGCAGCCGCCGGCGCACTCGCAGGAATGTGGCTTGGTCCAATCGGCGTGGGTGTTGGAATCGCAGTTGGCGGTGCACTGGGAGCGATCATGGCGGATCGAGCTTACGTCGAAGTCCGGGGGCAGTCTGACAATCGGGTCGGCGCGATCATCGATCCAAACATCAACATGCTCTGGGCGGACGAAGCAGCGATCGCAAGATCATTGATCTCGAATGCAGGCATCGACACGATCTTGGTCAGCGATGTTTTTAGCGCACTCAGCCGTGACCATTCGGGCAACGCGGATGATGTTGCTAGACTTTATGTCGATCTTGTCAGCAAGAAAAAAGGTTCTCTGGAGCACGCTCTCAAGCTGGATCGCAATCTCCGTGCTCAACTAATTGACGTGATGGAAGGCGGTTGGACATCGGATTTTGAGCGGAAGCAGATCAAGTACTTGCAAGCTCTCTAAGACTCCCGCTCTCCAAGATTCCAACCCAGCTCAGCTTTTTAAGCACCACTATTGGAGAGCGCTGCTATTGGAAAGCGAGAATAACGGAACTTCCTGAAGTTCTGAACAAGTAGAAATTCTCGCGAGTCTGCCGGCGGTTGTTTGGAATCAACCCATCGCCAAAGGCATCACGTAATCATGCGCTTGTTTAATCACAACGTTTTCGCATCGCTCCAAATAAAACTGACGGGGTTCCGCTCGGTTTAGGCACAGCCCAAGAAATCTTTGCCCGCCAAGAAATCGAATCGGACTGACAACGCGATTGGTAACCGCACCCTTGGAATCTTTGTATTGGAACTCGATAACCAAATCATCGGATTGCCGCATCGCCGTTTGGATTCGTCGTCGCATCATGCTCTTAACCTTCGTTTGAATGTTGCCTGTATGCCACCATTTTCGCGAGGTCCGTGACTCGTTCGGTCAATCAGGTTGAGAAATTCCGGGATTTTGCTTGACCCACTCGGAGCTGCTACCAAACGTGAATCGAGATACGTTCGGTGGATACAAGAGTTCTGACCGCAAGCATTGCATTGATTTGCCGGCTTATTGCAATGAAATACAAGATTTTCAAAAAATGCAACAAATAGATTTCGCGGAAAAACTGTGAAATTCAGAACGCGAAATTGCAAAGTCGAGTGTCGTTGGTTCAAATATAAATTCGGTAATTGTTTAACCCATTTTCGAGGAGCGGAATATGCCCAAACGAAGCGATTTGCTTTGCCTTGTGCTTGCGTTCGTCTTTGCAGCAACCAGTTTTGCACAAGACGACGACAAGAAGGCAAAAGCAAAAGAGAAACAAGTCAAGAACGTCATCAAGCAATTGATGAAACCGTTTGCAAAAGCGGAATTGACAGACGCACAGAAAGAAAAAGCAACTGAGCTTATCACTAAGCACATGGACAGCTTTGTAGCTGCACGTAAAGCCAACGATGCGACTTTGACTGCTGAGCAGAAAAAGAAGCGAACTGCTGCGGTTGCCAAATTGAAAGAAGAAGGCGCCAAGGGCAAAGAAATTTGGTCAAAAGCTATGGCTTCTGTCGGATTGAACGAAGAGCAGATGAAGGCTTACACGGAATCCAAAAAGAAGGTGGCCGAAGTTCAGAGCAAGATTAACGCTGGCGTAATCGCATTGCTTACCGACGAACAGAAGAAGACGCTTCCTAAGAAAATGCTTGCTGCCGCAAAAGGCAAAGGCAAGGGCGGCAAAGGAAAAGGCAAAGACAAGACCGATGGTGGTAGTCAAGCTGTTTCCCTTAAGCTTCCAAACATGACCTGAGGTGGCTGTGCCCGTTCCGTGCGAACGGCTTTGACCTCTGTTGATGGAATTACCGAAATTGAAACTGATCCTTCTGGACAGAAATGCACATTCAGTGCTCCAGCTGGCTTGGACGTCAAAGCGACTTTGAACAAGATCGCTGAAGATGGAAACAAGCACATCAAAGATTGGTCGTTTGCCGAAAACGAGTAATCGTTTGGCATTGATTCAAATTTGATTTGAAAATGAAACCCGCTTGCTCAGCAAGCGGGTTTTTTTATTGGAGTTGGCTGATCGAACTACCAAGCGCCTAACCAACCGGATTGGGATTTCAGGCGAAAGATCCAATTGCCACCGCCTGCTACTCAGCTGATGCGACAACTGAGCTTCCTTATTATTTGACGTTCTCCACCAGCATGAATACAGTTACTCCCAACGGAGGAATCGATGTTGGGATCATTTGCGAATAAACATTTTTGGTTTTTTTTGCTCGGGCTGCTCGCCATTGTAGCTTGGGCGAGTTGGTATCAATTAGCAGTTCCCAAATCAAAACAAGTGATCGTTATTTATTTGGTACCGAAAGATCGCGAGTACCATCAACAGTATGAAAGTGCGATCAAAGATTGCGTCAAGCATCTTCAAAAATGGTACGCCACGCAGATGGATGGCCAGACGTTCGAGCTAAGTGATCCATTGGTTCGAGTTTTCAAGACTGATCACGACGCGAATTGGTACACAACCCACTTGCCTCGCAACAATCCGGAACCGCGTCACTATACGACCTACAATGCGCTTCGGGAGGCGTCTGCCCAGATGGGCGTTTGGTTCGACGAGAAAAATTTCCCGGTGACTCATACGGATCCTGATTCTGTATGGCTAATCTATATCGACGCACCGGGCGGAACAGGATCCGGAGATGAAGGGTTTGCCGTTTTACCGGATCATGATTTACGCGGATTGGTTGGGCATTCCAACGATCAATCACCTATTCGGCGTTGGGTTGGTGGAAGCGGTCATGAACTCGGGCACGGGTTTGGATTGCATCACCCCAAAGACGAAGCTCCGACGGCTTTGATGAAAAAAGCGTATGCAGTTTACCCGCACTGTGAATTGACGAGTGAAGACAAGTCAGCCCTCTCCGCCTCTGAGTTTTTTGACAACGAAGCACCGTTTAAACTGAGGTGGAA
>CAZQQR010000414.1:0-3995 GCA_964595515.1 uncultured Pirellulaceae bacterium
CTTGGCGACCTGTCCAGTTGTGAACACCTTCATCGCAGGCTCTCCATAAACACTTGAATCGTCTTTCGCTACACAAGCTAATCAAGTTCAACGAACAAGATTCTCAATATGTAACTGCTTATCCCTTTTGTCTGTTTCCAGACATCTGGGCCGGGATAAACACGTAATCGCTTAACTTGGTTGAGTTCGTTTCCGTACTTACTCACCCGTTACGACATCGGCTAAGCTTAATCCAACTATTGCTTGAATCCTTCAAGATCGTACAAAAACGAATAATCGTTTCCGCATAATCGGCAGACTCGCACAAAGTCAAAACTTAGTGACGAAGATATCGCCTAAGAGAAAATGCAAACCTCACCATCTCACTTGGGTCGTTGAGACAATAAAGCTTTTTAACTAAGCAGACGCTCAGCCATTGATTTCCCCCCAATGGCTGCCAATCATTCGTTGCTTCCGTTGACGGGGCACAAGTGCTTCGTCGCGACGAATGATTAACTTCCTGCCTTATGTTTCGTTTATCCGGAGGGTGTTTCTTTAGAAACTTTCACCAATCGTGAGGCTAGCAACCGTTAATCCGCCAAAGTTGCTTCGCCTAATCAGCACTAATACTCCGTTTAGCGCTAAATCAACGCAAAAAACGGGTTTTCGCGTATCGACGTCCACAACCCTATTTTTGTTCGCAACGATTAATTCGTGATAGCAGATTTGGCTACAGAATACCCCAAATCAACATCAAAGAATCATTAGGCTGACATTCTGGGTGTAACTGGTTGTGATGATGAAGCGACCCTTTCGCTCTGGTCAACCTGATGCGCGAATCTCAATCAAGAATCCGCCCAGCGCCGGAGTAGACATTGAACCGATCTCCCGACGTGAACCCAACCAAAGTCATTCCAAATTCTTCAGCAAGCGAAACCGCCAGACTCGAAGGGGCTCCCACCGCGACCATGATCGGAATCCGCGCCATCAAAGCTTTTTGAACCAATTCAAAACTCGCCCTGCCACTTACGACAAGTATTTTATCAGCCAGCTGGGAATCACCTGCGATCAATTGCGATCCAATCAGCTTGTCGACGGCATTGTGCCGCCCAACGTCTTCGCGAATATCCAACAGCTCACCACTCAAACTAACCAATCCCGCCGCATGCAACCCGCCAGTTCGATCAAACACAGATTGTTGATCTCTCAACAAATCGGGTAATCCAAAGATCAAACCCTTGGATACAACGTCAGAATTGAGCAGCCGCTCCATTCCCTGGGCTCGAACCGCCTCCAAAGAAGCTTTGCCGCAAATCCCGCAACTCGATGTGGTGTAAAAGTGCCGTTGGAGGTTTTCTATTTTGAGTTCGACGTCGAAATCGAGCTCAACTCGCATGATATTCGTATAAGTCGCAGACGATGTGCCAGCTTGTGAGAGGTTAGGTAAATCCCCATACTTTTTTCCAACCGCGGCGAACGACAATATTTCAGATGACGACCGAACCACGTTTTCTGAAAGTAAAAATCCGGCCGCAAGCTCCTGGTCCGCGCCAGGAGTCCGCATCGTAATCGCTAAACTTTTGCCATGACGTTTTTCCTTTACGCCGTAAACAACCCGAATCTCCAAAGGCTCTTCTACCGCGACGACATCATCAATCGATTGGCGCTCGTCCGACGTTACGCGGACGATGCTGGTCGTCTGCTCACCAATTTTCTCGGGTTGGGACAAATTTGCCTCACCAATTCAGATTCGAATAGACGCCGTGTAATGATTAGTTCTCAGGCGAATTCTTATTCACGTTCGCCTTCATCTTTTTCCAATCCACTGCCGCGGACCAGTCTAACAGCGCCGCAACGCTTGCGTAGTCGTCCGTCCATTTCACTGACTCTAAGTCCTCTGGAGTGGGACTTTGGAAATTCTTCACGGCGTCTGAATTCAGAACTCCCTCGTTTCTGGTAAGAATCACCCACCGCGTTTCAAACTTTTCGTCCGGTGACTGATACTCAATCAGAACCGGTTCCAAACTCAACCGTTTGGCGTGATTTAACAGAACCGGCCTCAAATCAATAAACCGATTCGTGATATGAGCTATCAAAACGCCGTCCGATTTTAGATGTTCAAAATATAAATCAACGCATTCACGTGTCAGCAGATGAATCGGAATTGAGTCGCTGGCAAAAGCATCCATGAACAACAAATCATAGCCAGCCGGCCCTTGCTGCTTTAACAGCTTCTGCAATTGAATCCTGCCGTCTCCCAAAACGACGGAACAATCAGCTGGGCATTTAGAGAGGTAAGTGAAGTACTTTTCCGCAATCTCGGCGACGATTGGATTGATTTCGAAAAACACAATCGAGTCCGCTGGTTTCACCCAAGTCGTCATCGCGCCCGCGCCCAACCCGAGAACTCCAACCTTGAGCGGACGATCCGACTGGGAACGAATCGCTTCAAAGGCCACCCCCACACCGCTTCCAGGAACGTAGTAACTAATGTGTTCCATTTCCGAACCGGCGACCAAAGACTGACCTCCGTGCTCAATCCGTCCGTTTACGAACCGGCGATACCGTTTTTCGGGAACGTCTTCGACCGACGAAAGACCGTACTCATTCCGGCCGCGATAAACCACGTTTTGTTGAAAACTTGAATCTAGAAAGTACATCAAACTCGTCGCGTACATGGCGAGCGCAAACGAAATCGATAAACCAACTGACCCTAAAACTATCAACGAGGGCCGTTCTATCTCTTTGCTGTACTTGTACAACGTCCAAAGCGATACCAACAAGCAGATCATGATTCCAATTTGGAACTCACAGAAACTAAGAAACAAATGCGGCGAGATCACGCATACAAAGATTCCTCCCAACGCCCCACCAACGGAAACCCAAAGATAAAACGCCGTCAGATGCCGCGAGTCTGGCTTCATCCGTTCCAGTTCACCATGACAGGTCATACTTGCAGCAAAACACACCGTCGACAATCCGATGATCTGCAATCCAAAACCTGCGTAAACGTTGAGGTGAACGATCGCGATCGAGAGGATCGCTCCGACAACCAGCAACGGTGTGAAAACTCTTCGTCTATAAAGTGCTGGCCGATCAAAACAGATAATGAACGACAACAGGTAAAGGCTAAGCGGTAAGATCCAGAGAAATGGAACCGAAGCAACTTCCTGACACATCAAGTTCGTCGTTGCCAATAGGACGATCGACGCCGCCATCGAAAGCACCGTCCAAATCAACATCTTTCCAATTCCGACACCACCAACATTCTCGGAGTCTCCAGAGTTCTGAGCGTCTCCGGTGTTCTGGACGTCTCCAGTGTTCTGGGCGTCTTTAGCTTTCTGAGGATTTTCAACCGAAGGTTCACTTGATTGCCAGTCTCGGAATCCGCAAGCTTGCCACCCACTGGCAAGACAAATCGCCGCGAAGACCCAAAAACCGATTTGCCAATAGAACGCTTGGTCAGCAAGCGGCAATATTCGTTCAACCAAAAACGGATACGAAACCAATGCCAACATTGAGCCTACATTGGAGAGCGCGTACAACCGATAGGGCGACTGGTCTTGGTGGGAGCAACTTTGCCAAGCCTGCACCAAGGGCCCCGTCGTGGACAGTGCAAAAAACGGCAATCCAACTGAAACCAATAGCACCTTGATGATCCCGGTCGTGAGATTCTCGATTCCCGTTGGCTGCAATGTATCGGCAGGAATGACGCTGGCAAAAAAAGCAGCGGCACACAAAACGGCTGCGTGAATCAGCCAAGCCATCTTTGGACGGCAGAGTTTTCGAAGTGCATGGGCGTAGAGATATCCCAATAGCAACAGCGTTTGAAAGAACATTAAACATGTTGTCCAAACGGCAGCGGTCCCACCAAACCAAGGCAGGATAAATCGCGCGATCACAGGTTGCACTTGAAAGAGCAAGAATGCGCTGAGAAAAATCGTTACGCCGTATCGAATCATCCCTTTATCGTAAACGTCGAACCAATTTGCGAGAAGCCGACAGATTTTGAGCAG
>CAZQQR010000415.1:0-3969 GCA_964595515.1 uncultured Pirellulaceae bacterium
TTTGGCTTTTTTATCGTTCGTCGGAATTGCGTTTTTGTTGCCAATCTTGGTCAAGTATTTTGCCAACGCTTCGTGCGGGATTCTTATCTCATGAGGTCCCTCAACACGATAGCCTCGCAGCTTTCCCGAATCGAACCAACCAGAGACGGTTCGGTTTGAGACGCCCAGCATTTTGGCCGCCCGTCCTACCGTATATGCGATGTCGGATTTGCCCGAAGTTGGCTTTTCGACTGACGACAAGAAATACGTCTTTCCTCCTTCATCAAGCGACTCGAAGATCTCTTCGATCAATTCAATCTTGTTCAGTTGATTCAGTTCGCTTGCTGCTTTGGCAACTGCCGACTTACTAGTCATGCTCTTCATCCGCGTTGATTGATTCCACACCGTTAGCACACAACTTGAATCGTCTCAAATCTATCATTTGAGAACAATGTAGCTTTTTGAATTGCAAAGTCTGAATCGTATTAGTTCGGCAGTAATGATTCCAGCGAGTGAAAGTTGGGTAGCTCACGTTTTATCGCTATTTACCAACGATTCGAGTCGCGTCTGATTGACTTTCGATGCGCCAGCAAACAAACTCGTATCAGAACGAGACTGCGGGGTTTGAAGAAAACTCCAGCTGCAGAAATTCATTTGCGAATTTCTGTGGCTTTTTTTGTTCACCAAGCCCAAGACGAAACTGGCTTATTTTCTTTCTAACTTCAACCTTGCGTAGGACGGTTTGATGAGACTGCAACTTGGATTCGCACTTGTATTTGTACTTACGATTTTCAGTCCCGTCATTGGATTGAATTCTTCGAACTTGAATGCTCAAGAAACAGCAGAAGAAAAAAAGGAATCAAAAGTCAACGCGGGTTTACTTTCTTCGTTGAAGCTCCGGAGCATCGGCCCCGCGCTTATGTCGGGGCGAATCGCTGACATCGCAGTTGATTCCAACAATCCTAACGTTTGGTTTGTCGCTGCTGGTTCTGGAAACATTTGGAAGACGACCAACGCTGGAACCACGTTTGAACCTGTGTTCGAAAACTACTCCTCCTATTCAATCGGCTGTATCACAATCGACCCTAACAACAGTGATACGATTTGGGTAGGAACGGGAGAAAACGTTGCAGGACGTCACGTCGGGTACGGCGACGGTGTCTATGTCAGTCACGATGGTGGTAAGTCATTTAAAAACACGGGTCTGAAAAAGTCAGAACACATTTCAAAGATCATTGTTCACCCGGAAGACTCCAACACGGTCTTTGTGGCTTCACAGGGACCGCTTTGGTCCGCCGGTGGCGAGCGTGGACTCTACAAATCAATCGATGGTGGTAAGTCCTGGGAGAACGTGCTTAGCAAAGGTGAATACACCGGCGTCACTGATCTGGCCATGGATCCTCGTAACCCAGATGTGCTGTACGCCTGCACCCATCAACGTCACCGAACCGTTTGGGCGTTGTTAGATACCGGTCCCGAGTCCGCTGTTTACAAATCAACCGATGGTGGAGCCAACTGGAATCAACTTACCAACGGCATTCCCGGTGGTGACAAAGGCAAAATGTCGATCCAGGTTTCTCCGCAAAAATCGAACGTGGTTTACGTGACGATTGAGCTTCCTAACCGCGAAGGTGGTTTCTTTCGGTCTGAAAATTATGGAAACAGTTGGACGAAAATGTCCGACTACGTGGGTGGCGGAACAGGACCGCATTATTATCAAGAGATTTACTGTGACCCGCATCGTTTCGACGTGGTCTACCACGCCAACGTTCGGCTTGGCCGAACCGAAGACGGTGGTAAGACATGGGACAGCGTTTCTAGAGACACGAAACACGTTGACAATCACGCCGTCGCCTTCAGTCCAATTGATAAGAACTTTGTTGTGGTTGGCTGTGACGGAGGACTTTACAAATCTTACGACTACGCAAAAACGTACCACTTTTGCGACAACCTTCCGCTGACGCAGTTTTACAAAGTCGATGTTGATTACGACTATCCGTTCTATCACGTCGTCGGTGGAACGCAGGACAACAACAGCCAGTATGGCCCGACGCGAACCAACAATGTTCAAGGGATTCGTAACTCGGACTGGATGATCACGATCGGTGGTGACGGGCACGACAACGCGATTGATCCGGAAAACCCAGACATCATGTACTGCGAATCGCAGCAGGGTTACATTCGTCGGTTTGATCGAAAGACTGGCCAATCAGTCGACATTCGGCCTCGACCGGGCAAGGGCGAAGAGGATTTCAGATTTAACTGGGATTCACCCATCCTGATCAGCCCCCACGATCACAAAACAGTTTACTTTGGTTCGAAACATCTGCACCGCACTGAGAACCAAGGCGATTCTTGGGAAACCATCAGTCCCGATCTCTCCCGCAACATCGACCGACTGAAACTCAAAATGATGGGTCGCGTTTGGGGAATCGATGCTGGTCTCGATTTGTATGCGATGTCCGCCTACGGCAACATCACTTCGATCAGTGAGTCACCAGTCGAGGAAGGCCTACTCTACGTCGGTACGGATGATGGTTTGATCCATGTCTCCGAGGACGGTGGTGAGAACTGGCGAAAGATCGACCAGATTTATGGCATCCCTGAATACTCATTCGTAAACGACGTCAAAGCCGATCGGCATGACGCGAATAAGGTTTACGCTTGCTTGGACAATCACAAGACAGGCGACTACAAACCATACTTGGTGATGAGTGAAGACCGTGGAAAGACTTGGACATCGATGGTCGGTGATCTTCCCGAACGACATCTGGTTTGGCGAATTGAGCAGGATCATGTGAAACCGGAGCTCTTTTTTCTGGGAACAGAATACGGATTATTCACGTCGATCAACTCGGGTGAAAACTGGGTAAAACTAAGCGGTGCACCTACAATTCCATTCCGCGATCTTGCCATCCAAAAACGGGAAAACGATTTGGTAGGAGCGACCTTCGGACGAGGGTTTTACGTGCTCGATGATTACTCTCCTCTGCGCGAAGTCACCGAAGAGTTAGCAGCGGACTCTGAGTTTCACTTGTTCCCTGTACGCGAAACACTTTGGTACATGCCGGCGGACAAACTTGGCGGCACAAAAGGATCACAAGGCGATAGTTTCTTTGTCGCAGACAATCCTGATTTTGGAGCAACGTTGACGTACTACGTTCGCGATGAAATGAAAACCAAGAAACAGATTCGTAAAGAAAAAGAGAAGAAGATTGCCAAAGCCGGCGGCGACATTCCGATTCCAAGCTGGGAAGAACTTGAGTCAGAAAAGAACGAACAGCCCGGTAAGATCTATTTCGAAATCTCTGATTCAGAGGACGAAATCGTTGCCCGAGTTGACGGCAACGCAGCGAAAGGGATGCACCGCACCCAGTGGAATCTTCGCTATTCAGGTTCTGGATTTACACCGATGGTAGCGCCCGGCGAATACACAGCAAAAACGTTTCAGTCGTTTGCTGGTGAAGTCACAGAAATCGGAAAACCGCAAACGTTCGAGGTTAAATCAATCGTTGAGTCTTCGCTTGAAGAACAAGACATCGAAGACACAATTGCTTTCCAAAAAGAGGTTGGCGAAATCCAAAACGCCGTTCGTGCGACTTCGAGTTCACTCGCTGCGGCCATGAGTCGATTGAACGAAATGCAGGAAGCGATCAAGCGTCACCCTGATGGAACTGTTGACATGATCAAAATGGCTCGGCAATTAGAGCTCGAAATGAAAGCTGCGGAGAAATCACTCAGTGGCGATGAGATGAAGGATGATTTGATGGAGCAAGTCGTTCCGTCGATCCGCAGCCGAATTGGAACGGCCTTATTTGGTTCAGCAAGATCGACTTATGGCGTGACAGAAACACAAGTCGATCAAGTTGAAATCGCACGAGAAGAGTTGGTCGAAGTTTCAGAAGAGGTTCGAAAGCTGATCGAGATTGACCTGAAAGTCTTTGAGGATCAACTTGACGAAGCCGGCATTCCATGGACCAGCGGCCGAGC
>CAZQQR010000416.1:0-3963 GCA_964595515.1 uncultured Pirellulaceae bacterium
GTGAAAAAGATCACGAGGCTAAGTACCAACAGCACCGCTCGTAATCCCCAGCCAACGGGTTTGGATGTATATCCAGCGATCGATGCTGCTAGACCCCAAATTCCGATCAGCGTGACCAAAACGGTTGCTACGATCATCAACGGATTAGCTGGAGTATTTTCTACCGTCAGCATCAAGAGTTCCGGTTTCAGCACGAACGCAAATGGCAGTGCGAATCCGACCAGTGCGAATCGGAACGCGGAAAACGCGCTCTTCATTACGTCGCCTTTGGCAATCGCTGCCGCTGCATAGGCAGCCAAAGCAACTGGCGGCGTGACCATCGACATCATGCCAAAGTAGAAAATGAACAAGTGAGCGGCTAGGGGAGGTGTTTCAAGTGCCGTAAGAACAGAACCGACGGTGAGCGCAACCAGCAAGTAGCAGACTGCAGACGGCAATCCCATTCCGAGAATGATCGTCGATACCATCAGAAGAAACAGCGCGAGAAATCCGTTTTGGCCTGCAAGTGATTGAATTTTAGCCGGTAGTGCAGAGCCTAAACCAGACATATCAACGACGCCGAGAATGATGCCAACACAACAGGCTGCAACGATCAGCGCGACGCCGCTACGGGCGGCTCCAACCATCGCGTCAAAGATCTTGCGCGGGCTTAATCTCGTGTGTGCACTGAACAAGCTCAACAAAATAATTCCAATCAGGCTATAACTGACTGCGGTAAAAGGCGTGAAGCCCTTAAAAAGCATCCAGATCAAGATGACAAAAGAACCAAAGAAAACCACGCCTTGAAAGATCGATGAACTGTCACGCTCACCATCGACTGTGTTCCCTGAATCAGAATCCAGATCAACATCCTTTTCCGCTGCGGCACCAATTCGTTTGGCGTGAAAATGAACGGTCAACAGAAGTGCGGTGTAATAAAGAATGGCCGGAATCAAGGCGGCTTGGATGATTTTGAGGTACGTGATTGATGGGTCTTGCTTCGCCATGATCTCCAACATCATGTAGGCACCCGCTCCCATGATCGGCGGCATGAGAGCACCACCGGAACTGGCGGCGGCTTCGATTCCAGCGGCTGATTCAGAACCAAAGCCAGAGCTTTTCATCAATGGAATGGTAAACGTACCGGTGGTTGCCGTATTGGCAACGGCACTTCCTGAGAGTGATCCCATCAGCCCGCTGCTAACCACTGCGACTTTGGCTGGACCGCCAGAACTGTTGCGAAAAATTCGCCGAGCGAATTTGATGATGTATCCAGTTGCGCCCGTCTGTTCCAGCACCGTTCCAAATAGCACAAACAGAAAAACGTATTTGAGCATTACCCGCAGTGCGATTCCGAACACGCACATCGTGCCCGACTGCAAAAACGTTTTTTGAGAAATTTGTTGCCAGTTCGATCCACGGTGAGGAAACAACCACTCCGGCATGCTTTGACCATAAAATCCATAAGCCACAAATAGTGCACAAAGAATCGGCAGCGTCCATCCGATTGACCTGCGAGTCGCTTCCAGAATTAAGACGATTCCGATGAGCGCAATGACAAAATCTTGAGTGGTTTCCTCGCCTGCACGATCGCCGAGCAATGTTCCATTGATCCACAGCGACTCAAAGAATTTTTCGCTTTGGATAAATATGTATCCAAACGTGACAACCGACGCCGCAACCAAAAAGATGTCGACAATTTGCAGCGGCAACGACTCGGCCCAACGTTGAATCATTGGTTTGCTGAGAAAAACCAACACCAAACCAAGCAAGCCAAATAGAGCAAGGCTCGGCTGATCGTCAAACAGAGTGGTGTTGACGACCAGCAGAACGAATGAGCAGAGTAAAACCGCAACAACGCAAAATGCAGTTTGTCGGAATTTGGCCATGGAGGAACATCATCTAACGATTTTGATGGGCATGCCCATCCAGATGATCAAACATTCCAATGAGCTAAAACAGCGATTAAGAATGTGTTATTTTTTCTCAGCCGGATCGTCTGAGGTATTTTCTCCTTCAGCGTCCGCGGTTGGCCAAAGTCCAATTTCCGTGTAGTACTTGATCGCGCCGGGATGAAATGGAGTTCCAGTATCTCGGATCACGTTCTTGGGATTGATCGCTTTGCCAGCTGGATGTTGTTCCGCGACTCCCGCTCGGTTTTCGTAGACCAATTTGGTGACGTTGTAGACGACTTCATCGCTGACCGAAGCGTGCGAAACCAGGTGCATATTCCCAACGTTGATTCCCATTAGGTCTTCTGTCAGGTCGGTGTAAACACCGGCTTTGATCGGTACGGGAAAATAGAACGGGTACTCTTTCAATTTATCTGCAACGTTGTCAGCAAGTTTGACGAACACGACGTCTTGGGTTGAGCAAAGACTGGTCACAGCCGAAACGGGGGGGGCACCGCCCATGAACGCCGCGTCTGCTTTTCCATCAGCGAGCATTTCGCCGGCAGTCAAGTAGTTTCCGTTGAGGACTTCCAAATCGTCGTAGCTTAAACCGTGCGCCGCCAAGAGTGGCTTTAAGAAATAGTCGAACCCGGCTCCTGACGGCCCCAGAACAACCCGTTTTCCTTTGAGGTCTTCGATTGTTTTAATGCCGGTCGATTTTGTTGTCACAAAAACACCAACGTTGGGAGCGAGCGTTGCAACCACGCGAACGTCTCGTGGTTTTTCCCAAGCTCCTTCGCCGCGTGTTGCGAAATATGAGATCGCTGCGTTTGCCATGCCGAATTCGATTTCACCGGCTACCAGTTTGCGGATGTTTTCTTGAGTGCCCTTAGTGCCTTGGGCGGTGATATTCCAGTTCAAGTCACCTTTGTTGGCTTCCAATGTGTTGGCGATGGCGCTTCCGACAAGTGAAAAAACACCTCCTGCTGGAGCCGTTCCGATAGTGATAAATTGGCGTTTTCCCGAGTCGGTTTTCGTCCCGCTATTGTCGCCGGTTTTTGTGCCAGCGTCAGAGGTGCACCCAATTGCGAGGCAAATGGTGGCCAAGGCGGCAAGTGATAGAAGTTGAGTTTTCAAAAGATAGTTTCGCGACATTTCAAAGCCTTGTTTCTGATTGTTTTTCATCCGCTGGATGATCGAGCGTAGATGATAACACGCGCCGATTTTGGATACTACGTCCAGAAATCAAAAGCGGCATGATACTCACATCTGGAAACCAATATGATGCAGGGCTTGCCCATTTTGTTGGTTAACCAACGTTCAAAATTCCAGTTCTAACATTGGGAAGAAGCTGAATTTACCTTGATGAAGGTGAGGTCACGATGTTGCCTGACAAAGTCATTATCTACGATGACAGTTGCCCGATGTGCAAACTTTACACGATGTGGTTTGTCGCCTGGGGTTTTCTCAAACCGGAAAACCGAATCGGGTTTTCCGCTGCTCCGTCCAACATTACCTCGCATGTCGATTTGGATCGCGGACGTCACGAGATTCCTCTGTTTGATCGTGGGACAGGTGAGACGATTTACGGTTTAAACGCTCTGACTCACATCCTCGAAAGCCGTTGGGGTTGGTTGAGACCAGTGTTCAAATCAAAGCTCTTCGCGTGGACATTTTACCCGCTCTACCAAATCATCACCTACAACCGCCGAGTGATCGCCGGTTGCAAACACTGTTGTGGTTTTGACTGTGCGCCAGATTTGAATCGTTTCTACCGATCAGTTTATCTTGGGCTGGCAGGAACGTTTATCGGGATGATTGCTTCCCTGCTATTTGCATCGACGACGTTTGGATCAACGATCGCAGTGGGCACACTGGCTGCTTTTGGATTGGTCGGAATCACTTGTGGAACCATCCGAAGATTGAATTCGGATTCTGAAGAGGGCTGGAACTACGCAGGAAATTTTGCAACCACGCTGCTGATTATTTCGATCTTCTTAACGCCACTGGTCGTCTGGCCCATGGTTGTTGGTGTAGCACCTCCAAAGGGGCTGGCTTGGTTCGTGGTTCTGGTCGCGGCGCTATTTGGACT
>CAZQQR010000417.1:0-1112 GCA_964595515.1 uncultured Pirellulaceae bacterium
CTTGCTAACCGAGCAAGGTCATTCAAAATTTGCCGCGCTGCAAGTTTCCCGGGCCCGCCCGAAACACAGCCGCCTGGATGTGTTCCTGATCCACACTGGTAGTAACCGCTGATCGGAGTTTTGTATTGATTCCACCCGGGGGCGGGGCGATTCAAAAACAACTGCGACGAGAAAAGCTCTCCCGCAAAAATGTTTCCTTCACTGAGTCCGATCGTTCGTTCAATATCCAATGGCGTGACGATTTCGCGATGCAGGATCAAATTTGAAAACCCTGGGAAGAACTCCTCTAGTGTTTCCTGAACGGCATCACCTAGTGGTTCGCGTTCAGTGTCCCAATCGCTTTCGGCCAAGTGATAAGGCGCGTACATCACAAAGCAGGACATGATGTGTTTGCCCGGAGGCGACATATCGGGATCGATGGTCGACTGAACACAACAGTCAAGGAATGGTCGTCGGCTAAAGCGGCCAGCACGGCAATCGTCAAATGCTTCTTCGAGATATTCCATTGACGGTCCGATATTTGTGAATCCCGCGTAAATATCGGCTCGTCCTTCAAGTCCCGGAAACTGAGGTAGATCTTTGAGGGCAAAATTAACTTTGGCAGCCGTTCCCTGAAACCTGTAACCGTCGATCGCTTTAACAAGATCTCGGGGAAGGTCTTTGGGTCTCACCAGCTTTTTAAACGTCTGACGGGGGTCGAGTGAACTGACGATAACGTCCGCCATGATTTCGGATCCATCGACCAGTTTGACGCCTTTTGCCTCGTGGTCTTCGTACATCACTTTGGCGACCGTCGCATCGGTTTGGACGGTTCCTCCGAACGACTGGAAGGCTCGCGCAAGAACCTGCGAAAATCCGCCGTTGCCGTCTTTGTGAAATCCCCATTCGCCCAGCATGCCGTCGTATTCGCCAAGCTTGTGGAATAGCCAAACGATTCCGGATTGTTTCGTTCGCGGGCTACACTTGCTACCGATAATTCCGCTGGACGCGATCATTGCTTTGACTAAATCCGACTCGATGTAGTCGTCAAGAATTTCCGCAGCACTGCAATGGTAGAACCGTTTGATGAGCGCGTTGACGTCAGGGTCGAGTCCCTCGATGTACCCCTCAAG
>CAZQQR010000417.1:1212-3909 GCA_964595515.1 uncultured Pirellulaceae bacterium
AAGTCTTGAACGATGTCGGGTCTCAAGAGACTGATCGCATAAGAGAAAGTCGTGAATCGGAATCCGGGCTCTAGCTCTTCCGTAATCGCTGCGCCACCGACCATCGATCGTTGTTCCAGCAACAAAGTACGGAGTCCCGCTTTGGCAAGGTAGCCAGCATTGACCAAACCGTTGTGCCCACCACCAATCACAATCGCGTCGTATTGATTGTCAGGCATTAGTCTTTTCTCCTTGGCTCAAAGTTTTCACCTTCGCGGTTTTTTGCGGTGGACTGTAAAATGGCATCGGGCTGACGGTAGCCAACACGTTTTTTGGTTTGCGAATGATCGGAATTTCCAGATCGAGTTGGGTGCCAGGAACCGCCAGGTCTAACGGAATTTTTGCGATCGCGATCGGACGTTTTAAGAGCGATGAATAGAGAAAACTACTGGCATAGCCGGCGTAGTCCCATTCTTTTTCGCTTCGCCGATACACACTCATCGTCGACTCACGGTAAATGTTATTCTTGCAAGGCAAGATTCCAGCTTGTGTGTGAAGCTGTTCATAATCTTCAACGTCGATCGAAAGCCCGGTGGTTGTCCAACGGCTGTACTCGCCATCGAATTCTGCTTCGATCGCGTCTCGCCCAATAAAATCACGATCGTCGTTCTTTAGATCTTTGAGCATCCATTTGAAGCCAAGCTCAATCGGTGTTTCTTTTTGTTCGGGTGACCATGCAAATCGGGAAGAATGAAAATCGACACCCATCAAAAGCAAGCCAGCTTCGACACGCGCCATTTTGAGCGCCGTGGTTCCGATCGGCGTCAAGTTATACCCTTTGCCGGCGGCCGCGATTGCGTCCCAAACCGTTTCAGCATTTTTGGCACGGATCCAGATTTCGTAACCCAAATCGCCTGTGTACCCCGTCCGTGAAATGATGACCGGGCAGCCTTCGATGGTGGTTTGTGCGAGCCGGAAATAGTTGAGCGATGATGTGGCATCGGTCAGTTGGCTCAAAACGTTGTGCGAATGAGGGCCTTGGATGGCAAGAATTCCAAACTCGGTCGAAACGTCATCAATCTGGATTTTCTTAAGGTCCAACGACCTTGCGATCTGCCGAAAATATCGGAGTGCGGGTTCGGCTGCGGTTAAATAAAACTCATCTTCTGTGACACGCAAGATCACGCCGTCTTGAACAACGAAGCCGTCGTCGTCGCAGAATAACGTGTACTGAGCCTGACCGGTCTTGCATTTTCGGATGTCTCGAACCAATGCTTTTTGAAGCAGCTTTTCTGCATCCGCGCCGCTAAATTTGTATTTAAAAAGCGGCGACGTATCGAGAATAGAAACAGCATTTCGAATCGCGTAGTATTCTGTGCTAATCGAATATTGATAGTTGGGGGCGACTAGATATCCGGACCAGTTTTTCCAAATTTCAGTCTCGTTGAACGGAACCAGTCGTTGATGAAAGGGTGTATATCTAGGCATTCAATTTCAAAATTTTTACTTTACGGGTCAGGGCGGATTGTAGGGGAGTTATTAGCTTCATTCTACGCGAACCTAAAATTTTCCCAGCTATATGTTGAGCAAGTGTTGGCGAGCCAAACACTGTCAATCGCGCTCGACGTCGCTAAAATCAAACAGTCCAAGATGAACTAAACAACGGAAACGAAAATGGGTTTAACAAATTGTTCTAAGTATGTCGTCCTTTTGGTGATCGTGTTGACAACGATCGGTTTGCCTTTGGTAAGCGTTTACGCGCAACAAGACCAAGACGATAAACTGAAACAGATTCAAAAAATCAGCGAAGGCGTTCAAAAACTAAACGCACTCGTTACGAGTGGAGAGTTAGACGAAGCTCAAAAACTGCTCGAACAGATGGACGAATGGGCGGGTGAGGAGACGATGCATGTAATGTTGGTGCAAACTTCTCGAATGAGTTTGATTTCTGGGCTTATTCAAAATAGCAAAAACCTGGCTGCGATTCAGCAGCACATAACCGTCCTTACTTCGCTTCGAAAGCACAGCGACGATCCGCCAATCCGAAACATCCTGAGCATCTCTTGCGAGATGCTGCCAGAACTTGTGAAGGCGATAAAACTAAACAACATTGCCAAAGGTGATAACACCAAGAAATATTCAAAGCTTATTGCCGATGAGTTTGGCTTGGTCGGAGGTTGCATTAGTGACATTCGGAAATCTGTTCCTCAAGGAACTGTCAATGAGGATTCGAAATACATCGCGCAGATGATAGGAGTTCGTCAGGAAATTGCATCGTTTTTGACTGAGAAAGAACAAGCAGTCGCCTCAACAGAAGCAGCGATCGAGTTGAAATCTCTTCGAAAATTCAATTCAGAAAAACCAAATGATGAAAATGGCATCTATGCACTTGAGGCAATTTTGGATTCGGCAGCGAGCGGGTACGATTTCAATTCTGAAGAGGCCAACAACTTGTTCGATGAAAAAGAACAGGTGTTTCTTTCGGCCCTCAAAAATCCAGATACTTCCGAAGCCATCGGACGAGCCTTCAGTCGGGTTCTGTCTGAAAAAGCAAGCAGAGTTGGTTGGTCAGATGCGGAGGCTGAAAAGAAACTAAGCAGCGTCATTGCTCAGGCAGAAAAATTAAACAAGCGTTTTGATGGAAAATTCCAGCAAACGGAAGACTCGCTTAAAAGAACCATGGAGGCCTTGATCAAATCAAAAGAGAAGAAAAAACGC
>CAZQQR010000418.1:0-3902 GCA_964595515.1 uncultured Pirellulaceae bacterium
GAACTCAATCCGTGTCAGAACTCAACCGGGACAGGAACTCAACCGGAAAGGGAACTTAGACCGTTTGAGCGAACACCAGAGCGCCCTGAACCACGCTCAGTAACGCACCGGGCAAGGCACGCGATGCTATCGTTGTAGACAGTCGGCCGCGTAGGGCGTACCACAAAGCCGTTTTGGGAAATTGCTCATGCCAACAATCAAGCCGGCGGATAAATCACCCACGCTGTTCGGGTTCGATCGGTCATTCCACAACCGTAATCGTTCCAAACCCGTTGACTGTCTTTTTTACATCATCAGGATTTCCATGGACTCGGATCGTTCCGGTTCCATTGATTTCTGCGTCTACTGAACTTTTGGCGTAAACCGTTGCCGAGCCCGCCCCGGAAATCGTCACCTTTGTATTTTCTGATTTGAACTCACTCAATTTTGCAGTTCCTGCGCCTGCAATCGAAACTGTTAAGTCAGTGTACTCGCCGGTTCCAGAAACCGTCGCAGCACCACTCAAATCGAACTTGATCGAATCACCAACAATATCGGCTACCTCGATCGTCGCTGCGCCGTCCGAATTGACCGCAACGATATCCTTCGTAACAACATCGATCTTCAACCCTGATTTTGGACTGATCGATTCTGATGGCGAGATGGTGAGAACATTGTCTTTGACATTGGTTTTAATAACCTCAAGAAGATTGTCGTCGGTCGTGATGGTGACCGACTCTTCATCGCCCTGACTGATTTTAAGCGTGCCATATCCTTCAAGTGAAATGCTGTTGAACGATTCCACTTCTCTGGATTCCGATTTGGAAACGCCGGATCCTTTTATTCCGTTACTGTTCCCTCCAACATTCACATTAATGTCACAGCCAGCGAACAAACAAATGGCGACCAACCCAGCAAGATATTTCATAACAGCCTTCTTTATGCACAACAGCGGAGACACAAGATTCAATCGGAATTGCCGATGAGACCGTGTTCGGCCACAACCCGAAGATCTTGTCAACTTTTTTAAAAACAATTAGACAACCTGCCTATTTACCAGCTGGTGTCTTTTTTGGGTTCTGAACCTCATTTTTGGGAGGCGTTTCGGTGTCAACCTTGCGTTCTGAGAGCCGACCATCGATTTGGAGCGAGACTGGCAGGCTGGCCACTGATTTTCTGGTTTCCGAAATCGCTAGAGCCTCCACCTTCACTGGCCCTCGCCCCAACAAAGCGGCTTTGATCTTAAACTCGACATCCGTGCCAATCTTCTTTGCAATCGAGCGCCCGTTGTGCATCAACTCAATTGAATCTCCAAAATTCGATTTGGCTCTAAACGTAATCGTATCTGTATCCAAATAATCGGGATGCTCGGTGGTCAGCTGCGTCGAGTCTCCCTTATTGTTGATCGAAACTGGGATCACGATACTCTGAGTGGACTCAATCGAACCGTCAGACCATGCGACGATGCGGATTTCATGATAACCGTCGCTCATATTCACGGTATCAAGCAAGATTGAATCTTTGTTGGCTGTCCGATGAGCCAATACACCATCGACATACAGCTCGTAGCCTGAAATTCCGACTGGCGAAGATTCCACATCAAAGAAAATTTTGACTTTGTCTTTGATTTCATCGCCTGGCTTGATCCCTTTGATTCTGACTTTGGGTTTGGTCGCCCAAGGCTGACAAAGTGCATCACCGACCAACAAAATTTGAAATGGCCCATACACCGACTGGTAAAACGCTTCGCCTAGTGAACAACCCCTCGCATAATGAACGTGCACCATAGGGTGGGGGAATTTGTTTTGAATCGCATAAGGCTCAACAATCGTTCCGCTCGCGCCCGCCGCTCCATTGGCAAGAAACTCACTGACACGAGTCTGACCCGGTTTATGCATTCGCCCTCCGAAGCTTGTCAGATTATCGCAAAACGCGCCGGCGACAATCTTGCTGCCCGTTTTCGTCCAACTGAACTGAGGCGTCCCAGTGGTAACTCCCAAAACATCGTTGGCCTTGATTGGCATCGCCGTTTTAATAATTGTCGCATTGTGACCAAGCTGTTTCAGCGCACTGATTGCTTTGTCAAAATTTGCGCGTCTTGCTTTGGTTCGCACATCCGCAGTATCTGCAAAATAAAAAGTACCTTGGGGATTCGTCTCGTCTGCAGCCATCGATCGTTTGAGTTGGCGAAGTGCTTCCTTTTCGTTGTTTCCATGATTTCGGGTGACAGCCAAAATCGACGAGATAAAAAAGCGGTTCCCTTGCCCCGGTTCGGCATTCAAAAACCCGTTTGGGCCCCAAGTATATTTTTGCTTGAACCCGCGCGTGGGCGCAAACTCAAATGGAAGATCGGGCATTCGAGCGACGATCCCTTTGAACAGTGGATCGTCCTGAACTTTTTCAAAATACGGATCCGTTTGGGTGTACTTTCGAAACGCCCATCCCTGGCGAATCGCAAACGTGATCGCTTTAGCTGCCTGACTGGCATTTCCTTTTTGAGCGTAACGCCGGGCAGCCCAGTATGTCAGCGCTGGTTGTTGCGGGTTCTTTTTCATTAGCTGCCCCAAAGCCACAATCGATTCGTCAAGGATCTTGGAATCGGACGCCTCTTCCGTTTCTGGACGGGCTATTTCGGTTGCCTTGCGAAACAAATCCAAAGAAGGTCCAGGCGAAAACGGACGCCGCAGAATCTTGTTCGCTGGCAAACGATAGTAAGTATTCGAATCGAGCCCGAGGTAACCGGGATTGTCATTGATCGTTGCGCCGGCAAAATACGTCATCGACGTCAAAGAAGCGTTGGGCGCATAAAGCTTCGCCTGAAGTTGTTGACCAGTCTCTTCTTTTAGCTGGTTTCGCAGCTTTACAAAGTGCTTGGCGTTGGTAACCATCGTCGGAAAATCAGACGAATAAATGATGTAGTCAATCGATAACGCCAGTTTGCGTTCTTCAATTTCCTGAACGATTGGTTTAAGGATCTTGTCTCGAAAAACGTCTTCGTTGGTAAATTCACGATCAGGAATTCCATTCAAATAGACGACATTCCGTGCAGGAATTTTCCGGCCGTGAATGTAGTAGTTGGCGATCATTTTCGAAGACGCTGAATCAGCATTCACTACGAGAAGTACATTCTCTGGTCCTCCGCCCGCAATCAATTGCGAACATAGAACCCCAACAACCAGCAGGCATTGGAAAATGGTTTTGGTCGCGTTCAAACTGTGCTTTCTACAACGGGAATTCGACTGTCGTGACCGCTGAATTGTACGTGCAACTCATTAGAAAACGAAACGTAAACGTGAAACATGAACAAAGTGAGATCAGTCACGGTTGAGCACGATAACGCGAGGCTCATTGACTGATGCCTAAAGATACGATCGCTCCAACTGCCACGATCGCAGTCAACAAGAGTCCTGCAACGAACAAAACCATCGTCACCGGCGCAGCCCAAAGTCGAAAATAGGACGCATAGCCTTCCACCAAAGGACCCGCAAAATAGCAAAGATTGGTAAAGACAGCGCCTCCAATAGCGATGACCCAAAATTCCAAACTAAGAAACAAGCTCGGGAATGCAAAAACAACAATCACGAGAACTATCGAAACAAGGATCCCGTTAAAGTACAGTCTCAAATATTCCCATCGACGAATGATTGGTCCAAAATCCGTCACTCGTTGGTCAATCGAATTACTGGAGACCTCTTCGTTCACTGGAGCGGAAAACGGATTGGGTTGGGGTTCAACGCTCATTAATTAAGATCACTACTCGTCCAACAGACTTTTGACTTGGTCTGCCAATCTAACAAATCCAGTTTTGTTCGCGATACCAAGCAAAGAAGCCAGTTCCTCTTTGTCGATTTCTTTTCCAGTCAATTTTTGGAACGCAGCAAGTTCGATTTGAGCAGTCAGGTGCGACAAGACCAAGCCTTGTT
>CAZQQR010000419.1:0-3899 GCA_964595515.1 uncultured Pirellulaceae bacterium
GATATCTCGGTAAACGCTGGTCCGAGATTCAATGCCGTCGTCCAAAGCTATTTGCTCGAACTATTTTCCAAGGAACTTCAACCAAGTCTTCTTGTCTTTCTTTTCTTCGGCTTCTTGAGGGTCCTTGGCTTCACCCAACAAGCGTTCGGCAAGTTCGGTGATAGAGTGAGTGATCGCAGCTTTGGGGGCGCTTTGTGCTAAAGGCACGCCATTGTTGCGGCACTCGGAAATAACGCCATAGTTGTTGGGGATTCGCCAGAAGATCTCTCTGTCGATAGTTTCCTCCGCCTTGGTCGAACTGATCTGTGCTTTGTCGAGACCGGAACGGTTGACAACCACGTGGACCTTCTCGTTTACGCCATCGTATGCTTCGAGCGAAGTCAACAATCGAACGACGTTTCGGAGGCACGGCAAATCGAGTTGCGTTAATAGCAGGATATGTTTCGAAGCTTCCAAAGCTGCGATATCCAACCGGCGGTAAGACTTGGAGAGATCGATCACGATGTGAGTGAATGAAGCTTTCAAAAGACCAAGCACTCGCTTGAAGTCTTCGTTGGTGATCAGCTCGATGTCTTCGATTTGCACTGGACGAGGCAGGAGGTAAACGCCTGTTTCGTGTTTGGTCAGTGACTTTCTCAGCAACGCCAGATCGAGTCGCGAGATGTTTTGGGCAACATCCAGCAGCGTATAATCCGGAATCATGTCAAGGAAAACATCGGCATCCCCAAGTGCCAGGTCAAGGTCGATCAACACGACGCTACGATCGGGCTTTTGGGCAAGAGCAACGGCCAAGTTGACTGCGATCGATGTGTTTCCGACGCCACCTGACGCACCCGCAATCGAAATGATGGTTCCAGAGTTACTACGCTGTTTCCCATCGGTAGTGGCTGAGACTCGATCAAGTGCGCCGACCAACTCGTCAATTTGCACAGGCGAGTTGAGGAATTCTCTGGCACCCGATCGCATCGCCCGCAGAATGAGTTGGCCATCAGTGTGAGCACTGACGACAACAATTCCGCATTGGGGATGTTTCTTGGAAACCGTCTCGATCAACTGCATCGCTTTTTCAAGGTCGCTGTCGACATCGATAACGGCAACGTCTGGCGTTGTCTGTGAAACGATTTCTTCGAAAAACTCGTAGCGAGAACAATCTGCTTCGAGCCAGATCTGTTCCATCCCGATCAAGTATTTCTTCAAATTGTCCCGAGTTGCTTCATTCGGATCACAGATTGAAATACGTAGGGTTCCACTCATTGGATATCCGTGCTGTTGACTAAATTGTTAAACGTTGGACAAAGCTAAAACAAGTTTGGGTTACCGTCGGTTAGGCCAATTGAACCCACCGCCTGAGCTTGAGTCAGCTTGTCGAGCCGCAGGCGAACCTTGGTTTGCCTTGTTTTTTGACCACGGGAACTTGAATCCGGAAGACCGGAAGTTGCTTGGAGGAGCCTGCTGTGTTGGAGGTGCTCCCTGGAAGTAACCATTTTGTGGCATTCCCTGTTGCGGCATCCCTTGACCTTGCATCATTGCGTTGCCGTTACTTGGCATCAAATTCGGGACCATCTGTGATCGTGGATTGTCAAAGCGATCATTGATTGGACAGTCATCAACACATTTTGGAACTTCCAAGTGTGCGTTCGCGTAGAATTCGGTGTTGGAAGGGCTAGTGGTAAGTTGACCAGGACCAACCTGTGGTACATCGTGAGGTTCGACTTCGCTGATGAATCGCGGAGTAATCAAGAACACTAGCTCGGTTTCGTTTGTGTCTTCGATGGTCTTGCGGAATGGGATTCCGAAGATTGGGTGATGCATCAACTTTGGAATTCCTTGCTTTTCAGCTTGAACATCTTCACGGTAGTCACCAGCAAGAGCCAGAGTGTGTCCGGCTTTCATTTTGACACCGGTGTTAACACGTCGAACACGGAAACCAGGGACGCCGGTTTGACCTGCAAGGTCGTTGGCAATTTCTGATACCTCTGCACGGACTTCCAGCGTTAGTTGACCTTGGCCATGAACGATTGGAACAAGGTCAAGTTTCGTACCGAAAGGACGGAATTCGATTGAGTTGTTCCCAAGACCCGCAGCGACTTGGATTGGAATCTCACCACCAGAGAGGAATTCAGCTGGACGGCCGTTTTGGGCAACCAAAACAGGTTGATCGAGAAGCTTGGCGACACTGTGTCGCTCCAAAACTCGGATGAAAGCTTGGAATGTGTTTGAGTTGTTGACGACACCCAGGGAAACTGTGTCGTTGGCGGCGGTGATCGCGTTGTTCGAAACTGACTGGATAAGGTCAGCAACACTTGAAACAACAGAAACGTTGTCGCCAAGAAAACCCCAGTCGACACCCAACTCACGAAGTTTCGATCGTGACACTTCATAGATTTTAACTTTGATCGCAATGTTCTGCGAACCGTTGACCTGAAGCTCATTGATGACGTTGGCTGGGAAGTAATCCCGAGCAACAGCAACAATGTTTTCAACTTGGTCGGCTCGAGCGACGCTACCTTTAAGGAGCACGCTTGTCTTCAACGCTGAAACCTTGATCTGAGAATCAGGGAAGTGAGAAGACAACGCTCGTTCGAGCTTTCGGACATCCACCATAACTTCCACGGTTAGAACCTGAAGGTTCTTGTTGGGATCCATCACTGTGATGTTAGAGATACCTGGTTTAACACCAGTGATCAGAATCTCGTTGGGAGCCACCGGTGTTGCAGATACAACTTCCGGATTTTCAACCAGCAATTCTGGAATGTTGTAGTCAAACTTGAGCTTCTTGCTTGAGCCAGTAATTAGCTCAACGGTCTCAACCGACTTGGTTACTTGAAATTGCTGACCTATCTGGCCATAAGCGGCTGGTGCCACAAAGACCATCAAGAGGCAAGCGGCCACATAACGAACATAGGTCGTGCGAAAAATCATCCGTGAATCCCCGTTGTAGGCAAGTATCTCAAAGCCAGCGGCGTTTGATTTACTTATTATCCTTGCTAACTGCAAACTTCCCTGCCTGCAGTCCCTTTTCGCAGTCGCCTGATACTCTATCCGGACGTAACCTGCGAAAAGGTGGTTTTACCTATAACTAGTTCGAACCTATTCACCGCGATATTGATCTTGTTCCAAATTGCGGTCAATATCCCCAAAGCCGGCAGGGTCTTCCTGGTTTGCCTCACTTCCCGGAGTTGGAAGCTGAGGTGGCTGTGGAGGAGTTTGCGGGCCGCCCGCTGCTGGTGCGGCACCTGGCATCTGCGGCATGGTGTTTTGACTTTGACCAGTCAATTGAGGAAGATCGCCTTGCTCAAAGCTAAATTTCTGAGCTGAATTTCCGACCCACATGATCATTTCAGTTTTTGGCGCAAAAGCTGGCATTTCAAACGGCTCTTCAATTGAAAGGTCGTCTTCTTCTGGCTCATCTTCGTCGAGGGCAAGGATATCGTTGATGTCTTCAACGTCGTCATCGCCTTCGGTGCTTTCACCGCGAAGAACAAGTTTGATTTGGCCGGTCTTCTGAACGAAAAAGATTTCTTCAGATTGCTTTTCAGTCACAAGAACACCAACAATCGCGCTTCGAGCAGAAGCTTCTTGGCGGTCATCAGCTGCTTGCATCTTGCTGTTTACTGAGAATACTCGCAATCCTTTAAGGAAAGTACGGGTAATGTTTTGAGTTTCGCCGCGAACGCGTCGCTTGAAGTATCCCATAACATCAATCTTGTCACCAGGATTCAAGAGACCACCAATCATGTCTCCAGAGTCGACTTTGATCGCAACCACTTTGAAACCTTCTGGGATCGAAATGATGCTGGCTTTTTTCTTGTCGATAATCGCAGATTTGACAATCGGCATCCCTTTGCTCATTCGCATTCGGGTAACCATGTCCGCGATATCTTCATAAGAATTGGCTG
>CAZQQR010000420.1:0-1497 GCA_964595515.1 uncultured Pirellulaceae bacterium
CAAACATCGTCAACGTTTCTCGAAAGACGACTTTAGCGTTTCTTGCGAACACGCACTTTTCGGCAACAGTCGTCTTAAAGGAATTGGGGAAGCAGTATTTGATTGGAATTCTCAAAAGTAGGGTTCCTAGTGATTTTTCACGGTGTTGTTTGGACGATAACTTCCACTCGGACTCTCCCTTTCACTCGAACTCTCCTTAACTCCTTTTCGGGACTTCAAATGGACTCGATGCACGATACTTCTCAACCCATTGGTCGACCGGTAAGTCTCCCGAGTGACACACAACAACGACTTCGCCAGCCAATCGGCACTGTGGCGATTGATCAAGAGAACGAAGCATTGCGGTCTGCCAAAATCATGATCGTCGATGACGAGTCGTTGGTCATTCGCGTGGTTCGACGATTTCTGGCTGCCGATGGATATAGCAAGTTCGTGACGATCACCGATCCGAGGGAAGCGTTTGAGGCGGTTGATCGAGAAGATCCTGATGTTGTTCTGCTGGACATCATGATGCCTCACATTACCGGTTTGGATATTTTAAAAATTCGCCAACGCACGGCAACGTTCAAGCATATTCCCTTCATTATTCTGAGTGCCAATTCAGAAAACGAAATCAAGCGGGAAGCCCTTCAGTTGGGTGCGACTGATTTTTTGAGCAAGCCCGTTGATCCGAACGATCTCGCGCTTCGAGTGCGAAACGCGCTCACCGTAAAACGTCACCATGATCACTTGGCAAATTATGCGGTGGAACTTGAAAAACAAGTTCGCGAGCGGACCAAGCAAATTGAGAAATCTCGAGAGCAGATTATTCACTGCCTCGCTCGAGCGGCGGAATATCGTGACAACGAAACGGGTGAGCATGTTATTCGAGTGGGAAAGTACTGCGCTGTGATCGCAGCAGAGTTAGGGTTTGAACGTGACTATTGTCACGAGATTGAACTGGCGGCACAGTTGCACGATGTTGGCAAGATTGGGATTCCTGATTCGATTCTGTTGAACCCTGGCAAACTCAGTAAAGAAGAGTTTGAAGTGATGAAACATCACTGTGGGCTTGGGATGCAGATTATGGAACCGCTCGCCCAATCCGAAGGCGAACGAATTCGCAAGCATACCGATATGGGTGGCTTCATCATGGATGGAGTTGATTCGCCAATGCTCGAGCTTGCTGCCTCGATTGCCAGAACGCACCATGAAAAATGGGATGGGACCGGATATCCATTTCAGCTCAAAGGTGAGAACATTCCGATCGAAGGTCGGATTTGCTGCGTGGCCGACGTGTACGATGCACTCTGCAGCGAACGACCTTACAAGCCAAAGTTTCCAATCAAGAAATGTCTTGAGATTATGCTTTCGGAGCGTGGGACTCGATTTGATCCGGATGTGCTGGATGCGTTCTTTAAACGCATCAGCGAAATTGATCAGATTCGGCGTGATTGGGATGATTCGGTGACAATCAAACAGATTGCGGACCACAAAAAGCAAGAGGGTGAAAGCCCG
>CAZQQR010000420.1:1597-2653 GCA_964595515.1 uncultured Pirellulaceae bacterium
GTCAAAACCTGGGTGTGGGATAAATTCTTGTTGATAGATAACCTGTCCAGTTTTAATCGCATCAGCAAAATACGCTTGCGCATTGGCGAGGTCGTCCAACCGATGAATCCCCCGCCCCATGCTTCCAAAAATTGGTTTCACCACCACATCGTTGCTTAGCTTTTTAAACTGCTCCACCGCGGTCTCAATGTCTTGGCTGACGAATGTTTGCGGCACAGGAATCGCATCGTTTACAAGTAATCGAAGCGTCAAATATTTGTCGATCGCCGCTTCGATAGATTTTGGAGAGTTGAAAACGGGTTTGCCTTGTGCAGCAAGTTGCCCAAGTGCGTCCATCCGGAACACAATCTGTTGAAGCGAACCAGCGGGCATGTTTCGGACCAAGACAGCATCAAATTTCGCGAACATTTCTTCGGTTGCATCCGGAGAAAATCCGGCCGAGCCTGTAAGCTCTTCAAAGGCGATGGCGTGAACCTGATTTCCCGTTTCTCTGCCAGCGCGGACTAGATCACGAAAGTGCCAGGCATTAGGCGAGGAGAGCACCGCGAGCTTCATCCCTTATTCAATTCCAAAAGATGATGCAAGAATGTCGTTTCGAACTTCGCCTATTTCAAACACACGCCCGGTCGAACGATTGGTGATCACAACTCTTGCCGGGCTGAACAACATCGGATCAATTTTGTAAAAATCGTGATCAAACCGCTTAAAAATATCCATGAAAGGCGTCCCGAACTCGTTTGAACTACAGCTTGGGATTTGGTCAAGGGTTGACTCGATCGCTTCGTCGGTAGTGTCCAGCGTCAATTCAACGATTGCTCCGTAGAGAATTGAATCGTTTGACCAGCCAAGCGCTGTTAGATCATCGGAAGGCACCGGCGGAACGGGTGCGATCCCTTTGCCCGAAACGATTGTTTTCAAGTCAAATTTAAGCTGATGAAGTTTATGCAGCGTTGTTTCGACGCTTCGGGCGACGACTTGGACTAATCCGGGAAGACTGGCCGTTCGAGCGACGCAAAACGTGATCTGGTCCGGTGAAGCGCCGCATGAATTTGCAGC
>CAZQQR010000420.1:2753-3874 GCA_964595515.1 uncultured Pirellulaceae bacterium
CGAAAGTGACGGGCACCGAAGCGGCCTTGCGCGTAGCAACAAGCATAACGGCGCATCAACTGAGCCCCTTTGTCTTCGCCAAAACGACTGACAATCAAGTTGAAATGGTGAATCAAACATTCTTTTTGCTGAGCCAATGTTGGGTCAGGCGGAACATCTTCTCCACACAACGCGGCTTTGCATTGCTGGAACAACCAAGGTCGCCCTAGACAAGCTCGCGCGATCATCACCCCGTCCACGTCGTAATTTCTAAACGCGTCGAGCACTTTGTCGGCGCTATCAAGATCACCGTTGCCGATCAGAGGGATCTTTTTTAAGTATGGTTTGATTTCAGAGATGCGATCCCAGTCCGAGTGCCCTCGAAACATGTCTTGAGCAGTTCGGCCGTGGACGGTCAGGGCTGCCGCGCCAGAACCTTCAACGACTTGGGCAACGTCGATTGCGTTGATGTTGTCTCGGGTACAACCAAGCCGAATTTTGGCGGTGACGGGAGTGGGAGCGCAAGCTTTGACGACTTCAGAAATAATTTCGCCCATCTTGTCAGGTGTCCGCAGCAAGTAGCTTCCGCTTTTTGCTTTTTCCGTGACCTGTTTGACCGGGCAACCGAAATTGATATCCACAATGCTGACTTGGTAATCTTCAACAAGCCGCCGGCCAACTTTGGCCATTGTCTCTGGCTGATTATCCCAAATTTGCACGGCCAAAGGTCGAGGTTCGTCTTTGACACCCCACAGTCGATCCGGATGCTCTGGAGTATTCTCATCAAGCCAAACGAAGCCGCGTGCGTTCACCATTTCTGTCGCGATCAAACCTGTCCCACCGTACTCGCGTACAATCTGACGAAACGCATAATTAGTGAATCCCGCCATGGGTGCTTGGAGTACGGGCGGATCGATCGTCACGTTTCCAATTTGAATTGGTTTAACGCCCGGGACTACAAATCGTGGTGGTTGCGCGGTTGATGACATGGTGTTTTGAAAAAGTATGATCGCTGCTGAACGGATCTGTTTAGTTAGCGTAACAAGAAACCGTTTGAAAAGAAACGCGTTGAATTTTTAGGTCTGCCCGATGGATAATGAATCCGAAAAATCTGACCGAAAATTTGTGGTTTTGTACCACCG
>CAZQQR010000421.1:0-3865 GCA_964595515.1 uncultured Pirellulaceae bacterium
GCAGTTGATCGGTTTTACCTATGATTTGATTGGCCTTATAGCAGTCGAAGCTCAGCCAAAGCTGATTGGAATCGCCTCCAAAGCTTGGAACGCGCTGAAAAAAGCTTGACCCCACCCGCAAGCACTAGCTCCCTTCTCCCCGCAAATTCGGACGAGGACGAGCCGCCACTTGAACAAGTGTATTTCGAATTTGTGGGGAGAAGGGCTGGGGATGAGGGGCATTCGATTCAGGACAACCTCGGCTGAGATCACCCTGTCCAACACATTCAGGTTATCCACAACAACAATCTCACTAATCTGCCAGCTGACAACCCCAACCGCCTCAAAATGGAGTCTAAATGGTTAGGAATTGATCCTTGTTTGTCGTGTCGAATCGTCTTGCCGACCCAGTCCCACTGCTTAAGGTATCGAAGCGGTGAGCAGCCACGCCCTTTTCGCCAACCTTAAAGCTATCCCCCTTGCTCATCCCAACAACCAATTACGAATCGATCGAACTGACTCCCATTTCACCCCGAGTCTCCAGATAAGTCGACAACGAGATCTGGGCAACAAGTTTATCCAGCTGCGCCTTTCGTTTTTTGCCAGATAGGTTTTGCCGACTCAACACCTCTCTTGCATTTTCACTTCTAACGAATTAGCGAAACTTTTCGCTTATTGTCTTGCACAAGCGAATTCTTTCGCTTAGCATGCCACAAAGCGAATTGTTTCGCTTTTCGAACACTTCCAAAATCGACGTTTCGTCAATTCCATCAAACTTTTGTTTAAAACCAATCATGCCTCGTCAATCACCCTCCCAACCAACCGAAGTTGAACTTGAAATCTTGGGAATACTTTGGGAACACGGCTCTGCTTCGGCTCGCGATATTCATAACCAGTTGGAAAAAAGCCGCGAGACCAACTACTCGACGACGGTCAAAATGCTGGCCGTCATGTTTGAAAAAAAACTGGTGAAACGGGACGATTCTTCTCGCCCGATTCAATTTAGTGCTTCAGCTTCTCAAAAGAAAACGCAAACCAAATTACTGAGGAACCTGGTTCAAAAAGCCTACGACGGGTCTTTTGGGTCTCTTGTCATGCAAGCCTTGTCTTCCAAGCGTGCCTCCCAAACAGAGCTTGCAGAAATTCGCGAACTGTTGGATGAACTTGAAAAAAAGAACAAGTGACTACATGAACATATTTAACGAATTCGTTTTTGATTCCGACACGTCACAGGTGATCGGATGGACGTTGTTGCACAGCATTTGGCAGATCACAATTCTGGCAATTCTCTTTGCTGTCGTCCGTTGGTTTCTCGTATCCGAAAAGCGAACTACTGCGGCAAAAGTCTACTGGCTGGGCTGCGCGACACTATTTTTAATGATGGCCGCTCCAATGTTGACGTTTATCTCGCTCGAACCCACGGCGGTCGTTGTTGATCTGGAACAAGATTCTCGTGCTGATCTCGCAAACGCGATGGTAACAGGTACTTCGGAGTCCAAATTCCTACTTCTACCCAACTCCTCCGACCCCGGTTCGTCCAGCAATACCAGTCAAACCCATCGTGAATTCGTCACGGCAGACCAACTACATTCTGAATCAGATGCGCTCTCTTTTTGGGAAATAACATCCCGCCGCATGTTGCCTTTTTTAACTCTAGGTTGGTTCGTCGGGGCGCTCGGATTTTCCATTCGTCCAATCCTCGGTCTTTGTCGCGTTCAAATTCTCAAGGCTTCGGCTTGTTCGAAGCTTTCAGAACCGATTCGCAATGTTGCGGAACGCGCAATTAAACGAACTGGCTTGAAACAAACAATTGAATTTGCGACATCCAAAAAGATCGAGATCCCGACCGTTATCGGTGTCTGGAAACCGATCGTCCTGTTTCCACTTTCTGCATTGACACAATTGACGCCCCAGCAACTGGAAACCATCTTGATTCACGAACTCGCTCATGTTCGACGGCACGACTACCTAATGAACTTGTTTCAGACCGTTATTGAATCGCTGTTGTTTTTCCATCCAGGTGTTTGGTGGGTGTCGATGATCGTTCGGGCAGAGCGTGAGAATTGCTGCGATGACGTTGCCGTCGAATTGGGCAACGTGAAAGAGTATGCGAGTGCTTTACTAGTCCTTGAGAACGCACGCCCCATTCCAGCACCGGCCCTCGGCGCAAATGGTGGCAATCTTGTTTCCCGCGTCCGGCGATTGGTAAAACCTGCATTGGTGAAAAATTCAGTCGAGCAAAGACAGTTGCGCCAACACGCGCCATGGCAAGCCACGATTTTCGCGGTCTTGATGTTGACGACACTGATCGCGATCGGACAACGGCCCGCTCTGGTTGCCGCCGCAGTTTTTTCACAAGAACAACAATCTGCAGTTGAGAATCCAACCAAGATTCGAAAAGACTTTGCAAAAACTAAACTTGGCAAAGTCCTCGACAGTGAAATGAAGAAGCTTAAACAAGTTGGCTTTAGCGGGTCAGTTTTGGTCGCCCATAAAGGCAAAATCATCTTGGCAAAATCAGAAGGATATGAAGACCAAAGAACTCGAGTGCCTACCAAACCTCACACTTTGTTTGAACTGGCATCGTTCTCTAAATCCTTCACTTCAACAGCAGCCATGATCCTTGCCCAACAACAAAAATTGAACCTTGACGCGTCCATCGCAGATTATCTTCCGTCCGTTCCAAACAACTGCCAGAAAATTACTGTTCGGCATTTGATGCAGCATACGTCAGGCATTCCCAGCGACAACTACGGGAAAACGGATCAGGATCTCGCGACAGCGGTAAAAACAATGCTTACTGGCGGACCTCAAACAGAGCCGGGTAAAAAACATCTGTACTGGAACCAAGGCTACATCTTGCTGAGCGAAATTGTGGCCAAAGCCGCGGGCAAGCCATTTCCAGATGCAGTCAAGGAACTGATTCTCGATCCTTGCGACATGACCGGAACATGCTTTACGGGCGACAAAGCACCTGATGGATTTCGGGTTTCGATCGGTACAGGCCAAATGGGACCTCCAAGAACATGTCTGGAACACCCGTATGGAAAACTGGAACTGATTTACCAGGGAACGGGCGGTATGGTCTCCAACGTTTTTGATATTTGGAAATTCCATACCGCATTGAATAGCGACAAATTGCTAAACGAAAATTCAAAACAGCAACTATTTGATGCAGCCGGATTTAAAGCTGGCTACGCACTTGGCTGGCGTATTGGCGAAGCTCCCAATGGGGATCCGAAGCATTCGCACGGAGGGTCTGTTCGTGGCTTCAATTGCTTTTTCGCACGCTTTCCAAAATCAGACAGCTGCATCGTTGTACTTTCCAATAACGACGCTTCTCCCACCAAGACAGTCTCGAACGTCATTGAGAGCATTCTATTTCCAGCAGCAATGCCGGGAGAAATTGCAGCTGACTCGGCAAAAATTTTCGTCGGCGAATACATGGATGCCAAGCAACGCTGGATGACGGTCGAATGGATGGGGAATCAATTGCACTACGCCATTTTCTGGGGCGGAAAGAACAACCCCAGCGCCCCGGTAAGCCGAGGCTTGATTCTTCAGAATGACGACGGAGATTTTGTCATGTATCAACCCGGTGACTCAGACGTCGTCGAAGTCGAAATGTCAAATGACAGAACCAAAGTCAAATCAATCAACCTGACAGAGTTGGAACTTAAATTCGAACGCACAAAATGAGCTGTCGGATGTTTCCACTTTTTCATCGCGACCGGCCGTCGGCAAAGGAGATGCCGGCATGGCGCACGTTGTCCAAGACGTTCAGCGTAAAAAACCACGACCCGCCTGGTCTCAGACGTCAACACAATTACCAATCGATCGAACCGATTCCCGTTTCACCCCGAGTCTCCAGATAAGTCGACAACAA
>CAZQQR010000422.1:0-3845 GCA_964595515.1 uncultured Pirellulaceae bacterium
AACAGCAGTGCAACACGCGTGCCGAATTGGATCAAATGTTTTGTCGCGAGTGTCTCGAACTTGCGAAGAGGGGCCTACTTTTGAATTTCGGTAAGCTCTCCGATGATCTTTTCAGAAAAGTCAAAGTCAGCGAAGCGGCAGGCGTCGTAAATTCCGCCGGTACTGAAAACGTTAAACTCGATAACCTTCGAGCCAATCAAGTCGATCCCGGCCAGATAGATTCCGTGTTCCAAAAGCAACGAAGCCGAATGCTCGGCGGCTTCTCTCTGCTGAGGCAAAAGCTTGAGCGCCTGGGCGATGCCGCCTGTGTGCAAGTTGGCGCGAAAATCGCCCTTTGCTGGAATGCGATGAATTCCTGCCACGTGACCGTTGCCTTCCAAGATTTGTCCGTTGACGACAACAACTCGCTTGTCGCCGGGTTCATCATGATGAACAAAATGCTGAGCGACGATGCCGCGACCTTCGTAGGTGTTCGAAATCAGCTTTTCCAAACCTTGCTGCTCAGCTTCGACCTTGATCACGTCTTGTCCGCGCGATCCGACAAGCGGTTTGATCACGCAAGTCGCACCGGATTCTCGAACAAAGCTTGCAATCTCCGACGCCGAATGGGTGACCAGCATCTGCGGACGAAAACGAGGAGGCAAAAGTTCGAGTGATGCTTTACTGGCAAATAACTTGAGTTTGTCGGGGCGGTTCACAACGCGCACGCCGACGGATTCGATCGCCGCACAAAATTCCAGAAATGAGTCATGCAAAGAACCGCGGGCAATGTCGCGGCCGGGGTTGGTTCGAATCAAAACGGAATCATCTTGGCCGAGATCAAATCGTCGCGTTTCTCTCTGCGAGTTTGCTATTTGCTCGATCTGCTGTGAATCGGACTGGCCATTTTTCGAATCAGAATCCACTGGAAACCCAGTCAACGAAAACCTATTTCGATCGGCTAAACCCTCGAAAGAGAACCCATCGACGTTGACGAGGTGAACTTCGTGCCCTTGATTGCAAAGGGTGGCGATCAACAAAGCTGTCGTTTGACGGTAACCAATTTCCGCGACTCGATTCACAACGACAAACCAACGCATGTTAGGCTCCGGGTTTGGATTGAGAATCCTGTTGCGGCGCCGGGTGAGTGACGCCAGCGATTGGCTTGTCCAAGGGATAGCCGCTGACCTCGACGAACCGCTGTTTACCCGCATCGTCCATTGGTACTCCCAAGTGCATGATCCGAGAGCCAGTTTGACCCATTGGGTTCACACAATGCCCGATGACGATTCCGTCCTCGGGTGCGAAGTACTCTTGCATCAACTCGCCAAAAATATTGACTTGCGTGGCGATTAAGTCTCCTTTCTTGACCACGTTGGTCACCTTGTGAGGGACTCGCATCAATCCACCACGTTGGGTCAAAACCCAGTAGGATTTTTTGCATAGAACGGGTGGCTTGTGCGTAGCCGAACTTGAGTTTTTTTGCTTGGTGGAAACCATACCGACGTGCCGCAAAATTCGACGGATTCCTTGAAGCGTTCGTCGAATAGGATCCCGTTGAAAGGTGGCGGGATCGCAAATCTCAACTGTGATCGCAGGGATACCACTTTCAGCAGCGACACCCCGGAGCGTGTAATCGGACGCCGGGTTGTCGACGATGATTTGCGGCTGCAGCAAGTAAGCCATCTGCGCCGTCATGGGCTGGCTCAAGTCAGCTCGGACGTACAACGAATTGACGCGGCCCTGACTCGCGGTGTGTAGATCGACCAGAAAGTCAAAGTGACTGGTGATGCGATCGACCAAGTTGAAAGCATACACTTGGGACAGTTTCCCGTTGGCCTTGCCGGGCATGATGTGATTCAAGTCTTGCCCATCAGTAAACTCTCGCTGTTCAGCCAGCAAGCCGGGCATGTTGGCGACGATCACGCAAACGATCGTGCCGCGCAGCGTTTTCAGATTGATCTTTTCCAGCAGCTGATGGATGACGGGTATGCCGTTGAGTTCATTGCCATGCAAGGCTGCAATGATGCCAAAAATCGGGCCGTCTTTTTTGCCGCGAGCAACCACAACCGGAACTTGAACAGCGCGGCCGATGCCGTTTTCAATCAGTTCAATGAACAGTTTCGTAAATTCGCCTTTAGGGCAAGACTCGATCTCGAGACTGTCGACGCGTTTGACTTGCTTAACGTTTTCGTAGCCGTTGCTTTTGGGTTCGGGAGGTAGTTCAGTCAAAACGTAATTTCCTCATTGAAGCTGCGGTCAGGATTGATGGATGCGAATAGTTTCTTGCGAAACTTTCCTTTTGTATTGATCAGACCTTTGGCCATATTGTCGATAGCAACAATGGACATCACGGTCTGGAGATAGCTCTCGATCAAATCATCCAATCCAAATCCAAGCCGATTGAAATCGCGACTGTCGACCAAAAGTAATCTCTCCGGTTGCGTGGTGAAGGAGCCATCAGCCTGTTTGACGGAGAGGTTCGTTCCCAGCATGTCCCACGAATCGTCGCCGGCCTGCAATACTGAGCTCAATGGCTTTCGGGCTCGGCGAGCATAAATTGCAACGGGAAAGAATCCTCCCGGCCCTGTCCCAACCATAAACCGAATATCGGCTGCGTAGAGATTCAGTTTGCGATCGGGCATCGTCCCGATGTGGAACAACCTTCCGTTTTGACTGGTCGAACTCCACTTTGAGTTTCCGATCAGCGACTGAACAATGTAGTGATCGTAAGCGTGTTCGATTTCCATGAACGCCGTCAGCTCCTTCTCGCTGGTGATCGTATACACACCCTGCCCAGCATTTGAGTAGGGAACTTTGACAACCGCGATGCCGCCCATTCGAGCAACCCACAGCGGAACTTCTTCTTTCGTGACATCCCAAATCGTTTCGGGCGTGTTGATCTTCAGACCTTTCCCAATCTGGGAAGCGTTGTAAATATCGTAGGCTTTGGACGCGACCAGTTTGTTCCTGCCCCCCGCCAAACAAACAAGGACCGGGTTGAAGATTTCAGTTTTGGCGACCGGAGGGATTCGATTCCAAGGCTGCTGCGTTACGTAGCGAAACGCGGCTTGGATCGGGATTCGTTGGCCGTCGTGCAGCACGTACAAGACGCCGTTCTCAAATTCAGCGGTCCGCCCGACGTCAGATTTGTGAAACGGAACCAGCCAAACGTTCTTTTGAGTCAACTCAGCCATCGTGGCCGCGTAGCCCGAATTTTCCATGTGGTTTTTGTCATAGAGAACTGCCAAATCTCCTTTGACGCTATTCTTTCGCGCTCGCAATCGCTGAAGAAACGAATCTTTCAACAGTCGCTCGTAACCCGCTTGTTCGATTGATTCGTTAACGCGCGGCATTGACTTCTGCCCCGAAGGGCAGGAGTTGGTTTCGATGACCACGACGCTTCGATTTCCTTCTTCCGACGTTACGTGAAAGAGATCGCTGCCACCCCAGCGAAAATATTTAGGAACCGACTGCAGTAATGTTTTGACCGCTTCGGAGTCAACTTCGGGATGCAAATGACAGAATCGGGAAGCAATCCGATCGTTGCCCATCTCCATCAGGTTACGCACCAAGGGATGAATGTGAGCATTGAGTACGCGCGGGTAGAAATGATTCTCCGGCTCGAAGTCACTTGGCGCAATTAAAAGTGGTTCTGTAAGCATCCAAATCCTGCGAAGCTGAGGGTGTGGGATGAGTGACGATTGGAGTATAAATCGAAATTTTGGTCGGCTAAAGATAGCGTTTACGTTGCCCAAGGCAATGCCACAAACAAGATCTTTATGAGTTATCGAATCTAATTACATCAGGTCGAACTCTTTGATTTTCCGCTGCAATGTTCTCAGGCTGATGCCGAGGATTTCCGC
>CAZQQR010000423.1:0-3772 GCA_964595515.1 uncultured Pirellulaceae bacterium
TGCTGGCCCAAGAACAACCCAATATCGTATTCATGCTGGCCGACGACATGGGTTGGAACGAGCCGGCGTTCAATGGTGGAAACGAAAACTTGACGCCGAACATGAAACGGCTGAGCGAGAACGGAGTTCGGCTTAACAAGTTTTACGTGCACGCGGTTTGTGCGCCGACGAGAGCTGCCTTTTTGACCGGCAGGTATGCATTTAGGACTTGGAGTGATTGGCGATCTGAGGATTATGGAAAGCCGACTTATTTGAAGAAGCTTGGTTTAACACTCGCCAAGAATGATGAAGGTGAAGAGACACGGCGTCTGCAAGGGCTTGATACGAATGAACGAACTATCGCGGAGGCGCTGCGGGAAGCCGGATATTTTACTTCGCTAATTGGCAAGTGGCATTTGGGAGAGTGGCTGCCCGAGCATTTGCCGATGGGGCAGGGCTTCGATCATCAATATGGTCACTATGGCTGGGGGATTGATTACAACAACTACACGATTCCTCACAATGCTCCCGCTCGATTCGCGGTTTACGATTGGCACCGAAATCAACGACCGCTTTTTGAGCAAGGATATTCGACAGACTTAATTGCTAACGAAGCGGTAAGAGTTATCTCTCAGTTCCGCCCCGAGGAAGGCAAATCCAAGAAACCGTTTTTCATCTATGTTCCGTTCAATGCGATCCACGGTCCTTTGGAAGAAATTCCTCGTTACCGAGACAAATACGAAAAACGCCAGGCTGCCCTCAAATGCCTTGATGACGCGGTGGGTCGGATCGTCGGAGCCGTGCACCAAAACGGTCTGCTGGACAACACTTTGATTGTGTTCGCTAACGACAATGGTGGTCTTAAGGACGAGCAGAATGCGCCGTATCGTGGGACCAAGAATACGAACTACGAAGGCGGAGTTCGTGTCCCGTGCGTATTCAGTTGGCCAAGAAAATTGAAGCCGGGTTCCACGGTGGATGAACTGATGCACATTACGGATCTATTCCCGACGTTTTTGAATTTAGGGCGTGGTTCGGCGGTTCAAGAGAGGGAACTGGACGGAATCGACATGACGGGTGTTATCTTTGATGGCCAGAAAAGTGCACGGCGTCAAATTGTGTTTGAAGTCTCTGGAAGTGTCAGGCCGGCTTGTGTTCTTCGTGACAATTATAAATTGATCGGAAAAGAACTGTTCGACTTGGAGCGTGACCCTTACGAAAAAACGGATGTCGCGGCGGCCAATCCAGAAATTGTTAAACAGCTTTTCGGAGTCCTTGAGAAATACGCCAGTGAGCGACCGCCGCTTGGGAATGTTGATCGCCTGATGTCGCCGGCACTCCCGTGGGTTTATGGGCAGTCGGAAAATGCGACTGCGCCAGATTGGGTCAAAGAAATTGTTCAGAGTGTGCGGGACAAGCAACCCAAAGAATGGGCGCCGGGGAAGACGCCTTGGCCACAAGCTCCCAAGGACGGCAAGATTATCTACACAGGCGATGGCCGTTGATTTTTGTGTTCGTAGACTTGGATAAGACAGAAGAAGATGGCTGAAATCGTAAGAGTGATTGGATTGAACGCGTGAGTCGCGTGTTCCGGCGAAATCATAATCGCTCCCAGTAACAGACCGCAAAAACCGACGAGTGAAACATAGACCGGCCACACTCGTTTCCAACAAAGCAAAACCGAAACTCCAATTGCAACTTCGACGATTCCAGCGACAAAAAGCGTTGTCTCAGCGTCAATCAGCATCGGTCCTTTTTCGATTAATTCTAATTCCGTTGCATGGTGAAAGATCAATTTGGGAATCAAACCGTGATAGACCCAAATGAATGCGATGGCGAAACGCGATAGGTTATAGCTGTTGATGATCAGATCTCGTTGGAATCAAAATAGAGTTCGGAATTGCTGGACGCAAAGTCCTTTAGACTGTCGACCATACCAAGGAAAAATCGTTCCTTTGGAATCGTAGATCGACACCAGGAATAACGTTTGTGACGCTGGATTCTTGTTCTGGTGGTCGCCGACAAGACAGCTATAATACTGGCTCACCATTCTAACGGAGCCAGCATGAAACTGTTTGCCATTTTCGCGGTCACGATTACTTGTTTTTTTCAAATCCCAACTGAACCAGTTGTCGGGCAAGACAAGAAACAGAAAAAGCCGAATATCCTCTGGTTGTTTCAAGAAGATCTCTCTCCGTGGATCGGATGTTACGGCTATGAGATCCAAAAGGGACACACGCCAACGATTGATGGCATGGCGAAACGTGGGGTCAGGTTCTCTCGCGCTTATGTGCCTGCTCCTGTTTGTAGTATTTGTCGGTCAGCAATCATTACGGGCGCGAACCAAATTCGATTTGGTGCTCACGAGCATCGATCGCGTCGCGGTGAGGCTGAACTGCCACTGCCAGATGGGATGAAGACAATCTGTGAGCTGATGCGAGAACAAGCTGGCTACTATTGCTTTAACATCGGCAAAACGGATTACAACTTTGAACACTCAAAAGTGTATGACTTGCACTATGTCGGAAAGAAGCCACCCCAAAGTCCATGGAACCAACGAAAAGAGGGCCAACCTTTTTTCGGACAAATCCAATTGAAGGGTGGAAAGCTCAATACAACAAAATTTAAGAATAAATGTGATCGATCCGCAGTGACGATTCCTCCAGATTATCCTCAAAACGATCTCTATCGAGAAACCGTTGCTGAACATTTTGATTCAGCAAGGATGGACGACGGAATCATCCAAGGGATTCTTGATCAACTAGAAGCGGATGGTTTGACGGACTCAACGATCGTCGTCTACTTTTCGGATCACGGCGCCAACAATCTAGTTCGGCACAAACAACAGCCCACTGATGGCGGTGCACACGTACCATTTGTGATTACGGGTCCGGATCCCTGGGTTCCCGCGGCAAGTGTTCGAGATGACCTGGTTGATATGCTTGACCTATCGGCAACAACATTGGCTTGGGCTGGTGTTGAGCAACCAGCTTGGATGGAAGGTCAGGATCTTTTTGGTCAAAAGATTGTCCCGAGAGAATTCGTTGGTACGGCGCGGGATCGTTGCGATCACACGATCGATCGAATTCGTAGCATTCGAACGGATCGTTTTCGTTTCACTCGGAACTACTTTCTGGACCGAGTCTTGCTTCAGCCGCAATATCGAGATCGAAAACCGTTTCTCTCGTCGATTCGAGAGTCATATGCCGAGGGCACGTTGGATGAAAAACTTGTCGAGATCTATTTTGGAGAGCGACCTTACGAAGAGCTTTATGATGTCAAAACAGATCCGCACCAGTTGAACAACTTAATTGACGATCCGAAATTTGCGGCAGAAGTAGCTCGCCATCAAAAATTGATGGATGGATGGTTAGCCAAAGGTGACACCGGTGCGGGAACAGAGCCGGATATTGAACTGAAGATGGCCAGCCATAAGAAATGGGGAGTCGGAGTTAATGCTGAGTATGAAAGAATCCGAGAAGATTCTGACGGAGACGGGTTGTCCGATGAATGGGAAAAAATCAATGGCCGAGACCCGAGCGATGGAGTGATGGAGTTTACGTTTGACTGTGGCGGTTGGCAGACGGAAGGCTGGAAGGCCGATGGCGAGTTGACCAACATTGCAGGCAGGCAGGGATTCCTGAATTTTGACTTGCTGGCAGGCAACGGTGCGATTGTCCGCAAAGGGCTTAGTCTCGATGCCGACAAAAACCAAGGCACGATCCTGTTTGGAATTCGGTCAAGCCGCGATGTCAAAGTTGAACTGTTCGCCAACGATTTAAGCTTAGGAACT
>CAZQQR010000424.1:0-3757 GCA_964595515.1 uncultured Pirellulaceae bacterium
CAATCCACTGCTGCCTACCCCCAACAACCAATCTTCAACGTTCCACCCATCGCCAGCTCCCTCCGCCGCCAGTTCTAAACGCAGTCGCCTACGGCTTGCCGTTAAACGATTACGATTACGATTCGGCCATTGCTATTAACCTGGCACGACCAGACAATAGCCGCTCACCTGACTCAAACTTCACCTGGCTAAAACTTCACCCGACTCAAACGTAGGCCGGATCAGGAGCTTGCGACGCCAATCCGGCAATCCACTGCTGCCTACCCCCAACAACCAATCTTCAACGTTCCACCCATCGCCAACGACCAATCGCCAACTCCCTCCGCCGCCAGTTCTAAACGCAGTCCCCTTCGGCTTGCCGTTAAACGATTATGATTGCGATTTGGCCACCATCTCACTCCGCTTGATCAAGATTCCCGCTCTTTCGAATCGCCCAGAGAACTCGAAATCCCATCAGGAAACTCATCACGCATCCCGTTAAGCCGAGAAACGACAGGCGTTCCATTCCCATCGGCCCGCCGCTGGCAAACAAAACCGGTTTGACTTCGTAACTAAGCATCAGAGCCGAACCTAAAAACAACGCGCTCGTCATTAGCCCCATCACTAAACGGTTGGCGGTTGGACCAAGTCTTCGATGCACCAGATGGACATCAAACCTTCCGGTTTGGACCTGCTCGAGGATGTTGGAAATTCTTTGAGGCAACGCATCCACCAACTGCTCGACTTCCATATAAAACCGCCGCATCTTGCGGGCTTGGCGAGCAGGAGAAAGTCGTTTTAAAACGAGCATCCGATGAAACGGCTTCATGATTTCCATCAAACTAAAATTCGGATCCAGAAGACGCCCAGTCCCTTCCAACGTCACCAACGTCTTGATCAAAATCGAGGCTTCGGCTGGAAGCGTAATCTCATACCCGCGAACCAACGTCACGAAATCATTGAGCGCACCACTCATATCAAAATGCGAAACGACTTGCGTTGAATACTGTCCAACGAAATCTGCAACGTCATTCGAAAGTGCCCCCTCATTAAGATCAATCGGACAATTCCCGACACGTTTGATCAACGTCGTCAGCATCGGCACGTCTTGGTTGACAATCGCGACCAGCATCGACTCGATGTCTTCTCGAAGCTGTTCACTGATTCGGCCGACCAATCCGAAATCGAGCAATCCGATTTGACCGCTCTCGGTAATAAGAATATTGCCCGGGTGTGGATCAGCATGATAGAAACCATGGCTGAAAATCATTTTCAAATACAGGTTCGCTCCCGCTTTGGCGACTGTTTCTGGTTCAACACCGCTGGGCGGCGTTTCCCGCATTTGCGGAAGCTTCGTCCCAATAATTCGTTCCATCGTGATCATTCGCGGTGAGCATAGCGCCGCGAAGGGACGGGGAATGACGACCGTTTTTTCATTTTTGAAGATCGCCCGAAACTGCAAAAGGTTTCGTTCTTCTCGCTCAAAATCCAACTCGCGCCGCATCGCCCGTGACAACTCACGAACAATCAAAACCGGTTGGTAATTTTTGAAGTCCTCAATCCGAGACGCCAATTGGGCAAGCCCCGCCAGAATATCGAGATCCGTTTCGATGACTCGCTCAATCCCGTCATGCCGAACTTTGACAACGACATCAACGACCTCTGACGATTTTGAATCGCGATCCAATTTTGTTTTGGCTTCGCTTGATAGAAAGGCATCCGCAACACGTCCGTCGAAAAGTTTGATCTTCGCCCCGTGAACCTGACCGATTGAAGCTGACGCGATGGGGACTTCATCGAACTCGACGAAGATTTCTTCCAGCGACCTCCCCTGCTCTTCTTCGACCACTCGCTTGATCGTCTCAAACGAATCGCATGGCACATCGGCTTGGAGTTTCGAAAGCTCTTTCGCCAACTCAGTCCCGATCAAATCAGGCCGCGTGCTCAGCAACTGCCCGAACTTGATAAAGGTCGGGCCAAGCTCCACCAAGGCAGATCGTATCCGTGCGTTGTGCGTAAGCTGCGACTGAGCCTCGCCATCAGACGTTTTCAAAAAGTCTGTAAGGAAGTCAATGTTGAAACGGCTCAGCCAATCAGCCAAACCATACTTGCTGAGCACCGAGACAATTTCAGTCCATCGTCGCACGTTGCGATACAATTGCGGCACGGATGGGATAGATCGCTTCATCGTTGATTCCAGTTGACGACCGGGCAAACGATCATGCTTGATCTGACACGCCCGACTTCGTTAAACCCATTACCCTTCATTTACCGATCACGTACCCGTTCCTTCAGAATTCGTCTCCGGCCGTCTTATTGACGACTCAACGAATTCTGAGAGGCTTCCGTCTTTTAACCTTAGGCGAGATGGCTCAAAGAATCAATTTTGAATGCTCTGCGTTAAACTTCGCCAACGCGACAAAAATGATGACGACAAATGACCCTTGATTTCTGTTAAACTGATTTCAACATTTCAAAGCCATTAAGAGCCGGTGTTTAGCGGCCCTGCGAAGAGGATAAAGTTGAAGATGAAAATGATCCATACACCCTTGATTGCAACGCTATTTGCAAGCCTCCTGTTTTGCCCTTTGAAGGCAGACGATTGGCCTCAGTGGCGAGGGGCAGATCTTAAAAGCGTAAGCGGTGAAGACTCGGTTCCCGCTGAGTGGAACAAAGAAAAAAACTTGCTTTGGCGTGTTCCGATGCCCGGGCCGGCTGGTTCAAGTCCATGTGTTTCTGGATCAAATGTGTTTGTCACCAGCGTTGAAGACGAGGCACTCGTTTTGATGTGCATTGGGACAGATGGCAAAATTCGCTGGAAGAAAAACTTCAACGGCGTCAACGAAAATTCTCGCGACGCAGGAAACTCTGCCAGTCCTTCTCCCAGTACCGACGGAGAACATGTTTGGGCGATGATGGGCAATGGCGAACTGGTTTGCTATACCGTTGACGGTGATTTGGTCTGGGAAAAGAGCCTTCAAAACGAGTACGGAAAATTCAACATCCAATTTGGAATGTCGTCCACTCCGATTCTTGACAACGGAAACCTCTACCTTCAGTTGATGCACGGCAACATGAGAGATCGCAAGACGACTTCCGTCGGGCAAGTGATCGCTCTGGATGCAAAAAGCGGAAAACAGATTTGGTTGCATCTTCGCAAAACAGATGGCGTCGCAGAAAACAAGCATTCTTATGCGTCTCCCACAATCTATCGGGACTCCGATCGGGAATTTCTGGTTACGCATGGTGCAGACTATGTGATTGGCCACTCGCTGGCAGACGGATCTGAGCTTTGGCGCTGCGGAGGGTTCAACCCCAAGGGCGGCAGCTACAACCCTTATCTCCGCTTGGTCGCTTCACCGAGTTGCGGTGAGGGAATCATCGTAGTCCCTACGGCCAAACGCGGTCCCGTGCTTGGTCTCAAAGTCGACGTTGAAGGCAACGTGACCGGCAACAAAGAATCGCTTCATTGGAAAATCGACAAAGGCACTCCTGATGTTTCTACGCCCGTGATTCACGATGGCTTGGTTTATCTTGCTGGCGAAAAAGGAGACCTTTCCATCGTCGATGCTGAAACTGGAGATGTCGTTCTTCGCAAACGGCTTTACGCGGACAAACAACGCGCTACACCTGTTGTCGCGGACGGGAAAGTGTTTATTGCCGACCGAAAGGGAACGGTTTACGTTCTTGAAGCGGGACGTGAGGGCAAAGTTCTTTCCAAGAACGAACTCGGCGAAGAAACAACGGCTTCTCCAGCAATTGCAAACGGACGAGTTTA
>CAZQQR010000425.1:0-3746 GCA_964595515.1 uncultured Pirellulaceae bacterium
TACCGCGATGTGATGATCGCCAGTTTCAGTCACCCGAATTTCGTTTCGATTGTCCAATGGGGATTCTGGGAAAAAGCACACTGGAAACCCGCCGCCGCACTTTGGCGGGCCGACTGGACTCTCAAACCGGCGGGCAAGGTTTTCGTTGACTTAACAAAGAAAAAGTGGTGGACCAACAAAACCACAAGTACCAACGCTGCAGGCAAAAGTCAGGTTCGTGGATTTCTTGGCGACTATAAGATTACCGTTGAACTTGATGGCCAAACGGTGAATGAAAAGACCACACTCACCCGCGATGGAACAACGTTGCGAATCAAAATAAAGTGACGCAACCGAATCAGAGAATGGCTAATTGCCCGTTCATCGAACGAACCAAGTCGAATGCATCATCGACTGGACAGTTCCTGCAACCATTCATCGAAACCCGTGGCTGCAGATTTATCACAAAAAGACTTGGCGTCATCTATGGGCGTTACAAAAGGATATGTCAGCCTTATTGAATCAGGGCGAAGAGCAGTTCGCGTCGAACGTTTGAATGAATTAGAGACAGCGCTAGGTGTTCCTGCCGAAATCATTGTATTTCTATCTTCGACGTCCGCGGGCGAAACTGAATGCCCAAAATCGATCAAAGCCAATATGCAAAAATTGGTATCGCTGGCTCTTAAAGTTAAATCATTCGATTAGATTGTGCTACTGATACGCGACGGTCGATGTGACCGAAGCAGATTAGGACCTACTACTCATCCAGCCTTTTCCTTCTTGTTGGGCTGCAGGCTCTGGTGAGGTCAATTCACTCTACTTGGTCTGAACCGTTTTCCGCAGTCTCAGGTTTTTGACGCGGGAAAAACTCATCGCCTTCTTGTGGTTGGTAAGGAATAGCTTTCTCTCCGTTGATTTCTTCGACTGGGCGTTCAAGTGAGTGAAACAGATATCCAACCAAGTCAATTGGCCAGCACTCAACTCCATCACGCTCAGTCCCAGTCCCGTCACCTACTCCCAGCCATTTCCGTCGGAACTTTTTCGATAAGTCTTGGTTGGGATAAAGTACTTGGATTTCATCAACACTTTTCAACGGACAAGGCGATGCCAGAAGTTGAATGCTCGCGCCTCGGCGGTATGCTCGCAAAACGAAACCTACACAACTATATCTCCACGAAGGAAGCTTTGCCGATGGCGCAACGGATGATGGATGAATGACATACTGCTTTATGCCAAAGCGCTCACTTAGTTCCTGTTTCGCCTTGGATGCAGATAGCTCACCATCGACGAACGCTTTTATTTTCCTTCGCTGCTTTTCAGATAGACCGGCCGATCCTGCAACCGTCGGTGCTTCGTCACAATCCGCGAGCGGCGGGCCCATGTCAATGACTTGCACATTTTCGCCGAGCACTATTGTTACGGTTTGCGATTCTCTGCAAAGCATCGCATGAGTTAGCAAACCAGTTTCGATATCGCCGCTTCCGAGTACGTCAAATGGCTCTAGATCAATCGGTTGATTAGAAAGAACGCTTGAGGGCATCCGTGCAAACCTATTTCTTCAACAATTCCAAGATCTTATCGGAAGTACCAGAGTCTCGATCCTTCATGATTTCTGCAGTTTCTTCCAATTGTTCAACGATCAACTCCGCCACCCAATCTGGATCAAGCTTTTTCGCTCGGGCGAACTCCTCTTCTGCCTTTTTGGCATTGCCAGCGAGCAAACGCAATAGAACGATCGAATGGTTCGCTTCAACGGCAATTGAGGCATGATTCTCTTTCAGCAATCGCCGCCGTGAGCTGTATTCCTCACAGACTTCGCCAATAATCGAGATAGCTTCGTCAACGTTGTGGCCATCAAGCGCAACAGGCGAATATGAGATTCGAGAGTCAATTCCTTTGACCAACTCAAGCTCAACCTTCGAATCGAGAATTTTTGTATCCGTAGGCTGAAGCCATTTCGCGTATTCATTGAAGTGCTCTTCGCTCATATTCATCGCATATTTGCGAATGGCGCAACCAAGCAGGGCAGTCGAATCATCATTAGATGCAAACCGATTGTTGCTGATGTATCTTCCAAGTGCGTTCAAAAGGCGTTCGATTTTTTCGTCGGAGAAGTCAGTAATCTCTGCAATACGCAATGCTTTCTCATACTCATCGGAGCTTGTATCGTCAGCCTCAAGCCGCTGAAGAATTTCGTCGTGGGATTCCACCCACTCTGGCGGCTGGGGTTCAACTTTTTGAAAGGATTTCGGGAAAAGAAGAACTGGATACGAAGTTGGCTTGGCCTCGGATTCACCTTTACCAAAAATACAAGTTCCGAATGCAAATTGACTTTGCTTTGCTCTTTTCAATCTTCGAGATTCTTCGAGAATTTTGCGCAGTGTTTCTTTATCTACCTCATCTTTATAGACAGCCCAAAGATCTAAATTCTCGAATCTCGTAATTAGCGTCGTATCTAAAATTAGATCATTCTCGTCATAAGCTTCGGCCACACCGCCGAGAATTTTCTCCACACCTTGAATATGCTGTTGTTTGAAGTGCGTTAGCATTTTCTCACTCATTGCCATCTCCTGATTCCGTGATCAAAGCATTGCTAACGTACTCTCGTTTCAATACAGCCAACTTTTTCTTTGCATCTTCACATCGCTCCATTAGATAGTCTAAATCTCCCTCGCTCAACGCAAACTCAATAGAGTTTTCATCGTCTTCCTGATCCTTGAACCCTAGTTTAAGACCTGCAACTGAAATTAGACCCTCGACTTTCTCATGTTCCTTGTCGAACACCGGTCTTAAGTCACAAATGAAAGTCACAGATTCAATTTCGTTTCCTAACGCACGAAGCAGGTTTTGAGATTTGCGAATCAATTCAATTGAAGAATGTCCTTGGACCAAACGGTTCAAGTTATTTTTAATTTTTTCAAATTTGGCTTCGTCAAAAATCTCCGCAGCTTTCGGTTTAGCTTCTCGCAATTTTTGCAGGATATGCAAAACGCGCTCGACCATTGTAGGATCAAAATTTAGGACGAACTTGGTAACGCCCTTTCCTAAATCTTCCCCAAGCTTGCTCGAAATCGTTCGTTCGATTTCTTCCGGTGTGACGATTTGTTTTTGGCTACCGACAATTTCTGAGACCGACGCGATTTGGTCATCGCCCAAAGAGGCAATGCGCAACAGGTCTACAAGCATCGCTGGAGGCAATGCGCGACCCGTCATCAGATCTTCTGGATCGAAGTTTTGAAGCTCGGTCGGTAATTCGAATTGAGGATCTGGCATTGAACGCGCAAGTTTCTTTGAACGACTAAAGGACAGCGACTCTATTATTGACATAACGCCACCGTTATGCGAGTCATGCACTTGAGACAAATCGACTTTCTACCAGCGACGCCCAGTCGAAAGACTAATCTAGCGGATGAGTAGTTCAGGCAATTTATTCGCAGAAACAGGAAATCTGAGCAACGTTGATCGCCAGAGTTGCCTTTTGTCGTCGGCGTTTACCGACGAAAACCTCGTGAAATCTGCCTAAATTGGCTTTCGCCCAAATAGTTTAGACGATCTTTTCATTGGGCGGAGTTAGCACTGAATGACATCTCTTGCGCTTTTCCTTTAGTCGCCTCGGTCCGACACACTAAACAGGCTCAATCCTATTTATTCAAGGCTAAACACCTCTTGGAGCAGCGCAGAAACCGGGGACTCTTGGCAGACATGATGGAAACGGGCAAGAGGTGCCCGTTCTACAGACAAGCCGAATGCCCTCTAAGTCGATTTCA
>CAZQQR010000426.1:0-3696 GCA_964595515.1 uncultured Pirellulaceae bacterium
TTAGCAGGAAATAGACCGCGGCTACCGCGATCAATCCAAAGACGGCGATGGAAACGATTCCCAAAGATTTTGCGAAAGAAGGCGTCCGCACGCCTTGAGTTGAGTTTAGAGTTTTTAGTTGACTCGTTGTTTGCGGTGCCGCGAATGGATTTGGGTCGTTCGCAGCGGTTTGATTATTCGGTTCGCTGGCGAGTTCGTGATTCTCTTGATAGGTTGCTTCCTGGTGACCGCCTTCCATCGTATTGATCAACCAACAGGAAAGCTTGATCAGCCCAGCCCCAAGTACGATCGTGGCGGGAATAAGGACAATTAGAAAGATGAATGAAAGAGCCACTTCAATCCGATCAATTGTTGTTCTACCAGCGTAAAGAAACCAGCTGCCAGCTTTATACCACCCACGGCAAAAAACGCGAATCGGAGTACAGCGTGAACCTCAAACGATTTTCATTTGATCTAGCTCCCCCGTTTGTAACGGGACGTCGAAGCTTGCCAGTATTCCCGCCGTTTGTTTTGACTGCTTTGCTATTTGCCTTAATCGCAGTCAGCTTCTGTAGTCCGCTGTCGGCTCAAGAAGTGGTCTCCGATACACGTGGTACTTCGAATGTTCCGGTCAGCCAGCAATGGTCTCAGTGGCGAGGGCCACTTGGAACCGGAGAATCTCCCACCGCGAAACCACCAACGCGGTGGAGTGAAACTGAAAACATTAAGTGGAAAGTTCCGGTGCCCGGCCTCGGGCATTCCACCCCCGCCGTTTGGGGTGACAATATTTTTGTAACGACTGCGATTCCATTCGGGCCAAAATTTGAGCCGATTCACGATGGCGCACCTGGTTCGCATGACAATGTGATGGTCAGCCAAAAATTCAAATTTGAAGTGCTCGCTTACAGCAGGACCAACGGAAAAATCAAATGGCAAAAAACGCTTCATGCTGCCGTCCCTCATGAGGGCGGCCACGTTTCGGCTTCGTTGGCGTCGGGGTGCCCAGTGACTGATGGCACGCATCTCATCGCCTATTTCGGAACGCACGGGCTTTACTGCCTCGACTACCAGGGAAACGTTGTATGGAAAAAAACGCTTGGCAAAATGAAAACGAAACATGCGCACGGCGAAGGCGCCTCCCCTGCCCTGCTTGGTGATATTTTGTTGATCAACTGGGATCATGAGGGAGACTCGTTTGTCGTTGCGCTTGATAAATCGACCGGCAAAGAACTGTGGCGACAACCACGGGAAGAAGTCACGTCTTGGTCATCCCCGATTCTTTATCAGCACCGAGATCGCATCCAGGCGATCGTGGCCGGAACCGGTGCCGTTCGGGGTTATGACGCCAAAACAGGTGAAGTCATTTGGTCTTGTTCTGGCCTTTCAAACAACATCGTCGCAACGCCCATCGCAAAAGACGGGATAGTCTACGTCGGCAGCAGCTATGAAATCCGGTCGATGATGGCCATTCTCTTGGACGGAGCCAAGGGTGACATCACCGGAACCAATCAAGTGCTCTGGCAACGTGCTACTCGGACTCCTTATGTCCCGACACCGCTGCTTTATCGAGGCAATCTTTATTTTCTCAAACACTACCAAGGAATCTTGACGATCGCTCAAGCCAAAACGGGCGAGGAAGTCATCGGTCCTTTTCGGTTAGGCGGCATCAGGGATATCTACGCATCGCCCGTGGCGGCCGATGGCAAGATTTTCATCACGGATCGAAACGGAGTTACTCTCGTTTTAAGTGAACCTGACATGCCTCGGGTTTTGGCAGCGAACGTCCTTAAGGACAGTTTTAGCGCGTCGGCCGTATTGGTCGAAGACGAAATCCTGCTAAGAGGAGAGAAGTTTTTATATTGCATCAGCGAGTCGAAGGATTGAATTGACTCCTACTTGTTTTTCCAAAGTCCGCAACATTTCCGTTTCGCCGTCAAAGTCAACCGAAACCTCGTTAGATCCAACTAATGATCACTTCGCAAGCTTCCTCATAGAAATCGAAGCTTGCTCGTGAGCCAAAGAATTTGAACGTTCCGATGAGTTCTCGATTTTGAACCTTGAAGAACTTGGGGGTTGCTTTCTATACTGGGGCCATAGGGATTTGTTAGCCGCTTGCAGCCTTTATCTGCTAAAGAGCTTCCGATTCACGCAAAATCTTCCCGCGTGAAACTGTCGTGTTTGCGACCGCTCCGATTCGGCCAACTTCCCCACGTGCTAAGCACATTTATGGAGAAGAAAATGCAGGTTGAACAGCAACAAAATAACGATTCAAACACCAACGCTACACCTGGTTCAACAACCAGATCCAAACCTGGAATGTCGACGACCGCCGTTCATGCTGGCGAAGCTCGTCAAAAACCGATCAATTCGATTACTGATCCGATCGTGATGGCGTCCACTTTCACTTTCGAAGACACCGCGTCAATCATCAAGTTCATCGAAGACAACGAGGACCGCGGCGAGTACGGGCGGTATGGAGTTCCGGGAGAAAAAGTCGTCGAGCGAAAATTGGCGGCCCTCGAAGGGGCTGAGCAAGGCGTTCTGTTTTCCAGCGGCATGGCGGCGCTAGTGGGTTTGTTCAACGCGAAACTCAGTTCAGGCGACGAGATCGTTTTCTTTGACGAGTGTTATCATCGTTCGCGAGAATACTGTCGAAAGCATCTTTCCCGGTTCGGGATCGTAACCCGGCAAGTCAAAACGGGTGACTACTTGGCGATGGAATCCGCCATCAATTCGAACACCAAAATGTTGGTCAGTGAATCACCGACGAACCCACACTTGAGCATTCTTGACCTGGAAAGGTTTGCCGAGATCGGGAAAAAACACAACGTCGACACGTTGATTGATGCAACGCTGGCGACGCCATTCAATATTCAGCCGATCGACTACGGTGTTGATTTCGTAATGCACTCAGCGACCAAGTACTTTGGTGGCCACAATGATTTGTTGGCGGGCATCGTACTTGGAAGCGAAGAGAAAATGGCCGATGTGCTTTCGCTTCGTGGCGTGATGGGAGCAGTCAATTCACCGCACAACTGCTACTTGCTTGAACGTGGTTTAAAGACGTTTGAGATTCGAATGCAGCGGCACAATGAGAATGGCCAACGAGTGGCTGAATTTTTGGAAGCTCATCCCAAAGTCTCAAAGGTCCTTTATCCAGGGCTTGAGTCGCATCCTTATCACGAGGTTGCCACGAAAACGATGCGAGGATTCGGTGGCTTGATCACGTTCGAGGTGGCTGATGCCGATTGGAAAGCAACGGCCAAAGTCGTCGATTCGGCCAAGCTCGCTCGGATTGCTCCGAGTCTGGGAGGTGTCGAAACGTTGATCGAACAACCGCTTGTGATGAGTTATTGGGGGTACACGCCCGAAGAGAGATCTGAGTTTCGGATCACGGACAACATGATCCGGTTGGCTTGTGGGATCGAAAACAGTGAAGACATCATCGCGGATCTAGATCAGGCACTCGCGCAGCTGAGTTGATCGAAAGTATGGCTGCGGTGTCAAATGTTGCGCCCGGGGATGTGTGAAGTGTTATCCGATCGTGAGAGGTCGGAGGATTCGCTTGACACATCTCGCCGCTCAAATAGTTTAACGGCAAGCCGAAGGCGACTGCGTTTCGTCTGACCTAAACGCAGTCGCCTCCGGCTTGCCGTTAAACTCAATACCGTTCAATGAATCTCCGCCAACAAACAAAACCCTCTCGCTTGCGGGAGG
>CAZQQR010000427.1:0-2516 GCA_964595515.1 uncultured Pirellulaceae bacterium
AATACAACCATCGGGTTGATAGTCGGTAGTGTCGGTTTGTTGACTGGTGGGACGTGCGAATACCATCGCGGTTGTATTGAGTTTTCTGGTGGATTCGTGACCTGGGCCCTTTCAAAAATCCCACCACATGGAGTTCTGGCAATGACGCTGGGACATTCGATCGTAGGATTGACCAAAGAAGGGCTTGCGGATGCCAGGGACCATGAACAAGTTCACGTTCGTCAATACGAACGGTGGGGTCCATTTTTCATTCCCGCCTACTTGCTGTGCTCGGCTTATCTTTCACTCACCAAACGCGACGGCTATCGAGATAACCCGTTCGAGGTCGAAGCCTACAATATCGCCGATCCCTCCGTCACAAGAACGCTAAAGAGTGAAGCCCAGAATTGGGCTCGATACGAAATAGAAATCTCATCGCATACAGCGAGAGTTTTCAATTTGGCTCGTAAGTTTAAATGTCGGTTTCGGGTACTCGATTTTCGAATAAAAGGTGCCAATCACGCACTTTACGTCGATGAGCGAATCGTGATGTTAAAGCAAAAGCAGATTAAGAATATCCGGCGATTGGACCCGCAGTAGACGGTTGCGCCTTTCAACACGTCGTTCATTTCCATGGACAATTTGCGTATTGTTTCAATTCGCACTTCCAGTTCGAAAATCAGCTGAATGGCATGCGATTTTAAAATTATTACGATAGAATATAAATGCCGCGAGCGCGAGGCTTTAGCGGCAATACTGGCTGGGAATTGCAGTTCAGAGATTTGAAATTCAACCTCCCGGATTAATTTGGACCGAAACGAAAGTCATCCAATGAACTCGTCTGTTCGATGCCTTCCAAATAAATTTTGGAACGGCAAACTTTGTTTCTCAGTAGCGTCGCTATTTTTTTTCGGGCTGGTGATCTTGGCAGCGCCTACCTTCGCCAACGACGAAGGCTTTACCGAGGATGTGAACGCTGCGACCAAGCGAGCGAAGGTAGAAAAAAAGGACATCATCTTTTTGTATACCGGCTCCGACTGGTGCCCGCCTTGCAAAAAGCTTGAGAGTGAAGTCCTCTCCGAAAAAGAATTTTTGTTCGAGGCATCGAAACATTTTGTTTTGGTAAAGTTCGACTTCCTCAAACAGTCCGACCAAGATCCAGAGCTTGTTAAACAAAATGAAGCTTGGGCTAAGAAGTTTGGCGTCGATAGCTTTCCCACGATTGTGTTGGCTGACAAAGATCTAAAACCGTTTGCATTTGCTGGCTATGAGACGGGTGGGTTTCAAAACTACTTGGGATTGCTCGAAGAAGCCCGACAACTCAGAATTCGCCGTGACGAAAACTTGGCAGCGGCCAAAGGCAAAGCCGGACCTGAGCGAGCGAAGCTGCTCGACAAAGCCATCAGCGAAATCCGGGAAGAGATCATCAACATCTACTATGTAGACGTGGTTGAAGAGATCGTCAAACTTGATGAGTCAGATGAGTTGGGGCTTCGCACGAAATGGAACGAAGCCAAAGATGCGGAGATGAGAAAAGTCATCATGACCGACATCCTGATGGTGTCACGGCTTGAGAAACCTGCCAAAGCGATCAGTTTCATTGAGGCGGTCATGGAAGAAATCTCGTTCAACAATTCAGAACGACTTCAGATTTACCAAATGAAACTAAACCTGGTTCGTCAGCTTAAGGATCCGAAAATGACGGATGCGGTCCTTGACGAGATGATCGGGCTTGAAGGTGTCGAAGGCGAAACCCGGCAACGACTGATCGTAAAGAAAGTTTACTTAATGGTTGGTTCAGGCCGAATTGATCAAGCGATGGAGTTGTTGGAAAAGCAATTGGAAAAAGACCAAGCTGGTTTGTACCTTCATCTGGCCAAAGGCGAATTGCTTGAGAAAAAAGGCGATCACAAAGCCGCGGTTGCCTCGTATGACGCAGGGCTTAAAAACAGCGGTGCTAACCCAGATGTGATTGCCGAGCTTGTAAGCGCCAAAGCGGATTCGCTCTACGCGATGAAAGAAGCTGAGCTTGCGCTTCAGACTCTCGACAATTTTTCCGATGATACGCAAATGCCAACGGACCTTCGCGCAGAGTCGTTGCTTCATACCTCCATGATCATGCGAGACATGAAACGCACTCGACAGGCCCGGTTGGCGGAAAACCGTGCTGTGATGATTTTGGAGTCGGCGACCGAGCGAGCGGAAATGCAAAAAATCGTCGATCGTTTACGTGAAAAGTTTGACAAATAATTGGTTGTTTGCATTTTTGGACCGAAAATTTCTCGCCACCAATCGTCCATTCCTTGGGTTTGATTGAACCCCATTCTGGTTACAGGTAAGCTGTGCCTTGATCGTCCTTTCGATTTAAGCCAAACGAAATATTAATACGTTTACCAACGTTGAGGAGCAAATATGAGTAAGAAATCAAATCGTCGTGACTTCGTGAAATCGACGGCTGCGCTCGGCATGGGAGCTTGGGTTGCTGGCGGTGTTTCTGTCAAACCCAGCGTTTCCGCGTTAGAAGAAATTCGATTCGG
>CAZQQR010000427.1:2616-3696 GCA_964595515.1 uncultured Pirellulaceae bacterium
AAACACTGCTACTGTCAAAAACCGTTGACTCACTCGATCGAAGAATCACGTTTGATGGGCCAAGTCGCAAAAGACACTGGCGTTATTACGCAAATGGGCAACCAAGGCACGGCGGGTAGCAACCTTCGTGAATCGGCCGCGCTCATTCGCAAAGGCATCGTTGGTGATGTGAAAGAAGTTCACGTCTGGACGAACCGACCCGTTTGGCCACAGAGTTTTAACCTTAAAGTGCAAGAAGCACCTCAGCCTGGACGAGAAGGTGAATGGGAAACTCGCCGCAAGAATGTTCACTGGGATGAGTGGATCGGGCCGGCGAAAAAGCGGCCTTACAGCCCTGAGATTCATCCGTTCAAGTGGCGTGGATTCTGGGACTTTGGCACGGGTGCTCTCGGTGACATGGCTTGTCACACACTCAACATGTCTTACATGGCGCTTGATCTCAAGTTCCCAACATCGGTGGAAGCGACATGCGATAAACATGACGGCAATTGTTTTCCATCCAAATCAAAAATCGTATTCCAATTCCCCGAGCTTGATGGGCGGCCTGCCGTCAAAATGATTTGGTACGACGGGGGCGAACGTCCTTCCGACGAGTTGATGGCTGATTTGCCAAAGCAAAAAGTGAACAAAGGCAAGGAGCGTCACTATCGAAGTGCGGCCCTCGTTGTTGGTGAAAAAGGCAAATACTATTCGCCTGGAGATTACGGCGAAAAATCTGGTGAAACAGGCCTGATTGTTGACGGAGAGTTCACACGCCAGCGTACGATTACTCGCCCAGCAAAAGACGGCGCATCCAGTCCATTCGCGGAGTTTACCGGAACTGAATATGTGAAGTCGCCCGGACACTTTACTGAATTTGCAAACGCCATCAAAGGCGAAGGCAAAACGGTATCGGAATTCGTTGAGTATGCAGGCCCACTTTCTGAGACCATTTTGCTTGGAAACCTTGCAGTCTGGTCGGGTAAAAAGATCGACTGGAACGCCAAAGAAATGATCGCCAAAGACGCTGACGAGACGACGAAGAAGATGGTCCGGCACGAGTATCACAATGGCTACTCCATTCACGATGGTGTAACGACT
>CAZQQR010000428.1:0-3672 GCA_964595515.1 uncultured Pirellulaceae bacterium
TCAAACCATCTTCATTGCTTTGAACCAATCCCAAGCATCTCGCAAGGCGTCATCCACGCTTCCGATTTTGTACCCGAGTTCTGTTTTAGCTTTTTCGCTACTGTAGTAGTGAAACATTTGGCCCATTTGTGTCGCCGCTGAATTGACTTGGGGTTCGGTCTTGGAAAACTTTCCGGCGAAGTCACCAGCTTTTCCAGCTAGTTGTGCAATCCATTCTGGCAGCGCTCGTTTGGGAGGTCGTTTCCCAATGACTTCGGCCATCCGAGTCCAAAGCTCAAGGTAGCTCATGTTTTGCCCACCCAAGATGTACCGGTTGCCGGTTTGCCCGTGTTCAATCGCGGAAACAATCCCTTCGGCAACATCGCGAACGTCAGCGACGCTGCAGCCGCCAGCGGGTGCAAACGGAAGAAAAGCGTTCTTGTGGATCGCGAACATCATTTCGCCTGACGACGGTTTCCAATCGTAAGGACCGACCATAAAACCTGGATTGACGATCACGCCGTCGAGCCCCTTGGCGACCTCTAGGATGACGGCTGATTCTGCTTCACGTTTTGAAACGACGTAGGAGCAAGCCGGTTTGGGGGGATCAAGCTTTGTTTCGTCGCCGATTTCTGTTTCCGTCGCCGCGCCCAGTGCGTCCACCGAACTAACATAAATCATGCGTACTTTTTTTCGGCGGCAAGCCTCCGCGATCCCGGCGGTAGCCTCGACGTTGACGCGGCGACTGGCGGCGAGCTTACTCCAGCCAATTTGAATCATCGCCGCTGAATGAATCACCACATCGGCGTCTTTGACCGCCAGACCGATATCTGAGAAATGATTCAAGTCAACCAGCACAGGCTCAACGTTCAGACCATCTAATGTCGATCGATTGGAAGAGGCCCGGAGTGTCACCGCGATCTCATGGTTGTCTCGAAGCAAAGCTCGGACAACGTTGTTCCCCAGAAATCCCGTGGCTCCTGTGATCAAGATTCGCATCATTCAAACCGCGATGGCTGTTAATTATGGAATAATAAGGGTGAAATCGCAGCGACCAGACTTTTTGAGCGCTGCAAAAACCCATAAATTGTTCTCTTTATATTTGACCAACTTGAATTCGGAATCTCAATGAGTGCTGACAATCTTATCGTTGAACCCGTTTCCAGCAAAAAAGGCCAAAAAGCCTTTATCAATTTTGCGTGGGAACTCTACCGCGATGACAAGAATTGGATTCCTCCTCTTTTGATGAACATCAAAGAGCTTTTGAATTACACCAAACATCCCTTTTACGACAACGGAGAGATCCAGACTTTTTTGGCAAAGCGAAACGGGCGAGTGGTGGGTCGAATCGCAGCAATCGTCGATGGTCATCACAACGATTACCACAAAGAAAAACGTGGGATGTTTGGGTTCTTTGAATCAATCGACGATCAAACCGTTGCCAACGTGTTGTTTGATACGGCGAAAAAGTGGTTTGCGGAGCGCGACATTTTTATGATGCGTGGTCCTGCAAACCCGTCGCAAAATTACGAATGGGGATTGTTGGTAGACGGCTTTCATTCGCCGCCGACGTTCATGATGACGTACAACAAACCGTACTACGGAAAATTGATCGAGGAATATGGATTCTACAAGTCTCAGGACATGTTTGCGTTTTTAGGGCATACGAGCATGCTCAAAGACCTCGATCCCAAGCTAAAGTTCATCGCGGAGGAATCTCGTCGAAGGTTCAATGTTGAGGTACGCCAGATTTCGAAAAAGAGTTTTGACAAAGACGTCAAAAGTTTCACTGAAATTTATAATGCAGCCCTTCCCGGCCAGTGGGGATTCACGCCAATGTCGGAGGGAGAATTGAAGGCGACGGCACAAGGACTGAAGTTCTTGATCGTCCCGCAGATGACGACGATGGCCGAGATTGATGGTGAGCCGGTTGCAACGACGTTTGGTTTGCTCGATTACAATCCGTTGATTAAAAAAATTAACGGGCGACTGTTTCCGTTTGGTTGGCTTCGCGTCTTGATGGGAAGAAAAAAGATCAAAAAGATCCGTTTGATCAGTACGAATGTTGTCCCAAAATATCAACGTTGGGGATTAGGATTGGTGTTAATGACCCGGCTTGTTCCTGACATCATCGAGTGGGGAATCGAGGATGCCGAATTCTCATGGGTGCTGGAATCCAACAAACTTTCACGCGGAACTTTGGAACGTGGTGGAACCAAACTGGATAAGACCTATCGAATTTATGACTACGACGCATCATAATCGTGGCAAGAAACCGGCTGCTGCTCCCTTAGTAATTTTCCGTGATGTAGAAACGTCCGCGAACCAGCGTTTTTAATTTTGCAGGAAGGTTTCCTGATAAACTTCGCTGCAAACATTCGATGTCCAACGACTTCGCCAACCAACCGATTGAACTAAATGAAAACCAAGCGAGACGTCGTTATCACGGGGGTTGGTGTTGTCTCTCCAATCGGGATTGGCAGAGAAGAATTCTGGCAGTCGCTGCTGGCCGGTAAAAGCGGAGTTGGCGTGCGAGAGGCTTATGCTGAATCGGAGTTGCCGTTTCGAATCGCCGCGCCCGTTCGCAATTTCGAAGCCAAACAATTCGTCAAACCGCGCAAGGCACTTAAAATCATGTGCGCTCCGATTCAATTCGGATGCGCAGCGGCGGCGATGGCGATTGACCATGCAGGAGTCGACCGAAAGGCACTTGTTCCAGATCGTGTCGGAACAGTGTTCGGAACGGAAACTTTCTTTGCGGATCCCAACGAAGTCGCAGACGTTTTCCAAAAATGCACCGTCAATCAAGATTATCAGCATGACCGCTGGGGCGAGTTCGCCATGCGGGAGATTCAACCGCTGTGGATGCTAAAGTATCTGCCTAACATGGCTGCTTCGCATATTTCCATTGCGCTCGATGCCCGTGGTCCAAGCAACTCCATTTGTCAGGGGGAAGCTTCCGGGTTGTTGGCGTTGGTCGAAGCCGCTGATTTGATCCGGCGAGGTGCTGCGGATTTGGTGGTGGCAGGCGGAACGGGATCACAGATGGCACTCACGGCCATGCTTTATCGCGGAACTCAGTTGCTGAGTAAGCGAGTCCATGAACCTGAATTGGCGTCACGACCGTTTGACGCGCAGCGAGACGGGATGGTTGTCGGAGAAGGTGCCGGCGCGATTGTGCTTGAATCGGAAGAACATGTTGCAGCCCGAGGCGGTACGCCGTTAGCGAAATTGGAAGGCTGGTCACGATCGTTTCAGAATGCTCGCTCCGATGATTTTGCAGCTGCGATTAAGGGCAGCTTTCAGTCGTCGCTTGCGAGCGCGAATTTGGCCGCCAGCGATATCGGATTGGTCAACGCGAATGCGTCGGGTAGCGTCATTGGAGACAAAGTCGAAGCCGAGGCAATCGCTTCGCTGCTGGGAGATGTTCCTGTCGTCGCTCCCAAAGGAAATTTTGGAAACGTTGGCCCCGGAACATCGATCATCGAGTTGATCAGTGCTGTGTTAACGGTCGAGCACAAGAAGATAGCGCCCTCAATCAATTGCACTGAGATCGATTCGGAATGTGCCGTTAACGTTGTGAATTCTGTTTCGGATTTCAGTGATAACAAAGCGATTTTGAAATCGAGTTTTTCTTCGACCGGACAAATCTGCTCCGTGGTGGTTCGTTAGGATACGGGCGAAGTCCTTGCA
>CAZQQR010000429.1:0-3671 GCA_964595515.1 uncultured Pirellulaceae bacterium
CGAATGTTGTCTGACGAGCGAGAGTTTTATTCATCTCACCAGTATAACGAATACCCAATAGACGAAAGCAATTTAAGGTTTGTATAATCGAAGCCATGTCAAAAACAGAATCAGAAAATGAAGACAAAACCGAGCCTTGGTACAAAGACGGTTTAAAATTCAAGTGTTCGGGCTGCGGCGATTGTTGTACCGGAGCGCCCGGATACGTTTGGGTCAACAAAGCTGAAGTTGAAGCCATTGCCAAATTGGTTGAGATGGACGTCGACTACTTTGAAGATAACTACACGCGAAAGATCGGCATACGTCGAAGCTTGAAAGAATTCAGTAACGGCGACTGTGTTTTTTTTGACAATGAAAGTCGGAAGTGCGAAGTCTATGGTGCTCGTCCGCGCCAATGTCGTACCTGGCCATTTTGGGATAGCAATTTGAAATCAGAAGAAGCCTGGGAGCAGACTTGCGAATTCTGTCCGGGCAGCGGAACTGGAAAACTATTTCAACTTGAAGAAATTGAACAGCGGCGAAAAGAATTTCGTATCTAGCGATTCATCAAAACAAAAATCTTCGTTGAATCTTTATGTCTCTCGAGTATCAGGCTCGCCCAGCGTGTCTGGCGTTGCCTAACCCGACGTTGGAACGATGTTTGATGCCTAATGGGCAACAAATGATCGTTCCCCAATCAGTAGTATTCGTTCCGTGAGTCTCGTGAATTTGACTTTAAGTTTTGCCAGATCTAGACTTACGGTTCCAACCTATGAATCCAGTCGCACCTTTGCCAATCGTTCTTTTAAGGCGAAGTTTGAAGACGTTCGTCCTCACAAAGACTGTATCACAACCCGCCCGTTACAATTCCCCACCGCAATCTCTCTTCTATCTCGTATCGTATCGGAGTCGTTTATGACGAAAAAAGAAATCGTTAGAATCATCTCGGAAGAGATTGGACTGACGCAAATGCAAACCAAGGAGATCGTTCAAAAAACGTTTGATGCCATCGTGAATGTGTTGGCGTCGGAAGGACGAATCGAATTGCGTAATTTTGGAGTCTTCGAAGTCAAACAACGAGCTCAGCGTCAGGCTCGAAATCCGAAAACTGGAGAGAGCGTAATCGTTCCAGAGCGAAAAGTGGTTGTCTTTAAGCCGGGTAAGGTGATGGATAGCCGAGTAAATATGAGTGATGATGAAAAGCGGTTTAGTGAGTCTGGGTTCATGCCGGATGCCAGACGCCAACTGGATTCGCAATCAGATTCCAGTCAGTCTTCAGAGAATCCAGATAACAATAAAGCCTAAATCGAATGCCAAACATTTTTCGTAATTTGCCCTCCGTCAATCAACTACTCGAAAGTCCGCAGCTGCGACAGATGGTTGAAACGATCAATCACAATGTGGTTGTGGATGGCGTGAGAACGTTTCTGGACGACTTTCGTAAACAAGTCGGAGAGGCGACGGAAGAAATTCCGATCCCTTCGCCCAACGAACTGGCTGAAAAAATTGCCGACTGGTTGAAGTCAGAGGAAAAGCCATATCTCCGTGAAGTGATCAATGGAACCGGGATAATATTACACACCGGGCTTGGCCGAGCTCCCTTGGCTGCTTCCGCGCTAGAGTCTGTCGCAGAAATATCCGCTGGGTATGCAAGCGTTGAAGTCGATTTGAAAACAGGTGACCGAGGTCAGCGTGTCAAATCAATCGAACGATTGCTGTGTGAGTTAACAGGTGCCGAAGCCGCGGTTGTCGTTAATAACAACGCGGCTGCAACGATGCTGACGCTTTCCGCACTGGCTGGCGGTACAGAGGTGATCGTTTCGCGAGGCCAGCTAATTGAGATTGGTGGAAGTTACCGGTTGCCTGATGTAATGGAATGTAGCGGCGCCAAACTAAAAGAGGTCGGCACCACAAACAAAACGCATTTGGTTGACTACGAACGCGCGATTGGCGAGGAAACGGGTGCGTTACTGAAGGTCCACCCGAGTAATTTCGAGGTGGTCGGTTTTGTCAAAACCGTATCCACAGCTGAGATGGTTAAGCTTGCTCATTCGCACAAACTTCCAATGATTGACGATGTCGGTTCGGGAGCGTTGCTGGACTTTTCTCAATTCGGATTGATGGACGAACCCGTTGTCAGTCAAAGCATAAAAGACGGAGCCGATGTCGTTCTTTTCAGTGGTGACAAACTGATCGGTGGTCCTCAGTGTGGGATCATCATTGGGAAACGAAAATACGTTGACAAGATTCTCAAAAATCCACTCATGCGTGCTATGCGTGTCGACAAAATGACTTTGGCAGCGTTGGCCGCCACGTTGCGGTTGTATCGAGATCCTGAAAAAGCTCAACAAGACGTCCCGATCTTGCGAATGTTGTCCATGCCCGTGGATAATTTGAAACTTCGCGCGACAAAACTTGCGCAGCAGATTAGCTATTTACCGTTTGTTGGTTCTTGCGATGTCGTCGAAGATCAATCAATGCTTGGCGGAGGTAGTTTGCCCACCCAAAAAATTCAAACTTGGTGTGTTGCGATCGAGCACAAAGACAATTCAGTTTCGGAATTGGCGAACCGATTGCGGAACTCGACACCGGCTGTGATGGGTAGAGTTCAAAAAGACCGTTTGTTTCTCGACATGCGAACTGTCCAGCCATCGCAGGATGCGCAGTTGGTGTCGATTTTTGAGTCGCTAAAAAATGGTGGTTCGAAATCGGATGTTGCCACGAGTGATGAAGGCTAACAAGCTTGTTTTGGTGATTTAGTTTTGCCTGATATGTCACGCGACCATACCATCTCGAGATGAAATGGTTTTTCACCAATTATCTCAAATCCGTGCTTTTCGTAAAAAGAGACTGCGCGGCTGCCCGTTTCCACGTGAATCCGAACGCGGCGATTGGATTTGCATGCTTCCTGCTTGATGTCTTGGATCAGCCGGGAGCCGATGCCACGGCTGCGGTGAGAAGGAAGAATAGAAATCTCAATTAAGTGGAGTTCTGATTGGGTTCGATTCAAATACAGCCTTCCAATTGGCTTTTTCGCTAGTTCAACAATTCCAAATTCAGCAATCGGAAAACGAATTTGGTAATCGCGGTGTTGCGCCTCAAACTGATGGCGAAGTAGCTCGCAGCGCTGCATTTCAGTCAAGCCGACAGCCGAAACAATATCGTCTCGAGTTGTCGCGTAGACCTCGTACAAAAATGGAAGGTCTTTGTTTCTAATCGGTCGAATTCGAATGCGTTTAGTCATGAGATCAAAATCGCGGCTAGTTAAATACAGCTTCGAGAAATAGTTTGGGTCCGTTGTTGGTCGGGACCAGTACAGGATTAACGTGGAGGTCTGGCCATGGGATGTCGTCACGAATAATGGTTCCGATCATCGGCGAATCGAAACACGGGTCGCCGGTGCCTTCAAACAAGATTGAAAACGGCTCTCGTTTTAGGTGCGGGGCCTTGAGTTTTGGATATCGTTTGACTTCGACCAACTGCAGCGAAAGAGTGTGATTTGACAGAGGAGCTTCCTTTCCTGTTTCGCTTTTCGGGCAAAACTCGAGGGTCGTTCCAAGATATCGTTCAAAGAATGAGGCTTCGTATATTTCATCGATTGGCATTTTGTTTGTCCCTTTAATCGAGGTGCCAAACCACGAGCCCACTACGATTGACGATTGTCAACTTTCGCAATGGAGCTCGCTGCAGTT
>CAZQQR010000430.1:0-3669 GCA_964595515.1 uncultured Pirellulaceae bacterium
GCCCGAAAGCCGGCGGACAAATCGGTTTCGACGTTCAAGTCAACAACGATACGGGTGACGGCACTCGCAGTTCGGCTGCAAAATGGAATGATCCCACAAACGATTCATACCAAGACCCCACTGGGTTTGGCGTTCTGGAATTCAAAGCACCAGAGAAGCAGAGCAAATAAGTTCGTCATATAGAGGGGCAACACTGGGAACATCTGAATTCTCGCCGAATCTCGTCCACATTTCTTAATTGTGACAATACCTCTGGAAGCTCAACTGAAAGACAAAACCCTCTCGCTTGCGGGAGGGTCGTGCCTCAGGCGCGAGGAGGGTGTTTATGTCTTGCCAACGATTCAACCAATGTTTGTTTGATATGAACGCCCTCTCCGTCGCTGAAACGGCGACTCTCTCAATGGCTCAATGGGAGAGTGATCTCATAATCGAACGCTTGATTGAGCGGCAATGAGTTCCAGTGATTCGTTCAACGTTTTTTCAAAAAACGCAGACATCCGTGCAACGCACGACAAAACAACTTGAGTCGAATAGAAATTCTGCCCGACCAGCGTTCGCTAAAAAATTGCTTTTAAAAAGAAGTAGCTGCGACCGACTCAGGCCGATGTATACAGGAGTCCATTTCCCTGAATGAAGTTTTTTGAACCATCGTCACGCTTGTCCCGTATCACGGTCGCCTGAAAAGCGGCTTTTCTGCGCAGAGCTAGCACGCAAGAAACACTTGGAGTAGTTACTAATGATCCGTTTTCCAGCCCTTGATATACTCCGCTGCAGAACCCGAAAACCGACTGGTCAATCAAGTGAAGTACCTAACGACATGAGTCAAGAGTTCAAGCAATCCAACACACGCCACGCCCCAATCGACCTTGGTGCCACGGTCCATTTAGAGCAACAAAATAATGCTTTGCCGGGTCCTGTTGCTGCAAAAGCGTTCTTAAACGTGATCCGGAGCAAAGCGGATCTGGGAGTGCATGCGTTTGTCGACGGCCCCACACTTCTCGGGCGCGATCCTTCTTGCACGATTCCATTGCATGATTTTGGAGTTTCTAAACAGCATGCAATCATTCGTCCTGCCGGCAATGGAATCTACATTCTTCAAGACTTGCAGTCGACCAACGGAACAAGCGTGAACGGGACGCCCGTTCCAGGAACCAGAATTCTCCAAGACGGCGAAAAGATTTTTCTTGGCGAAACGGTTATCCGATTTCAACTTGCGGACGAAATGGATGTCGATTTTCACAGCGAAGTAGCCACACTCGTTAGCACCGATCCATTGACGGGCCTGCCGTCCAAACGTCGGTTTGATCAGGCGCTTGATTTTGCACTCCAGTCAGCCAAGCAAAACAATAGCCCACTTGCGTTGCTAATGATGGACATGGACGGCGTTAAGCAAATCAATGATACGCATGGACACCTGTTTGGCGCGCATGTGATTGGTGAAACCGGTCGCTTGATTGATCGTGTCATTGGCTTCAAAGGGGAAGCTTGCCGGTTTGGCGGTGACGAATTTAGCGCGTTCTTGCCTGCCAGCGATTTAGAAACTGCAAAATTGATGGCCGAGAAAATTCGAGTCGCGGTTGAGACCGCCGGATTTCAAAAAGAAGGCATCGACTTAAAACCGACAATTAGTATCGGGTTGGCTTGTTACCCTGATGCTGGCGACGAAATGCTCACGCTGGTTGATCTAGCGGACAAGGCACTTTACCGAGCCAAAGAGCAAGGCAAAAACCGGGTCGCGGTTTAGCTCCGAATATCAAAGCTTAACTCAAAGCTTAACTCAGGGCCGTTCATTTGATCCCTCGTCACTAGATCCCTCGTCATTGGAATTCTTCGGTGAGACATCGTCCATCCCGAAGATTTCGTCAATTCTCAATCGTTGATACAACAGCTGAGCCTGGCTCGACTCATATACAATTCCAACGGTTTCCGAATCGACTTGAGCAAGGCTCGAGTAAGCCCCACCGAGTTTATCAAGTAACAATTGATATTGAGTTGGCCAAGTCGCTCCGTTGTCGAGCGACGCTTTGATCGTCATTCGCTTGCGATTCTTCTGCGTATTCGGGTTGGAAAATAACAAGACCGACTTTCCATCCACATCAACTTTGATCAGCGATGCCATACACGTTGGCTCAACCAACGCCTTGTGATCTGATGGATGGTTCGTCCATGTTTCACCAAGATCCTGCGTCACAAAGACTCCTCGAAACTTCTTGCCACTTGGGTCTCGAGCGTTCAGCATCAAAGTTCCGTTTGGTAATTCGACCACCGCACACTCATTGGCGTAACGATCGTCCGAAGTTCTATTTGCGGGCATCCCCGTTTTCCAAGTCTGACCGCGATCGTGGCTGACCATGATCGTGGAAAAAGCCCGCTGCCGCTGGTCCTTTCCCTGAACTGGAACCACCAGTGTTCCATCCTTCATCATGATTCCGTTGCCGGGTGCGGGAGCAAACAAGTACCACTTGGGATTTCGCTTTACCATCTTTGTCAGGTTCTTGGGCGGCGACCACGTCTGACCGTCGTCATCGCTATAGCTCATGATGAACTGACTGGTGCCTTTGATCTCGTAACCTGGAAGAGATCCGTTGTGATGCCATTGATGGATCCACCCTTCACTGCCCGACCACTTTCCTGATTTGTCATTGACGCCATGCATCCAAAGCCCAAAACAAAAAACCCTGTCTGTTTTTTCGTCGACCAAAAGGCAGGCATCACTTACGCCGTTATATTTCTGTGGGAGTCCACCATACTCTCCCATGTCCAACGCGATTCGCATCCGCTCCCAAGACTCGCCTTGGTTGATACTTCTGCTGATTCCGATGTCCATATGTCCTTGCAGATCCCGGCGTCCCTCGTAACGAATGTCATAACAAGCCAACAACGTACCTGCGTTTGTTCGGACCAAACCGGGAATACGATATCCTTTTGAATCGCTATCGCCAGTGTCTCGCAGCTTTACTGAGGGCCGAAAGGTCGTTCCAGCGTCTTCGACTGATTGAGTTTTTCCATCAATCGTGATTCCTGAAAAGGCGACCGAAACACGACTCAACAGATTTACATCGTCGACAAATGACAGCCCAACGGCGAACCGATTTTTGGATGACGAACTCGTATCCAGCGTCACAACATTTTTCGGATTCAAACACTCAGATATAGGCTTGGCATTGGGTGAAATAGAACTTAACCCTTTATCCAATTCGAACACGACTATTCGAGACACCCATTGTTGGCCATCAAGTCTTAGTGTCACGCTTTCCATTTTGCGATCGGAATCGATGGTTAAAAAAGCAATCGTATGATTTTCCCGATCCATCCTTAATGGAATTGGATTCGATTCGAAATCAAACGACTGACCAGCGCAGTTCTGTGAGAATAGAACTACAGAGACAAACGTTGATAAAATCCGAACGAGCGATATCTGGTTTTGCATTTTCCCAATTCCTCAGGTTCAACGGAAGGTCGCGACTCGCTTTCGAATTTATCTTGTCTTCAGGTAAACAATCCGCGTCCATTTTTCCGAAAGCCGAAATTCTTGACAGCCCGCGTTGATTGGACGAAGACCGCAAAAATTCAAACAATCGTGGCTGCCTAAACTGACAGACGCAAGGCTTAAGCACCAAACGGATCATCAACGGAATGAGACGGTTCCGTGAACCACTTTGGGCCGTT
>CAZQQR010000431.1:0-1789 GCA_964595515.1 uncultured Pirellulaceae bacterium
AAAAAAGGCCACGATTAATCGTGGCCTTTGAAGTTTGAAAACTTGGTTTCGGAAAACCAAATTCAATTTTGATCAGCGACTATCGCTTAAACTCGCCACCAAACTGGTTTGATTCGATGGCCGAGTTGTTGGATGACGCAGTATCTGCAGACTCGATCGTGTCTCCAAAGAAACGCGTCGTTCCTTCGGCAACTTCACGGGCGTCTGAATCCTGACAAGTAAGCTGAGCCCGGAAAACGTGCGTTCCACTTTTGAGGGCTTCCGCAGTAACTTCCAAAGTCATCTCTTCGCCCGGCTCAATTTGAGGGATTGGGTTAAAGAAGACTTGGCCTGGTACCAATCGGTTTTCAAGTCCCACTGCCTTGCGTGGCTCGATGCCGGCTGAGAACTGCATGACTAAGTTAACACCTTTGGCAGCCTTGGTTCCACGGTTGCGAACCTTGATTTGATAAGGAACTTCTTCACCCGTTGGAAGTGGACCTTTTGGATCCGCTACAGTCAACACAAGGTCAGCAACAGTTTCGACGGTCGTCAAGCAGGCACTTGCCGCCGCCAACTCTCCGCTTCCTCGAGCACCAACTTCGACTTGAAGGTCACCCGAAGTATCCATCTGGCAATTGATTTTGTAGTCACGCGTTTGACCAGGTTCAAGTGAACCAACAGGCCAGCTCAAACCGTCATCGACAAGTTTCACCGAGTCGATTCCGCCGATGTATTTCACTCCTGCTGGAAGTGCAACCGCACTCACAACATCGGAGGCAGCCGCATCACCTGTGTTGGTGATTGAAACGCGATACTGTGCAACACTGCCGGCGTACTTAAGACCTGGACCTTCGATCGAGATCTGCAAGTTCCCGCGACGAACGATCAAGGCCTGCTCGGCAGAAGTTTTAAGGTCTCCATCAGCGGCAGCAGTCGCAACCAAGTTCAATTCGCCAGCTGTTCGAGCCAACAATTCAACCTGGAAGTTTCTTTCTTTGCCCGCATTAATGTTCCCAAGAGTTGCACGCTCACCACCCAAAGCTTCCGGAAGCATGACAACGACATTTTCAGCCGCTCCAGTACCCGGGTTGCTGACGGTGACATGATAAAGTGCAGTTTCGCCGTAACGAACTTCTTTTGGACCCGCGATATTCATCGCAAGCTTCGGCTCAGTTACGTTCACTGCGTGTTTTCCAACTCGTGGAACAAGCGTCCACTCGACACCCACATCAAACATTTCAGCTTTGCGAGGAATCGCGGTGACTGTAATCGTCTGTTGTGAATTGGCTGGAATTTGATCAACACTCCAAACCAGGCGAGCCTGATCTTTCCCGTCTGTGACTTCTTTTCCGCCAGTCGTCATGTTGACGTTTTTCATTTCTACCCAGTCAGGCATGTTAATGCCAACCAAGACACGCTCGGCAGTCATCGGACTATTGTTCTGAACCACCACTTGGTAGGTCGCAGGTTTGTTGATGCCAATCGTAGCTGGTCCAAATGTGTTTACCTGAATCGCTGGTCCAGCCAAGCTAATAGCAGGACGAGCGGTTTCTGTTTCTCTCGAAGCAGGCCGAACGTTTTCGTCGCGTACCATTCGGTTCACAAACGTTTGGTTCTGTGTTTCCATGCTTGGCATGGTTTCGCCTTGCTTGGCAACCAGTTTCGTTGATTGAATGTCTTGCTCGGCTGAAATTTGTTTTACAAAATCGGTTGCTGATTGCTGAACCCGTTGGGCTTCCACTTCTTTTGCAGTTTCAATTGCCTGACGCTCAGCGGCGGCTTGTTCGGCGGCCAATTGTTCAGCAGC
>CAZQQR010000431.1:1889-3646 GCA_964595515.1 uncultured Pirellulaceae bacterium
TTTCAATTGCCTGACGCTCAGCGGCGGCTTGTTCGGCGGCCAATTGTTCAGCAGCAAGTTTGTCTGCGGCAGCTTTTTCGGCAGCCATTCGTTCGGCTTCCAATCGCTGATTTTCCAAACGTTGATTTTCCAAGCGTTGTGATTCCAAACGTTGTGATTCCAACTCTTGGGCTTCTGCGATTGCGATTTTTTCAGCTTCCATTCGACGAGCGGCTTCTTTGGCAACAGCAAGCCGCTCAGCAGCGATTCGTTTTTGTTCTTCAAGTTCTTCGGCAAGCCGTTCTTGAGCCATTTTTTCGGCTTCGACTTGAGCCGCAAGCTCTGCAGCCTGAGCAGCAGCACGCTTTTCCGCCTCAGTGCGTTCTTCGATTTGACGTTTTAGCTCGGCGACTTGGGTGACCATTTCGTTGCGAGCGTTGTCCAACTCGCTGGCATCCACGCGGGGCACGTTGGCACGTACTTGTTGCATGGCGGCTTGGAAGTCACTAGGTGTTTTCCGATCAACGTCCTCTTGGAAGTTCCCAAACTGTGGAGGCTCTTGATAGTAAATTGAATTGTCAACGGCTTCGGGCGTCGACGGTGGTGCCATCGTTGAAGAAGTCGCAGGCTGCTTGGCCGGTTCATTCTGCTTACCAAGCAACAAGATTGCAGGAATCTGACTGTCATCCTGCTGGTAGCTTGTTTGAACAACCTGACCACGGTTCATTGGAGCGAAACTTGGTCGCTTTGAACCATCGCGTTGAATCCGCGATGTTGGTGGTTGAGTTTGCCGTTGCTGCAATGGATTGATCGCCCGTTGATTGTTGGGCAGCGTCGACAGTTTGAAGGCCGGCTTTTTATAAGACGGAATCCGCTGTGTGCTATTTGGCGGTACATGTACCGAAGGCGGTACCTGATACGTGTTGCCATCTCGGAGTGGCTGGTAAATTTGAGAAGGCGGTTGCTGACCTAGCAATGTGCCGACTGTGAAAATGAACGTCGCAGCGACGAACAAAGTCAGTTTAAGAATTGATTTTTGAGCTAACATCGGGGGTTCCTACGTGTAAACGCATAGACAACTACGTCCGTATCAGCATCGACTTTGACGACTAGGTAGGTTTAACCAATTATTCCGATTTTGGAATTTTGTTAAATTGTTCGGCTAAAGAAGGCGAGTTCGAAACTTGCTGTCTGTGTTTCGACTGCAGTTTTGTAGCTACCGTTTATCCGCTAGCGATTGGGGTTGGTCAGAGGTATTCTCGTTGCCACGACCAATCGCCAGCACTACACTGATAGCAGTTTTTCCAGTTTATGCGACATGATGTCGTCTATTAACATGTTGTCCGGCAGAGATCAATCACATGGATGACCGCCCATACACACTGGATGATGACCCTCGCGTTGGTCACTTGGCGGACCTTCTCCAGTCTTCAGCGGAAACCCTCCCGCTCAAACCGCGCGTACTCGCTCACGGTCTCGTTTGCTCAATTCTACGCTGGTCCGCGCACCACGCACCCGGCGGCGATCTTGCGCCCTTCGCGCCGTCTGTCATTGCGAACGCAATCGGATGGCGTGGCGATGCCGACACGCTGGTCGCGGTCATGATGGAATGCGGCTTCTTTTCATCCAACATGCAAATCGTCCATTACCGCGAAATGATGGAAACCTACGACTCATTTGTGGGCTGGCTCGACGCCAACGACGAATGACGCTTCACTGCCGGACAACATGGTTTTTACGCTGGGGCCTTTTCTAGGATAAACAAGGGCACTTTTTAG
>CAZQQR010000432.1:0-1786 GCA_964595515.1 uncultured Pirellulaceae bacterium
CTTTGGTTGGCCAATACGGGTCGTTCTTCGCCCGAGACGGCAATGAGTTTTTGGCGGAAGCATTCACTGATCTTGAGCATCTCCGTAACCGTCAATTCCTCCGAGCGCGATGTTGGGCCAAGCTCCATTTCCGTCATGACTTCGTCAACGTGGGACTTTTCCAATTGGCCCTTGAACGCCGAGATCGCCACGCTTCGGAAAAACTTACGACGATGAAAGAACATCGCCCGCACGAACGCGTACCAGAAATTCACGTCGGGAATCGCTTCGCGGCGCTCTGGACGATACTCAATATGGATGATCGCCGAATCGACTTTGGGTCGAGGCCAGAACACGCTGGGGGCCATGATTCGGACAATTTTTACGTCGGCGACGCTTTGGACCCAAATACTGAGCGCGCCGTAATCTTTTGAGCGCGGCTCGGCAACCAGGCGATCGGCAAGCTCTTTCTGAATGGTCACCGTGATGGTCGCCGGAGGAATTTCGCTTTTGAGCAAATTCGAGATGATCGGCGTCGCAACGTTGTAAGGAAGATTGGCAGCAAGTTTGAAAACCCGACTGGGGTCGACGGCGAGGTGACGTTTGACGGCTGCGATGACCTCAGGCGCGAACGTGTTCTTGTTCTTCAAGCAATCCTGTTTGAGCATTTCAATGTTTTCGAAATCCTCTAATTCCTCGGATGCCATCTGATAAAGATACTGATCGATCTCGACCGTGATGACTTGGGCGCACTGCTGGGCAAACAATCCAGTCAACGACCCCATGCCAGTTCCGATCTCAAGCACAACATCGTTTTCGTTGAGCTGCGCACTGCGGGCAATCAACTGAATCAAGTTCATGTCGATCAAAAAGTTTTGCCCGTGCCGTTTGTTCGGGTTCAAGCCGACTTCTTCAAAACGACGTGAAAGATACGAGACGGTTTGACGATTTACTTTAGCCATTTTTTCGTTCCAACTGCTGCTGGACATACTTAGCCAACAAATCGGTTTCAATGTTTACGGTGTCACCCGGGTTTCGATCGCCCATCGTAGTGACGTCCAAGGTGTGAGGAATCAAGGCCACGCTGAATCGGTCCGACTCAACATCGACCAAGGTCAAGCTGATGCCGTCGATCGCAACGGAGGCTTTGGGGGCCATTTGTTTTGTAAGTTCAGGTGAAAGCTTAAACCAGAATTCAGCCCATTCTCCATCGTCGTTTCGTTGATCAACGATTGCCAACCCGTCAATATGTCCCGAAACGTAATGGCCGCCCATTCGATCACCAACCTTTAACGAACGTTCGAGATTAACTGAACTGCCTGAGACCAAGGCACCCAGGTTGGTTCGCGCGAGCGTTTCTGTGCCGGCTTGAAATGTAAGCTGGTCGCCGTCAATTTTTACCACGGTTAAGCAACAGCCGTTGATCGAGATGCTGTCGCCAATTCCGGCGTCAGAACATACGACAGTCGAAGCAACGATGATGTCGACGGCGTCACCGACGTTGGTGATCGAGGAGATGACGCCTTTTTCTTCGACTAATCCGGTAAACAATTTGGGCCAAGTGATTGAAGGAAGTTGTGGCCAAATGTGCTGACCGTCTCTTGTCCAGTGTCCCATTTTCATCCGTTTTCGCAATCCGAAATTGCGGTTTTGAATGGAGGCGCTGGGTTGGTTTTAGGCTTGGTTTAGGATTGCCCTTTCAGGGCGAGGTGGGTGGCGGTGGTCGGTCCCAAGGCGTTGCCTTGGGCTGACATAGGATTTCCCCTTCGGGGTGGACGGGTTGTTGCGCCGCAATCAGGTGCCCGAT
>CAZQQR010000432.1:1886-3645 GCA_964595515.1 uncultured Pirellulaceae bacterium
GGCGCAGGAATTTTGAAACCGACCAGTTTGACCAATTCTGGCCGCTTAAAACCGCGCCAAGATATCTTGTTACAATCTGGCTACGACTGACTGGTCCGCAAAAGCAAAACCGTTCTTGTCAACGATAGCGAAGGCCTATTCAACGCGAATAGTTTGCGAATGAATCTGTCTCTAATTTTGCGATTTATGCAGCTCCCTGTCTCCAAGACACGAAACCCGACCAACCAAATTTTGAGAAGCAAACCATGACGCCAATGATTTCAAAAGCCATGCTGCTTTTATTCGTCTCAATGACTGTCGGCCTGACGAATGCGTCAGTTCATGCTGATGGCCCTGCCGAAGCAGACTCGAAAGCCGCATCTAAACCGAACATTCTGTTCATTGCGATCGATGACCAGAACGATTGGATTGGATGCATGAAGGGGCATCCGATGGTGAAGACTCCAAACATTGACGCGCTCGCCAAACGAGGAACGCTTTTTTCTAACGCGCACTGTCAATCACCGCTTTGTAATTCTTCGCGGACAAGCCTATTGTTCAGCTTGCGTCCTTCGACGACCGGAATCTATGGCTTAGCTCCCTGGATTCGAACCCTGCCGCAGTACGACAATCACCGCAGTCTCCCGCAGTATTTTTCAGACAGCGGCTACAAGACCTATACATGCGGCAAAATTTTTCACGGTCAAAACGGACGTAAAAAGAAAGACAAAGAATTTGACGTTGTGGGGCAGGGCCCCGGAGTTGGAATCAGGCCTCCCAAGAAACTTGTCAACACTCCGTCAGAGCACAAACTTGTTGACTGGGGCGTGTTTCCGCATCAAGACAATGAAAAGGGTGACTGGAAAGTAGCCGACTGGGCCATTGAACAATTAGAGGGCGAACTAAAAGAGAACGATCAACCTTTCTTTCTTTCGGTGGGTTTCTTTCTTCCGCACGTTCCCTGCTACGCCACTCAAAAATGGTTTGATTTGTATCCTGATGACCGAAGCGTGCTTCCTCCGCTTCAAGAAAACGATCGATCCGACACGCCGCGATTTTCATGGTACTTACATTGGAAGCTTCCTGAATGTCGGCAGAAGTTTTTGATCGACGCAAATGAAGAAGTCAACATCGTTCGCTCGTATTTGGCGTGCACCAGTTTCGTCGACAGCCAAGTCGCCCGGGTAATGGATGCACTGGAGAAGTCTGGCAAAGCGGACAACACGATCGTTGTGCTTTGGTCAGACCATGGATGGCATCTTGGTGAAAAAGAAATCACCGGCAAGAACACTTTGTGGGAAGAGTCGACTCGCGTTCCATTGATTTTTGCCGGCCCAGGCATTTCCAAAGCCGCCGATTGTGTCCAACCCGCTGAACTTCTGGACATCTATCCGACGTTGGTTGAGCTTTGTGGATTGCCAGAAAATGAAAAACTCCAAGGGCGAAGTTTGATGCCGCAAATCAATGACGCAAACGCCGTCCGCGAGTTTCCTGCCATCACCACCCACAACCATGACAACCATTCCATTCGCTCAGTCCGTTACCGCTACATCAAATACGCAGACGGCTCCGAGGAGTTTTACGACTTCAAAGACGACCCGCAAGAATGGACCAACATTGTCAAGAATCCAGAGTACGCGAGTCGGATCGAAGCCCATCGAAAATTCATTCCCACCACCAATGTGATGCCAGCCCCCAACAGCAAGAACCGAATCTTGACTCACCAAGACGGCAAAACGATTTGGGAAGGCGAAGAGATCAAGCCAACGGATCCGATTCC
>CAZQQR010000433.1:0-3631 GCA_964595515.1 uncultured Pirellulaceae bacterium
ATTCTCGGTGTATTTATAAGAACACCCTCTCCGCCGCTGAGACGGCGACTCTCCCAAAGGGAGAGTAATTTCATAAGGAATCAATGATTGAACGGTATTGGGCTTAACCATGGCTTTGGCATTTCCATTATTAATGCATCGAGACAACTAAGAGACAGGGTTATGGTCGTAGCGGAAGCCGTCGAGACGTCGTCAAGACTTTCGACGATTCACGGTGCGGATCGAAACTCTTGACGAGTTCCGCTACCCGAAAATTTGATGTCACTTTGCGTCTAAAATCTTGCGAACATGATTTCGTAGGCAAACCGGTCGTCCCTCGACAATGCAACTAATTCGGCGGACGCTGGACGCAAAACGGCGATACGCCAAGTTTGCCTTCGAAGTTAAACCAACCAAGTTCTTCCAGCCACCCAAGATCTCAAGTAAATTGAATCTCCGTTTACGACTGAGATACTTTGCCTCGCAAGGAAGACAACATGCTGAAGCTTTGGAAACCCATCATTAAGCTTGTCACCGCACAAACTTTTTTGGTGGTGGCAATTGCGATTCCTTGTTTTGCAAATGCTGACACTCCTGCTGAGAAGCCAACCAATTTCATCTTTGTATTAAGCGACGACATCGCCCAAGGTGACCTTGGGTGTTACGGACAAAAACTGATTCAGACTCCGCGTCTGGATCAAATGGCCGCCGAAGGAACACGTTACATGCAGGCCTATTGCGGGACGTCGGTTTGTGCCCCCAGTCGGTCTTCCTTCTTTACTGGGCTTCACACAGGTCACTGCCCAGTGCGCGGAAATTGCGAACTTCCTCCAGAAGGTCAGTATCCGATTCCAGACAAAACAGTAACGATTGCAGAAGTTGCTAAATCCGCCGACTATGCAACAGCGACCTTTGGAAAATGGGGGATGGGTTTCTTTGACACATCTGGCAGCCCTCACAAACAGGGCGTCGACCATTTTTTTGGTTACAACTGTCAGCGGCACGCCCATTCATATTTTCCGACTTACCTTTTTAACGACGATCAAGCGTTCATTCTTCCTGGCAATGATGGTGTTGGAATTGGCGAAACTTATGCTCAAGAGCTTATCCAAAACGACATGATCAAATGGCTTCGTGGAAACGCGGAAAAACCATTCATGCTTTTTTATGCCATCACGTTGCCTCATGGCCGGCATGAAATTGATGACATGGGAGCCTATTCCGACAAGCCATGGACAGACAGACAAAAATCTTATGCCGCCCAAGTCGCACGAGTTGATTCGGACATGGGTGAACTAATGGATACGCTCAGGGAACTTGGGATTGCAGAAAACACTTTGATCGTTTTTTCAGGTGACAATGGTTCATCGTTCAAACCCGAATCGGATATGGGCAGCCTGTTTGACCAAGCCAGCAACAATCTTCGTGGGTTTAAACGTGGAATGTACGAGGGTGCGCTTCGGCAAGCCGCCATCGCTTGGTGGCCCGGAACCGTACCCGCCGGTCGAGTTTCAGATTCACCTTGGGCGTTCTGGGATCTCATGCCGACGTTTGTCGAATTGAGCGGCGCGGAAACACCCGAAGGCTATGAGACCGATGGCGTCTCATTGGTTGAATACTTCAAAGGCGGACAAGCGCCGTCCCGTGAATACTTTTACTGGGAGCTTCACAAGGGTGATGGAGCCATTCAAGCTGCCCGATGGGAAGATTGGAAAGCCGTTCGAAATGGAACCGACAAACCGATCGAGATTTACGATTTAAAAACCGATTCGAGTGAAAAAAATGACTTGGCAAACTCACGGCCTGAATTGGTCAAGAGAGCCGAAGAAATTTTAGAACAAGCCCACCGGCCTGACCCTGTGTGGCCGCTTGACCGTCGAAATGAAGAGTACAAAATCCTCGCAAAACAGGCTTGGGATATCAAAAAGAAACGTGACAAGTCAACTTGGGTTCCACCTAACGCGATAAAGCTTCCTACAGGAAAATAGATCGTCGCGAATTAATTTGAAAAATCCGCTCTCAGTAGTATTCCAGAAAGAAATTCAAATGCCAAAAGTCACTTTCATTACGCCAGATGGCGAAGAAAAAACTTTAGACTGTCCCGACAATACTGACCTAATGTCGACTGCGGTCGACAATCAAGTCGAAGGAATCCCGGGCGACTGCGGCGGCGTTGCCAGTTGCGCGACGTGTCATGTTCATGTCGATCCGGAATGGATCGGCAAAGTCGGCCCGGCGACTGAAATGGAAAAAGACGTCCTCGAGTTTGAAGACAATACAACCGAGTGCAGCCGACTGGGTTGCCAGGTATTCATGACGCCTGAGTTGGACGGTTTAATCGTCAAAGTAGTTGAGCAGTAACACACCAAGACAGCATTGATAATCTCGCGATGTGGAGTTCCTGCGGACGAGTAAGTGTTCCATGCAATTTCCAAACGGTAATTGCGCGGCGGCTTCTTTCCGCCTGAAGCTCACCACTCAACGGATCACTCTCAACGGATGACAATCACTGCTTTCCTTTTTCCAGCGGATAAACCATGCCTGAGCATCCCGATCCATTCAAGGAAGCCCGTGAGAAGTGCGGTCTGCAAACAGCAAAAACCGCCGAGCAAGATGTTCCGCTTTTACTGCGTCTAAGAGACGTGCGTAAAACTTGCAAAGACACCAAACAATTTAGCAGTGATAATCCTCAGATGATTGTTCTGCATTCTGAGAAAGACGTTCGGGATGTTCGTCAGCTTCCGATCGAAACGGACCCGCCAGACCACACGGACTACCGGGCTTTAGTTGAGCCGATTTATCGCAAGCCCAAGCAACCTGAATATCAGAGCGAGTTGTTGGAACTTGTTTCCAAGCTCGTTCAAGGCGCCGTTGAGGCGGGTGAAATCGAAGTCGTCCGCGAGTTTGCGGTTCCTCTGCAATGCAAAAGCCTAGCCCTTTTACTTGGACTGCCCGCTGCCGAAGCCGACATTTGGATCCAATGGGGCGTCCACATTTTTCACGACACATCGCTGGGCTCTAAATCTTCAGAAGTTGACAAGTACATCTTTGCCAAATTTGAAGAAATGCAAGGCTCTGATGGCGATGATTTTTTTAGCATCTTGAATCGGATTGAATTTCGTGACCGCAAACTAACGCTGGAAGAAAAACACGGCTTTGCCAACCTTGCATTTGCGGGTGGTCGAGACACGATCATCAACACGGTGACCAGCATCATCGTTTATCTCGCGGAAAACCCAAAAGCGCTGGATTTTTTGCGTGAAGACGAATCTCGAATCGTTACTGCGACGGAAGAATTCGTGCGTTACGTCAGCCCACTAACCGTTATTTCTCGAACCTGCCCACATGCCACGGAAGTCCTTGGACACGCGGTCGATGAGGGAGATCGAATTGGACTTTGTTGGCCATCCGCGAACCGGGACGAGAGCGTTTTCAAGGACGCGGATCAGGTCATCCTCGATCGGGCTCCCAATCCTCATGTTGGATTCGGTTTTGGGCCACACAATTGTCTTGGTCAACATCAAGCTCGGCAGATCATTCATTCTCTACTCGCGGAAATTTGCCGACAAATCACTGAGCTGGAATTTATTGACGCGGTTCCAGAAATCGAAGAGGAGTCGTCTTACTCGCGGAAGGTTGGTTACAAATCTGC
>CAZQQR010000434.1:0-3595 GCA_964595515.1 uncultured Pirellulaceae bacterium
TGTGCAAATGTTTGACTACTTAAAATTCCACTGGCCGAATTGAGGGAAAACGCCTCGGAGAACTTGCTTGGCAAGCGGCTTCATCGGGATCTGTTTCAATTGCTTTCGAATTAGATGTCGAGCTTTCGCGATTTTGAAATCAAACCGACTGAAAGTGAATCGTCCGCAGCTGAGAGATTCTTGTTGGTTGCAGAATTTGAACTTGTACGGATCGTCACCATACCCGAAATCTACTTTGGTGACGCCTTGAGCGGCAGCTTGCTCAGCGACGCGAAGTATCAATTCGGTACCAGGCGAGTATTTGTTGTACTGATTATCAAACGTTGGAAACCAGTAATGCAAAATTTCACCGGTAAGGATTCCGAAATGGCATGCTACCAATTCGTCGCCTGCCCACATCGCAGAGAGGAGGCCTTTGAATTCTGGCTTGTCGATCGTGGCGACTTCACGCAAAAGATTCGAAGCCCAGTCGACGGAGAGGATGTCGAATGTTTTCGTTCGTTGATATTTGTTGCGTTTCAAGTCAATCAGCTGTTCCAGGGTTTCACCGTCCGTGCAATCAAATTCAAATCGAATTGGACCCACCTCTCGTTCCAACCTTCGTGTCTTTTGTCCTTGGCGTTTAACTGTGGAACTATGTTTGCGGATCCACTTTCGATAGGTGTCCCAGCCTTGGCTGAGGTCAATGAAATGGCTTGCGCACGGTTCAAACTCATACTGGTCGACATTGTCGCCGCTCAAGACAGCGGCGTGAAAACCGAATGACTTCAAACCGACTTTTTCCATAATCAGCGGTACGAGTTTTGAGTCGCTGAGTTCGATGCCGATCATGCCATGTACATCATTGAGGCGTCCGCCAACAGGTTCGGCGTGTGTATCGGTTACGCGTTGAAACGGAAGGAATCCAACCGCGACATCATCGTTGCTTTTTCGAATGACAGCGATCTCGACATCGTCCCGGACGCGCGCGACGGCTTTGATGAATTCTTTGCTGAAGTACGGACTCGACCATCGCGGGTTGGTAGCACGGATAGCATCCCAGCGTTGGGCCAGCAAACCACAAAGCTGATGTGCGGAAACGACGTCGACGTCCAACCGTAAAGACACCGAGTCCTCGGTTGTCTTTGACGACCGTTCCTGGGTGGTTGCCATCTGGGTGATCTCTGCAGATCGCGACGTCATCGTTGGTCCAAAGGTGTAAAATCGTGAAGGCAAAATCGTGGTGCTTTAGGTGGACCCGGTCCACAACTTATATGGTGATTACTCATTCAAATAATGGAAATGAGTAATGGGATCGGCATCCGCTTTCCCGATATTCTAATTGTCAAACTAACGATTATCAGGGCTGATGACGCGGTTGAACATGTTTTTTACGTTCATTGGAGTTGAAATTCGAAGATCAATTTGACAACCCAAATAATGGCAATAGGGGCAGGCTAAAGCCCAAGGGGAATGAAATCTCGCTTACGCATTTTCTCATCGCCGGATATCGTCAAAACTGCGGCCACATTTTCGGCCGAGTTAACGACTCCGCGAACTTCAAAAGCTCCATTTATCAAAAGAAGGCCGTTTTCATTTTCGTCCCCCAGTTTTTCGATTTCTTCAGCGCTGATCTTCGAAGCTCCGGGTTTGGTCCATGGATGAACGTTTTCTGGGTTGCCTTCTAACACGATGGCAGTCCAAATTTTCTTGTCCACGACTTGATCAAGTTTAAGTTTTTCCAGTGCTGATTTCTCTGTTGGGGATTCTTTGGCAGGTCCATGAATTCCAAAATCGCCACCGATCAAATGAAGACGGCAGTCGGTTCCTGAATCTTTTCCCGTTGAGAATACATCGGGAATCTTTTTGGCAAGTTCTAGGTTGTGCTCGCTGTCCCAAGCTTCTTCAAAATTGAATTGGTCGTAGAGCTCTTGTTGGCCAAGAAATGGGAGCAAGCCGGTCCGCCAATTCAATTGCATCGGAATTCCCAGGTCCTTACTCGTAACTGCGCCACTTGGAGGAAGGCAGTCATATTTCTGTTCGTACTTTTTTAACGCTCCAGCGACTGACTTCAATTTCATTGCACGATTAACCACGTCTATCTGTTTCCCGCCATCGGTGATCAATGCTTGAATCAGTTCTTTGGTTTTCGAGGGGCGATCAAGCGCAAAAGTGACTTTGTCGGAACCGGGCACTACATTGAAAAGAGAGTTTTCCTGAATCTCAGTGCCAACTTCTTCAAGGATAGATGTGGAGGTCGGGTCAACAAACATTTTGGGTGCTTGACCACCAAACGCGGCACCTGGTCCTCCGCCCCCAAGCATGGAGAACATTCCAGACGCCGCCTCGGAAGTGCTTTGGCCCATTCTCGCAAGATCTTTCGCCATCTCGGGGTCTGAGATGAAAATCGAGAATTGGGCAAGACGATCAGCTGCAAGACGATCAGCTGCAAGCGAGAGGTTAAAATCAATATGCTGCGTTACGTCTGGTAGCTTCGCAATGGCAGCAAACTGATCGCCTCCAAATGCAGAAAGCATATCAAAGGATTTTTGAAGGACGCCTCGAATGGGTTCGATCGCAACGACGCCTTCGATCTCAGACGAAAGCGGAAGTTTGTAAACAAGGTCGGCGAGATCCGAGTTGCCAGGCGTTTCTTCGAGACGCTCCAGCAACGTTTGGCTTCCAATCGCAATACGCTTGGGGCCCAAAATTTTGGCTGTAAAGGGAATAAATTCTTTACCTTTGGATTGGTTGTCGGTCGCGTTATTAGCGAGTTCTTGCTGTTTTAGAATGGATGCTTCGGCTGTTTTCGCCAATTCATTTTTGTCGACGGGTTTTGCCAGATCCAAGACCGTCAACATTGGCGAGATGTTTTGGCCTTCGCCGGGGCTGACGGCGCTTCGGTCGAGCGTAATCCATACTCGTTCCAGGTTCTCAAGCTGGGCGTTTGACTTTCCAATCGTTTCGCCAAGCTGTTCTTCAATGGAATCCCAAGAAGTATCCTTGAAATCTGGATTGTTGCGGATTCGTTTTACATCCGCGGTAAGGCACGCGAAGTGATCGCTTGAAATGAAATTTAGTTTGAGCCCAGATTCGGATTTCGATTCTGTTTCCGCTTCTTCTCCAAACATCGGTGTGAATGGAGAGTTGCGAGGCTCCGCATCGACGGTGGACGGCGTCCCACAACCGCTCACAAGCAAGAGTACTGCTGAGGCACCGGCGCAAATCGCGATGGTAATTTGTTTTTTTAAAACGGTGGCCAGCGAAAGTGTGGAATGTGTTTGCCGAAGCATGTTGATGTTTCTTTGGATCATTTAGAGCGAGTTAAAATTGGAGCAGATATGAAGGCAATATTTGAACGTCGTTATTTTCCTTGCTTATGGGTACCTGACAACTACCGCATTGGTTGTGCAAAACATTTTTGCGTAAGGATTACTGAGAATTTTCGAACGAATCCGTAAATTGAAACGCAATTTTCAAAAGTGGCGAGCGAAATCGAATCGTGAATACAATTCTCCCACGTCGTGATTCAGTAGGGAAAACGCTTAAGGAAACGCTCAGGGCCTGCTAGCGATGGAGGCATTCATAGCACGCGGATTGTTAATCTAGGTCGGTT
>CAZQQR010000435.1:0-3587 GCA_964595515.1 uncultured Pirellulaceae bacterium
AAGTCGGACAGGATGAATGCTCTTACGCCAAAGTATAGCCTGACTAGCGGCGTCTTCGCCGAGCGCATTCAGCGGTAACAACTTGCACAAACGGCGAAGCAGCCTTAAATTGGTGGGCTTTCATTCCTTGCAATACTGCCGACTGAAAGAAGTCTTCTTGTGGAAAAGGCAATCCAAAAGGCCAACACTTTAATCGAGGCCTTGGGGTGGATCCGCGAGTTTCGTGACAAAACAACGGTCATTAAACTTGGCGGCAGTCTACTCAACAACGTTGATGCTCTCCGGCATATCTTGCTCGACATTCTGTTTATCGAAACGGTCGGGATGCGTCCTGTTGTCGTTCATGGTGCCGGAAGCCGAATCAGCGCGGCGATGGAGCAAGCTGGAATCGAGCCACGATTTGTTGAGGGCCGGCGTTTCACGGATGCACCCACATTGGAGATTGTCGAAAAAGTTCTGGCGAACGAGACCAATCATTTTCTGGCCGACGAGTTCGAAAAAATTGGCGGCCGGGCGATGACTTTGAATTTCGAGTCGTCACCAGTTTTAACGGGCGAACTGCTTAAACTGACAGACAAATCTGGCGAACCGGTTGACCTTGGATTCGTTGGTAAAATCACCAAGGTAGATCGGATCGTGATCGACAACCTGTGCTATGCCGGCCAAGTTCCGTTCATTCCATCGATGTGTGAGACCACGGAGGGACAAAAACTGAATGTGAATGCGGATTCAGTGGCCACCAAAGTCGCTCAGGAATTGAATGCGGACAAACTGGTGATCATCTCTGATGTTCCCGGAGTGATGCGGGATCCGGACGATCCATCGTCGATCATTTCAAGTTTGACGAAATCAGAGGCGCTCAAACTGATCAAAGACGGCACGATTGCAGGCGGGATGATTCCCAAGGTCGAAGCCTGTCTGGAAACGCTTGATCGGGGCGTTCGCAGAGTTCATATCGTCGATGGTCGGCTTCGGCATTCGCTGCTCTTGGAAGTCTATACCAGCCAGGGAATTGGCACCGTGATTCGGGCGGACGACTGATCGAATCAGATTGTTCTGCCAGTTTACCTTTTCCAGCAACACTTTTTAGAAGGACGATGCCATGAGGCATGTCTTGTCACTGAACGATTTATCCACGGCCGAAATTCTGCGCGTACTTGAAATCGCCTCGGAATTGAAATCAGGTTTAGCCAAAGGTGATCGCCCGTCGGTATTGCAGAACCACGTGTTGGGATTGCTGTTTGAAAAACCAAGCCTCCGAACTCGCGTCAGTTTTGAAACGCTGATTTCACAGTTGGGCGGTTCCAGTCTTTTTCTTGGCAAAGACGTAGGGTGGGGCGAGCGAGAGCCAATGCGCGACTTTATGCCGATTCTCACAGGCTATCTGGATGTGCTCGTGATTCGCGCTAAAAGCCATGCCAAGGTCCAAGAAGCAATTGAGCACAGTCGCTGTCCGATCATCAATGGTTTGACCGATGTCTCGCATCCGTGTCAGGCGCTTGCTGATATTCTGACAGTCCAAGAACATTCCGGTGGCAACATCGCAGGAGTCAAGTTGGCTTATCTTGGTGACGCCAACAATGTGACATACAGTTTGGCTTTGATTTGTGCCAAACTAAAAATAGAGTTACGAATCGGTGCGCCCAGTGGGTACCAGTTTGAGCAAGCTTTCCTAGATGAGTGCAATCAAATTGCGGGCTCGGAGTTGATTACTCAAACGGACGATCCAAAGGCAGCAGCTGAAGGCGTGAATTTCGTCTACACCGATGTCTGGACGAGTATGGGGCAGGAGGCAGAGTCACAGCGGCGACTAAAGGATCTTGCAAATTATCAAGTCAACCAAGACATCATGAATGTTGCCGCTGATGGGGCGAAGTTCTTGCACTGTTTACCTGCACGGCGCAGCGAAGAGGTGACGGCAGAAGTTGCAGACAGCCCAGCCAGCGTCATCATTGATCAGGCTCACAATCGTTTACATGCTCAAAAAGGCTTGGTCGTTTGGTTGATGACCGAGGCTGTTAGCGAATCTTCTTAGTCCACGAATTTAACATTGACCTCCCAGGCTCGCGTTACTGGCCGACCAAGCATTGATTGTTGGGTGTGCCTTAGTGAGCAAGCAACAAATCAAATTAGAAGATTGAAAATATGACTCGAAAAGCAAATCAAATTCGCCCAGTTAAGATCAAACGCAAGTTTACAAAGCAAACACCCGGAAGTGTTCTATACCAAAGCGGCGAGACGGTTGTGCTTTGTACTGCCAGTGTTTCGGAAGATGTTCCGCCGTGGATGCGAGATTCTGAAAAGGGCTGGATAACCGCCGAGTACAACATGCTTCCGGGCAGCACCAGTCCACGCAAACGGCGTGACCGCAGCAAGGTCGACGGGCGAACGACAGAGATTCAACGGCTAATTGGGCGAAGCCTCCGGGCCGTCGCAAACCTTGAGGCTTTGGGGCCACGCCAGATTACCGTCGACTGTGATGTCCTGCAGGCCGACGGTGGAACCCGAACGGCAAGCATTACCGGAGGCATGATCGCTTTGGTGGACGCGATCAATTCGATCAAGAAGAAAGATCTTCCAGATTCGAACGTCTATCCACTTCGTGATTCCATCGCGGCAATCAGCGTTGGAATTGTCGATGGCGTTCCAGTTACTGATCTCGATTATCCCATGGATTTTGCGGCCAGTGTCGACATGAATGTTGTGATGACAGGCAAAGGTCAGTTCGTTGAGATTCAGGGAACGGGCGAAGAAGCGACCTTCAGCGAATCCGAGCTGGCCGAATTATTGAAGCTTGCCAAGAAAAGCATCAAAGAACTGACGGAGCTTCAGAAAAACGCGATTGGAAAAAAGTGGCCAACGTTTGGGAAGTGATTCTCGCTCTTGGAAGAATTGACTCTTGAGCCGGCTTCATTTCTAGCTCGCCCAACAACGAAAAGATACTTCTTCAATCCATTTGAATTTCCAGCGTCCCGGCGTGTGACTGAATTTTAGTAGACATAAAGGAAGAGAACTTATGCCAGCCAAAAAGATCTTGATGCTCGTTGGTGACTTCGTCGAAGATTACGAGGCCATGGTCCCGTTTCAAATGCTGACGATGGTTGGTCACGAAGTCCACGCCGTTTGCCCAGGCAAAAAAACAGGTGAGACTGTGGCGACTGCGATTCATGATTTTGAGGGCGACCAAACGTACACGGAAAAACGAGGTCACAATTTTGCACTCAATGCAACGTTTGCTGACGTCGATGAGACTTCGTTTGATGCCTTGTTGATTCCAGGCGGCCGAGCTCCTGAATATTTGCGGCTAGATCCGCGCGTGATTGAAATCACTCAATATTTTGCTGAGTTAGGAAAGCCCATTGCCGCTGTCTGTCATGGCATTCAAATCTTGACGGCCGCCGATGTTGTGCGGGATAAAAGCCTCTCGGCGTACCCAGCGATCAAGCCCGAAATCGAGTCGGCGGGTGGGACGTATGTTGAAGCCAGTGCGAGTTTCGACAATGCCCATGTTGACGGCAATTTCGTGACCGGACCAGCTTGGCCGGCACATCCCAATTGGATCCGCGAATTCCTGAATGTGCTTGGAA
>CAZQQR010000436.1:0-3555 GCA_964595515.1 uncultured Pirellulaceae bacterium
CTTTTTGAAAAGACGTCTGATGGATTCGAATCCTACCCCATTATCTTCATCAACAGACGATTCAGCAACGGCATCTGTCAACGAAGATGGTAAACGACACCTGGGAAGATCATCCTTACGCGTTTCCGCGGTGGGCCTTGGTTGTTGGCCGATCGCCGGGATGACTAGCCTAGAGGTGAATGATAAAGACTCGTTGGCAACGATTCATGAAGCCATCGACTGCGGTATCAATTTTATCGATACCGCTCACTGCTACGGTGCCAAAGGCGAAAGCGAAATTTTGATCGGAAAAGCCATCAAAGGGAAACGAGACAATTTGGTGATCGCTTCCAAAGGCGGAATCCACTGGGATGACCAAGGTGAACGACATTACAACGCCAGCCAGCAACGCCTGATTCACGAGTGCGACGAAAGCCTGCGGCGAATGGAGATCGACGTGATTGATCTTTATTATCTGCATGCCCCCGACCCAAAGATTCCGGTTGCCGAATCGGCGGAAACATTCGCTGCTTTAATAGCCGCAGGTAAAGTTCGAACAGTTGGGGTTTCCAATTTTTCAGTCGAGCAACTGAAGGACTTTCAAGCAATTTGTCCAATCACTGCCGTTCAGCCGCCTTACAACATGCTGCAACGACAAATCGAAGCGGACCTCATTCCGTGGTGTACCGCCAATCAAATTTCCGTCGTCAATTACTGGCCGCTCATGAAGGGGCTACTGGCGGGGAAAATTCGACGTGGACATCAATTCGACTCACAAGACAAACGGCTTACCTATGACGTTTTTCAAGGCGACAAATTTGAAGCGGCTCAAAAGCTGCTCGACTTGTTGGATGAGATTGCTGCAGATCATGACAAAACAGTCGCCCAACTCGTCGTCAATTGGACGTTTAATCAACCCGGACTCACGTCGACATTGTGTGGGGCAAAACGTGATTGGCAGATCCGTGAGACGGCCGGTGCGATGGGCTGGAAAATGCAGGACGAGTCGACAGATCGGTTGAACGGATACTTGGCCAGTTTGGCGAGTTCTTAGAGTTAACATCGAACTTGTATTTACAGCAGCGATAGTACGCGACAAGTTTTTGGTCTTCTTGTCGTCAATTCCGAGTCCTACCGATTCTGCACCTGTGATCGAATAACGATTTTGCCTAAAATCTTCGCTTCGATAGAGAAAACCAAACGCGTTTGTGTTTATCTTCAAAAAAACACGAACGACTCAAGGACATAATCGTGGCAAGAATTTTGATCACTGGCGGTACTGGATGCATCGGCGCAGTCACCGTTTATAAATTGATTTCGGAATACGGTGACCAGGTCGAAAGTATTCTGATCGCCAGCCGTTCGGGATCCAAAAGCCAATTGGAAATTTGGTTTGGCGACGAGCTCGAATCACACATCGCAAGCGGGAAAATCGTTTTCGAAAACGTTGATCTTGGCGACCAAGCCAAAATTGAAAAAACGATTAGTGATTTTAAGCCCTCAAGGATCATTCACTTGGGTGCGTTGCAAAGCCCCGCCTGTGACGCGACTCCGGAAAAGGGCGTTGACATCAATTTGACGGGGACGATGAATCTGTTTCATCTGATTTCTGACAAAAATATTCCACTCGACCGTTTCGTGTTCGCGAGTTCAGGTGCTGTATACGGCAAACGAGCGATGTACCCAGAATCAACGGTTGCCGAAAATGCACAGCTTGCACCTCCCAATCTGTACGGCGTTTGGAAAGTTGCCGGCGAGCATCTGGCTTCGCTGTTCCATGAAAAAACGAACATCCCGACGGTTTCGCTCCGCTTGAACACAACGTTTGGACCGGGACGCGATTTGGGTACGACTTCAGCTCCCACCAAAGTCATGAAGGCTCTGGCCATTGGTGCGTCGACCGGTAAGAAGACACCTTTCTTGATGCCCTACCAAGGCCGTGAAAACTATCACTATGTCGAAGACGTCGGGGCACACTTTGCGGGCGTTTGCATGTTGCCGTTCGAAGGCTGTCAGCCATTCAATATCAAAGGCAAGACGATCGAGGTCACTGAATTCCTGGACCGAGTTAAATCCGTTGCGGACGAAATAGGGTTGGCAGAGTTCTTGGAAACCGGCGTCTCAACTGACGCTTCACCCAACTTGTTCATTTGTGATTTAGAAGATTCCGCGATCGAGGCACAGTTCCCGGGCTTACCTCGCACCGACATCAGCGAAGGAATCCGAAAAACACTGTCCAAATTCAAAGAGATGGCCGCCCAAGGAAAAGTCACCATCTAACCAACGTTTCTCGATCAAGTTTGAGATCAGTATTGCGGCCTGTCATTAGCACCCATATTTCAACCGTTCACCAATCTAATCATCAATTGGTAACTACGAACCATTTAGAGCAAGACCATGAAAGCAATCGAAATTACAGAGCCAGGAAAAGTCTGTTTGTCCGAGCGAGACAAGCCTTCCCCTGGTGTCGGTGAAGTTCTCCTAAAGGTTAATCGAGTAGGCTACTGCGGCAGCGATCTTGGCGCGTTCAAGGGACTGAATCCTTTGGTGACCTATCCCCGAGTTCCAGGGCATGAGATTGGTGCGACGGTTGCAGAACTTGGCGAAGGGGTATCTGGTTGGGATGTCGGACAAGAAGTTCTTGTGATTCCATACGCAGGTTGCGGCGAGTGTTCGGCTTGCTTAAAAGACCGAGCAAACTGCTGCATGCACAACAAAACGCTTGGTGTTCAAACGGAAGGAATGCTTTGTGAGTTTGCGGTTGCTCCTGCCGAAAAATTAATCGCGGCAGAGAAGCTTTCGCTACAAGAGTTAGCTTTGGTCGAACCGTTGACAGTCGGATTCCATGCGGTGCGCCGGGGTCGGGTCTCCAAAACCGACACGGTCGCTGTGATCGGTTGCGGAGCGATCGGGCTTGGTGTGATTGCGGGTGCGAACCATCAAGGGGCAAAAGTAATCGCGATTGATATTGAAGACACCAAATCAAATGTGGCGAAATCCTGCGGCGCTAGTGAGTTTGTCAACTCTCGCACCGAAGACGTTAGCAAGCGGTTAAAAGAACTTACTGATGGGCATGGACCCGATGTGATCATCGAAGCGGTCGGTCATCCGATGACTTACAAAATGGCGGTCGAAGAAGTCTGTTTCGCCGGCCGGGTTGTCTACATTGGTTGGGCCAAAGCTCCTATTGAATACGAAACGAAATTGTTCGTGTTAAAAGAGCTAGATATTCGCGGCAGCCGAAATGCGGTTCGGGAAGACTTTTTGGAAGTCATCAAGATGCTTGAGAAGGGTGATTTCCCTTTGGACACAGTGATCACAAAAACGGTTTCGCTTGAGGACGCCCCGGCCGCAATGGATGATTGGGCGGCAGACCCAGCGAGCATTACAAAGATTCAAATTGATCTTGGATAGATTGATCTGGATCAGGACACCAAGGAATAAACTCGTCGTAGTGACGGGATTGATCTTGGGTGGATTGAGATCGAAGTGGAAAGACGTTTTTATTGTTCTTAATCTCAAATTCCAAATCTCCAATCTCAAATCTAAGTATCAAATTTCAACGATCAAATTTCA
>CAZQQR010000437.1:0-3534 GCA_964595515.1 uncultured Pirellulaceae bacterium
CGCATCATGGATGGAAGCAAGATTGGCTCAACGCCTTTGCCTTCGTAGCCCTTCATCGGCTTACCTTCTTCAGTAAGTTTGTCTGTCGCCCACAACAGGCCTTTTGAGACTGTATCCAAGTATTCATCGCAAAGCATCGTTTTGTTATCGTGCCCGAGCGTCGTACCGAAAACGCGGCAGCCTTTATATTCGTTCACCCAAATGCAAGGATGATCTTTCTTTGTATTCACACCATAAGCAGTCGCTAGTGGCTTCATGTTTGGCCAGCTTTTTTCAATCATGTAAAGCTCGCCAAGCGGAGTACGCCAAGTCGCTCCAAAGTCCTTCATAATCGGATGCTCGCTCGCCCGGTTCACCACGTCCAAACCGGTCAGAGCTTTCTTTTCATGACGAACGGTCGTGACACCTAATAGCTCGCGCCACTGGTCAGTTTTTGCCGATCGGTAACTGTGCATTGAACAATGAATCGTCACCAATGGAACGTTATGTTTCGTATGTCCTTTGACAATTCGTTCGACGAATTCGATGTCCTCAACCCCGCCGTAGCATTCATTGTGAACAATCACGTCGTAGCCAGCGGCCCAGTCTTCTGTTTGATAGATTTTAAGCTTGTGGTCTTTAGGGCCGCTGAAACCTAGCACGACCTCCCAGTCGACTTTGGCACGCTGACTGATCCCCTCGGTCAAAATCTGTGTTTGATTTTTGTAGTCGTGACAGCAGCCACCGGTTACTAGCAAAGCCTTCAAAGCGGGCGGTCCTTGGTTGGCAGGCTTCTTCTTTTTCTTCTTCTGTTTGTCTTGCGCCAAGCTTGTTGCTGCCACCGAACAAACCAACAATAATACGAGTGCAACGGATCGGATTTTTTTGAACTTCATTCTCTAAACTCTCATTCACAAATTAAGCTTGCCCTTGCACGTCGATGCTGTGGCCTGACACCATCATATCATTTTCGACTTCCGAGTGAGAATCGAATGAAAAAATTCAAGTCCGTCGATGATTACTTTGACAGCCTGGAGCAGTGGCAGCCTGAAATGCGGCGACTGCGTGAGATCGTTTCGGCCGTCGGATTGCGCGAAACGCTTAAATGGAGTATGCCGGTCTATGTGGCTGAAAACGGCAAAAACGTGGTTGGAATATTTTGTGCAAAAGCCTATTTCGGAATCTGGTTTTACCAAGGCGCCCTCTTAAAAGACGCCGGCCAGGTACTGACAAACGCACAGGAAGGCAAAACCAAAGCACTTCGCCAATGGCGGTTTTCGAGTTTAAAGGACCTCAAAGTTCGACAGATTAAGAAGTACATTCTCGAGGCTACCCAGCTCGCCGAAGCCGGTGTGGAAATCAAACCAAATCGAAACAAGCCGCTGACCATTCCAAGTTTGCTTCAAGTTCGTCTGAGCAAAGACTCACAACTGCACTCCGCCTTCGACGACCTTTCACTTTCCCGTCGGCGCGAATATGCGGACTATATTTCGGAAGCAAAAAAAGACGAAACGAAACTGAGACGAATCGAAAAAATTGTTCCTATGATTCTTGAAGCCAAAGGCCTCAACGACAGGTACCGGTGAAACCCGCCTGCCTTTAACAACGGTTAAAACGAACGCATGCGCCCCTGTAACCAATGTGGAACGCCTATCGAAAACGACCGGATCGTTTGCGAGCCATGCGCACGCAGTAACAAAGAAACCGGATTCAAACCAAACGTCTCTGTACGACCATTCGGTCCCGACAATCAGCCGATGGACCCCGAGCCGGACTATGACACTTCGTTTGGCCAGATTGGAACCGTATTCCATGGCGTCGTTTTTTCACTGGGCGCTCTAACAGCCTACGCCGCCGGTGGTACTCCAATCGTTATCCTGGCTGGCGGATTAATTGGCATGATCATGAGCTTCGTGTTCATTCGAATGATGATCTAAGCGACATGTCTAATTTGATTTGTGGTGATCTTCTCAGAAAACGTTCGAATCAACTTTCGTCGCTAGTCCGTCGATCCTTGCCAATCGTACGTGGTCAATTTCCAGCATGCAAAACGTTCGTTGATGGGCGTCGATACGGGGCACGTTGTCGGTTACATTATTGCTTCACGACAACTCCGTTTTTGAATATCGAGACAAGCATGAAAACAACTTTATCGCCAACCATTTTGACAGCCGCGATCGCTCTTGCGGTACTAACCTCTGCAACTTTGATCGGAAACGAAAACAACGTCCGGCCAAAATCGCCTGCACCTCATTGTGAAGTCCCATGCGGAATTTATGCTGACCAAATGCGGTTTGAACAGATGCTCGAAGACACCGCCACCATCGCCAAAGCGATCACTTCGATCGAAGAGTTGACCGGCGGTTTGGCTGACACACCCCCAAGTGCCAAAGCACTCAATCAAATGAGTCGCTGGGTCACGACAAAAGAAAACCATGCGACAAACACTCAGCACATCGTCGCGCAGTACTTTTTGACTCAGCGAATCAAGGAAGGCAACAAGGATTACACCAACCAGCTCATTACAGCCCATAAAGTGATGGTGGCCGCAATGAAATGCAAGCAGGATGCTGATCCGGCGACCGCAACCGCTCTCAAGAAAGCAATTCACGACTTGTATCGCGCTTATGAAGGCAAAGAGCCAAACTTCGACCACTCTGATAAGTAGGACTGGTGCAGCTTTACAGCTTAAAAGTCGGATTGGTAAATCTAGCCGTTTTGGCGTTAGCCACGGTTCTGGCTGCTTCAACCGTGGCTATCGCCGGCTATCGCCAACGGCTAGGCCTAATCTTTAGCTGTTTATCTTTAGCTTTAACGCAGCACTTGCCGTTGGGAGCATCAGGCCGTCCTACAACTGGGGAGAGTCTCAGTTCGGAAAAATCTCGGCTTGGTGAACGCCAACTTAAACCCACCTGTCTTTGTTTGAGTTTGCTGAGCAGAAACAGAAACGCCCTCTCATAATTCGGGAGGGCTGTTTTTTTATCTCGACGACAACTTGGTGTTTAGAAATCAAGAACGCAATCAAAATTGCGATTGAGTGGCCCCAGTCGTCTTTCAGCCTGCTTCCATTCCGCAAGTCGTGAGCCAATCTGAATCCTCAAAATAGTTACGCACATCGCGAACCCTCTGCCTGAAATTGGCTCTAAACCAACATAACCGGCGAGTAGCTAACAAAGCTTGAAACGCTTTTGCAACTTGGATGGGAAACCGTCCCCAAACTCTTGAAGCCTACAAACAACGGAAAAGCATTAGATTCAGTTCTAAAGTTACAGGTTCGAGTCCTGTCTCGTCGACTTGCTTCGTCTCCTACTTTTTGACGATACAAACATTAGCTCACTGGTAGAGCATTAGGTACATACCCTAAAGGTGTTGGTTCGATTCCAACATGTAAGCCGAAAAACGTCTTTTGACTCAGACGAAGCAAACAACATTTTGAAACATTGAGCGTCCCCAACCTCTTAAACTTACAAACAATTTGCAGGTTCGATTCCTGCCAACATCGAACGATGTTGTAGGCAAATGGTAAAGCCAACAGCTTCTGGTGCTGTCGTTATT
>CAZQQR010000438.1:0-3530 GCA_964595515.1 uncultured Pirellulaceae bacterium
CTAACGCTTCATCACCGAAGTGTAGTATCCGATTGCCATGCCGACCAACAACCCGACGCCATGCGCCCAGTTGGCGACCGATACAATAGAAAAACCTGGCACCATACAAAGCAACATCCAGCCTATCAAAATTACGACTGTCGATTCTGGAATGCGAAAACCGAACGAGCGATCATAAGTCGACTTCATCCAAAAGAACCCAAACAAGCCATAGACCACACCCGACAGTCCGCCGAACGACGATATAAAGAGTGAGCCAACAAGATACGGTGGAGATCCTCCAATTCCAGACGGAACCGTTCCTTGAGCCAGATTTGAAATCACCGCCGTTGCCAGTACAAGCAATCCGTATTTCACGATTCCATATCGGTTCTCAATTACTTTGCCAAATTGAAAAATCATGTAAACGTTGAAGAGGATATGAATGACCCCATAGTGAATAAAAATTGGGGTGACTGTTCTCCAGATCTCCCCTCGAGAAATACTCGCGAGGCGAAACGAAACCTGTTCAACCGAACTAAACTTTCGCTCGAGGGCCGCATCTTCGCTGATCGAAACAAACTGTAGCGCCTGATAAATCGGGTGATCGGTTTTCACTTCACCGAAATTGGTCAAGATCGCAACCAGCACCGAAATTCCTATCAACGCGAGCGTCAGCCGTGGTTTGCGATTCATCCCCGTCGCACCAACGCGAACCACACGTCGTTGGATCTCTCGTCTTTTTTTCTCTTCCGTCTTAACGATTGATTTGGCTTGATGAATCGACTCTGCGTATTTGGAATCGTCCGGGTTCTGCCTAAATTCGGCTAAATAAGCGATCGCCGATTCACATTGATCTTCGTCTTTGACCCAAACCTCGTATTTTTCACCGTCTTGATCGAATTTGCTTTCAACGCCATTTACCAAGAGGTACGCAACAAACTTGTTGGCTTGCTGTAAATCATCTAAGTCACCTATCAGTCTCATGTATCCGCCAAATGCTGCCACTATAGAAACGTTCGAATGCTATCACGAACAAAAGTTCCGATCGATTCCTTGTTGAATTCAATCTGAACCGAAATCGAGCTTGCCATACTCGTTGAATTTCGGGAAAGTTCGCCGCCAATTATCGCGGAAACGAGGTGCTGCTGTCTATCGCAGCAGACCTTTTATTCACTGGAAAATGTCGGCCCCTATGACTCTCGATCCCAACGAAAACATTCCACTTGATTCATCGGTCCCAATCAGCGCCGATCCTTCAGGTTTCGTTAAGTCGAGCAAAACGAAAACCTCACAAGGGAGTGATCCAACAGACACACCTGCTGAAAATCAGATGGAGAGCCCGGCAGAGGTCTCAACAGAAATTCCAAAGCGGTTTGAGAAAAAGCCGACTGCCGAGACCATGGCGAGCCCTGATTCTAAACTCGTCGATCAGACCAAAAACCAAATCCGAGTCCTCGTCCAAGAGATCGCGGACCTCGCTAAAACCGATTGTTCCGTTGAAGATTTTTATGAAGGGTTTTTGACGCGGACCACCAGCGCGTTGGCATCGATTGGTGGAGCGATCTGGGTCCGGGAGAATACGGACGCACCGCTGAAGCTTCACTACCATATCAACCTCAAGAAAACCAAACTCGCCAAAGACAAAAAAGCCCAAGCCACCCACGGTCGCTTGCTCCAAAAACTCGCCGACCAAGGCGAGCCTGTCTTGATCGGTCCCAACTCTGGAATGGGCAACGACACAGAGTCCGGCTCTGAATCCAGCACAGACTTACCTGGCAATCCGACGGAATACTTGCTGGTAGTTGGTCCTCTCAAAATCGACAATCAAACCATCGGATTAGTCGAAATTTTTCAGCGATCAGGCGCGGGACCAACGACGCAGCGAGGTTACTTGCGATTTCTCACGCAAATGTGCGATATCGCAAGCGATTTTTTACGCAACCAACGGATCCGCTCATTCTCCGAACAACAAAAAGTCTGGCAACAACTTGAGCAGTTCATCCGGTTAGTCCATCAAGGCCTCGACCCTGAACAAACCGTGTTCACGATCGCCAACGAAGGTCGTCGTCTAATTGATTGCGATCGAGTCAGTGTCGCCATCGGAAAAGGGCGACAGTGTCGGGTTCGAGCCGTAAGCGGACTCGATTCGATCGAAAGACGTTCGGAACAAGTCAAAAACCTCAACTCACTTTCGCGATCCGTTATTAAGACAGGGCAACCGCTTTGGTACACCGGCGATGAGGAGCTTCCTCCTCAAATCGAAAAGAAGATCCACGCCTACGTGGACAAATCGCACACACGAATGCTTGCGATCGTTCCACTTTTCGAAACTGCCAACGAACCCGAAACACCCGGCCAACCCGCCCCAAAACGAAGTCCACTGGGCGCGCTGATCATTGAGCAACTAAAAGACGCTCGAGTCACCCCGGCTCTCAAGAACCGAGTCAATGTCGTCGTCGAGCATGGCGAAACGGCGCTTACCAACGCTGACGAGCATCATGGGATTTTCATGATGCCCGTTTGGAAATCGCTTGGAAAAATCACGGGTGCTTTCCGGGGTGAAAACCTGGGCAGGTCTTTAATGATCATGGCGGCGATCGCCGGTGTCTTGGCTTTCTTGGCCATGTTCCCATACCCTTTTGGGCTGGGCGCAAAAGGAAGTTTGATTCCTGAAACTCAAAGCGAAGTCTTTGCCAAGATCGATGGAACGATCGAAGAACTTTTCGTTAACGATGATGGCAACACCGATGTAAAAGCCGACCAAATACTGGCCCGGATGACCAATAGTGACATCGCGCTGGCAATCTCCGGACTATCAGGTCGCATTGCCGAAGCCAAATCTGAAATCACCTCAAACAGTTTTATTCTGAGCGACAACGGTCGAGAAAAACTCGAACCCTACGAACGTGTTGAAATTGAAGGCAAAGTTCGAACAGCTGAACAAATGGTCTCAAGCCTCAATGACGAACTCGCCATCCGGCTCGAAGAACAACGCCAACTCAATATCAAAAGCCCGTCCGATGGACGTGTGATCAATTGGAACCTTCGTCAAAATCTAATGCACCGCCCCGTGTTAGCCGGGCAAAAACTAATGACGATTGTCCATCCGGATACCGAGTGGTTGATCGAACTCGAAATGCCCGAACGACGGCTTCACCACCTGATCCAGGCTCAGCGCAAATCGAAAGAACTCACAGTAACGTTTGGATTGGTTTCCAACCCGGGAACGGAATACGAAGGCACTCTCATTTCGATTGATAAGAAACTCGATGTGCATTCTGATGAAGGCAACACGGCGCTGGTTCGTGTCGCATTTACCAACGAAGACATCGATCCTGGCTTGCTCCGTTCGGAGACACGAGTTACCGCCAAAGTTCAATGTGGAACTCGGTCCATCGGCTATGTCATGTTCCATGAACTGTTCGAAACCGTGCAATCCACTTGGATGTTCTGGTTTTAGCTTAGATGTCGCGATTAGACTGGATTCTATTGCGTGAATTTGAGGACTGTGCAAAGCTCAGCTACATTGGTTGGTCTCAGGCAACTCC
>CAZQQR010000439.1:0-3529 GCA_964595515.1 uncultured Pirellulaceae bacterium
GTTCGTAAGGCTTCTGAATATAGCTGGGCTCGCAAAAAAGACTCTGAGCTGTTGGAGATGCGGATTTGTGACTTGGGTCTCAAGATCGAAGAAACTCCGTTACTAGAAGTTCGAGACACGCTTTACGGAGAGCTGAAGCAACGAGGCTTAAAACTCCGTCCGCATTGCTGGTTGAGTGACGACTGGTTTTCGCCAGACGGGATTCCTGGAATCGCCATTCCTTTTTACCTCGCTCATCCTCGCTTGATGCGGTTGGAACGCAAAATGATGCTAGAGGTCGAAGGCGGCACCAAGAAATCATGCATGCGAATTCTTCGGCACGAAACAGGGCACGCGATCGATACCGCTTATCGATTGCACCGTCGCAAAAGCTACAAATCAACGTTTGGGAATTACTTCGATCCTTATCCAGCTTTTTACAAACCTAAACCCAAAAGTAAAAAATACGTTTTGCATCTTGAGCCTTGGTATGCCCAAAGTCACCCCTCCGAGGATTTTGCAGAAACGTTTGCGGTTTGGTTAACATCTCGTTCGCGTTGGAAAAAAGAATACGAGGGCTGGGCTGCGATCAAAAAAGTTGAATTAGTCGACGAGTTGATGCAGCAAATCGAAGGCCAAAAACCCAAGGTCATGTCGCGAGCAAAAGTTGATCCGATTCATCGAATCACAAAAACTCTTGGCGAACATTACGAATCGCTTCATCAACATTACAGTTTGGATAAGCCAAGTATCTTTGATGACGATCTGAAAAAACTCTTTTCCCAAACCCCCAAGACTCGCAGGAGTAAAACTGCAGCGGCTTTTTTAAGAAAAAACCGCGCAGAATTCAGTCGCATCGTGGCTCAATGGACCGGCGAGTATCGATATAATATCAATCAGGTTTTGCGAGAAATGATTGATCGAAGTCGAGGGATGAAGCTATACGTTGTTGGTGATGAGACGGAACTCAGACAAAATTTGTTGATCATGCTTGCCGTCCACACCATGAATTACCTTCACGGTGTTCATCGCGTCGCCCTTTAGTCCGAACACTTCCTTTAGTCCGAACACTTGATACGCTGGATCACTGCCGACTATTTGGCGGTCAAATCTTCCGACTGCGTTCATCTTTCTCTCAAAGCTGGAATTCAAGAGCGATTGCTCCCATTCTTTCCTTCCCAGCAATAAAAACGATCACAGCGTCACAATGAGAAAACTTCGAGTCCTCGTTTTGATGCACGAGACGCTGGTCCCGCCAGAGAATCTGGACGGATATTCACAAGAGGAAATCCTCGAATGGAAAACCGAATTCGACGTGGTTAATACGCTGCGAGAACTCGGACACGAAGTGCTCGCTCTGGGCGTTTATGATGATCTTGGTGACCTGCGCCGGGCGACGGAAGACTTTAAACCGCACGTTTGGTTTAATCTCCTGGAAGAGTTTCATGGTGTCGGTGTTTATGATCATCACGTTGTTAGTTATCTAGAGCTAATGAAGCAGCATTACACCGGCTGCAATCCACGAGGTCTGTTGCTTTCTCGCGACAAGCCACTTGCCAAAAAGATTCTCTCATTCCACAAAATTAGTTCGCCTGATTTTTTTGTGGTTCCGCGTGGCAAGAAAACTCGTCGGCCAAAAGGGATTCAGTTTCCGTTGTTGGTCAAATCGGCTTCGGAGGATGCGTCTCTGGGGATCACAAAAGACTCCGTCGTTTACGACGACGCTCAGTTAGATGATCGTGTTCAATTCATTCATGATGAGACGGAAACGGATGCCCTGATCGAGTCTTTTATCGAAGGGCGAGAGTTGTACGTGGGTGTCGTTGGAAATCGACAACTCAAGGTTTACCCGGTCTGGGAAATGATTTTTGAAAACGCGAAAGAAGGTGATTTGAGAATCGCGACTTCGCGGGTGAAGTGGGACCTCAAGCATCAGGAAAAACTTGGGATCAAAACACAGCGTGCTGAAGGGATTTCGAAAGAAGTTGAAAAGCGAATTCATCAGGTTTGCAAGCGAGTTTACAAGGCATTGTCGCTGAGCGGATATGGACGCCTTGATTTAAGGTTGCGGGACGATGGGCAGGTTTTTGTGATCGAAGCCAACCCTAATCCCAATCTTTCCTATGGTGAAGATTTGGCCGAGTCAGCCGAGTCAATTGGAATCGGGTACGAGCAGCTTCTTCAGAAAATCATTACGCTGGGTCTGAATTACCAAGCCGAGTGGCGGTTGGTATGATGGTTTGAGGTTGCTGGTTTTCCGCTGGGTACAATTTCACGGCGTCCCGATTAGCACTTGGCCGATCTCGGCAAGCAGCCGAACGCCAACTCGGTTTGTCGAATTTTAATTTTTCAAAAACACCTTGGGTACGCTCGATCATTGTGAAAGACGAAATCAAAAAGTCAGTGATGCAGCGAGACGCAAAAATTGGTTGCGTGTTGTTTGGGGTAATGACCATTTTGTTTTTGCTCAACAATCGTTTTGTATTTCCCCTGCTTGATCGTTTTGGCGGTGGGCCGCCTCAAAATTTCCAAGAGTATTTGGTTTTTGCGATGCTCGGTGTGGTGCTTGGTCAAGCGGCGTTGTTGAGCATTTGGACGGTGCTTAGCCCTCAGACTTTGTTGACCAGGTTTTCATGGCTGGTCTGCGCGATCGTTCCACTCGCCGCGGCTTGGATGCTGGGCTATATGACGTTTTTTGATCCTGATGTCGGTTTGAATTTTCGCAACCGAGAGGAGCTTTACTATGCCGGGTACTTTCCCTGTTTGTTCCTGGCGTTATCACTTCCGATCATCGCCCTCAGATTTTTTGGATGGCGAGTTCTTGGGTCACAGTACGACGATTCAACGCCTAAACGAAAACCATTGTCGATCGTTGGGTTCATGATGACAACTTCGATCGTCTGTGGTGCGTTGGCGTTTGCTCAGGTGCCAGTGCTGACTGGCATAACTGCGGCGCGAAACTGGGAGGGCGTTGGAGTAACCAGCGGGTTTATGTTTGCTGTTGGTTTGTTCATTGTGTTTCCTGCGGTCCTGTTGCTGTTTTCAAGACGATTCAATTTCGGACTATGGGCACCAGTTCTGTTGGTGCTTCAGCTCAGTGCGGTCGCGCTGCCTTTCTTCGTTTTCCAATTGCAACGACGAACTTTTCAAATTGGGCAGGTGATGCTTCCTGTGGTGATTATTGGAACGGGAATCATCGTTTTGGTGTTGGGGATTTTGGTGATCCGCTTTTTTGGGTTTCGATTGGTGAAGGCAGAGCGTTCGACTAAATCCGTTGTTTGAAATTTTCCCTCGCAGAGGCGCGAAGGCGCAGAGTTTTTGGTGGAGAGGCGAGGGGCTAGTCTGTTTCTCAGCGACTCTGCGTCTCAGCGAGCAAATTTTGAGTCACTGTCGTCGTTGTTTTTTGACAGGATTTACATGATTAACATGATGTTGTGAATTTCATGTTGGGAAATTCATCCTGTATATCTTGTTCATCCTGTCCAGAAATACTTTGACGTTGGATTGGTTTTTTGGGGGGGAGACTTTCTCTCGCAGAGGCGCGAAGGCG
>CAZQQR010000440.1:0-3511 GCA_964595515.1 uncultured Pirellulaceae bacterium
GGCTTTCAAGCCCAGCATTCCTCTCATAGTACTTTTTAGATCCAACATCAGACTGAACAGGGTCGGGACCAAAACGAGCGTAAAGAAAGTCGAAACCAATAGCCCGCCGAGCACGACGCTTCCAAGGCCTCGGTAAAGCTCGCTTCCTGCTCCTGGGAAAAACACCAACGGTGAAAGCCCAAACACGGTCGTCATGGTTGTCATAAAGATCGGACGAATTCGGTTTCGAATACTGTTTGAAATCGCTTCGCTCGAATCCTGCCCCTCTTTCATGTGAACAAGCGATTGGTGAACAATCAAGATCGCATTATTCACCACGGTGCCAACCAGAATCACAAATCCCAGCATCGTCAGAACGTCGAGTGATTGAGTGGGTTCGCCTTGGGCTTGTAGATAAAATCCAAGTAATTTCAATCCAACAATTCCTCCAACCGCACCCATGGGCACGCTCAAAATAATCACAAACGGGTAGATCCAAGACTCAAACAGCGCTGCCATTAATAAATAAGTGATCAATATCGCCAGCAGGAAATTCCACTGCAGCGCGGTCCACGTTTGGGCAAGCTTGTCCGCCGTCCCGCTCAGGTTGACTTTGTATTCACCTGTCAAAGTCCCATCGTCTTTGAGAGGTTGAATGACATCCCTCTCAATTTTTTCGATCGCTTGCTCCAGCGACAATTCATCGGGCGGAGAGACTTCGATTGTGATCGAACGTTCTCGCTCACGACGAACGACTTCCTCTGGCCCACTGCCGTACTCAATGGTCGCAACGGACCCCAGTCGGATTGGCTCCGTTGAGTTTCTGGTCGCGATATATTGCTGCTGCAAATCCTGTTTTCGAGCGTCGTAGCTTTTTGTACCCAGCAACACGAGGTCGATCTTTTCTCCGCCGAGGAAATAGTCGGTTGCGTAGGCTCCATCAATCAGTGTGTTGACGACGTAGCCAAGTTCTCGATTAGAGATCCCAAGCGCCATCGCGCGTTCAGGTCTTGGTCGGACATGGACTTCCGTACTACTCAGGTCAAGACTTGGGTTAGGCCTGGCTTGGGTGTCTGGCGGAAAATTCTGTTTGACTAAACCAATAATGCCACCGCCAATTTCAACCAGCTTTTCCAGTTCCGGACCTTGGATTTCAATATCAATATCGCGGCCGCCGCCCAATCCACGCCCAAAAAGACTTGATTGAGACGCTGTAACAAATGCGCCGGGAAAACGTTTCCCAAGTTTGTTTTTGACCATGTCGATCAACTGGCGAGCGTTCATCGGATCATGAGCACGAAGCCCAACAAATACGCTTCGGCCTCTGGCAACAAAGAAGTAGTCTGCGATCACTGGATAGTCGAGGTGGGAAGTGTCTTCGTTGAACGGGTCAATATCCCAGTACGGCCTGAGCACCGATTCAACTTCGGCTCCCATCTCCGCCAACTGATTCACGTTGTAACTTGGAGGCGGAAGGATTCGCGAGAAAACAAGATTTCGGTTTCCCGAAGGCAGGTATTCGATCTCTGGCATCAAGTAATATCCAGCGACTCCCGCGAGGGCTAGAACCCCCGCCACGACAGCCAAGCGTCCCACAACCGTTTTTTGAATAAGACGATTGACTCCAATGATAAGATTCGTGAACCACGTGCCGACGGATGCAATCGCTTTTTCGAGTCGCCCTGGATTGGTGGCACGCTCTACCGCTGCATTTCCAATCAGTCTGGCCGAAGCGGTTGGAATGACAATAACGCTAACCAACAACGACAGTCCGACCGCGGCGCTGATTGCCAACGCGATATCCATGAACAACTGGCCGGCTTCGCCTTGAAGGAAAATCACTGGCAGGAAAACGGCGAGTGTCGTCAAAGTCGACGCCAGCACGGCCCCCCAGACTTCTCCAACCGCTTCTTTAGCGGCATCCATCGGAGAGCGGCCCATCTGGCGATACCGGTAAATGTTTTCAAGCACCACGACTGCATTATCGACCAACATGCCGACAGCGAATGCAAGTCCCGCCAAGCTGATCACATTGAGGGATCGGCCAAGCGTATTCAGAATTAAAAAAGTGCCAACAATGCTTGTTGGGATGGCGAGCGCTACCACCAGCGTTCCTCTCGCAAACCAGATTCCCGAAACAAGCACCAACGCCAGAGTCGCCAAAAAGAACAAAGGATGAATCAAAATCGCTGCGACGCTGGAAGCGATCAACATGGGCACAAGGATCAATGTGCGTCCGCGCAGATGCAAAAACAGCATCAGAATAATGATCGTTAGCGAACCGCCCAACATGATGTTTTGTTGAACCAGTCCAACCGCGCTGTTGATGTAGACCGTCTCATCGTAAACCTTGTTGAGGATCAGTCCCTTTTGCGCCAGCACAGTGTCATTGAGTTTTTTGGCTTTGGCGTCCAAACCTTGAACGACGTCGATCGAATTGGCACTCGACTCACGAGTGACGCTGATCGACAAAGTCTCCATGCCATATCGTTTTACAGTTCCGCTTGGTTTTTGGTATCCGATTTTGACTTCGGCAATGTCAGAAATGTAAATCGGCTGACCGTTCTCCGTCGTGATGATTTGTTTTGCGACTTCGCTGACATCGCGGTACTGGCCAAGCGTCCTGACAACGTATCGCCGTTTGCCTTCCCAGAAATCACCAGCAGAAATATCCTGGTTGTCTTGGATAAGTGCGTTGCGAAGCTGATCAATCGTCAGCCCTCGGGCCGCCAGTAAATCCGGATCAAAGATTACCTGGATTTGTCTTTGTTCTCCACCTCGAACTTGTGCGTCGGAAACGCCTTCAACCCTCTCGAACTCTGATTCGATCGCGTCTTCGGTAAACTTTCGAAACTTGGTTACATCAGCTCCGCCTTTGATTAATACTTCCGCGACAGGATGCTCTTTGGCAACGTTGAGTAACCGAAAATACCTGAGGCCGGGATGGGTCGCCCTCGCAACATGTTCCATCTCGGATTTGAGCTCAGGATGTTGGCGGGTGAAGTCTTCAATTTCCTGAGTCGACGGCGGACGAGTACTGAGGATGTACCAGGCGACACTGCGGTCGTTGGAATTGGACGACCGAATGGTGGGTGGATCTGCATCGATGGGATAGTCGCGCATCGTTTGCAGCTGACTGTTCACCTTTAGAAGAGCTTCGTCCATGTTGGTTCCGACGGCGAACTCCAAATCGACCTCGCCTTCGGAATCGCCACAAGACGAAGTCATCTTCGTGACACCTTCGACACTCGTAAGTCGTTCTTCCAGTTCGCTGACGATCTCTTTTTCGATTTCTTGCGGACTCGCCCCCGGCCAATTCGCGTCAATCGAAAGCGTCGGACGTTGTACGTTGGGCGTAAGCTGCATCGGCATATTGAACATCGCAATGCCGCCAAACATCGTCAGCAGGATGATGCCCACTGCGACTTTGACAGGATTTTCAATGAACCAGGAGATGGGATGCAAGTGATTGTTTCTTTTGTGTTGAAGAAGAAATTTGGCGAGGACTAGCAGCGTGCTTTTTTGGCCAACG
>CAZQQR010000441.1:0-3504 GCA_964595515.1 uncultured Pirellulaceae bacterium
ATCTTTTTAATGATCGCGCTTGGCAACAAACGTTCTTGCTTTGAACCTAGGTCTGCCAGAATTTCTTCTATTCGCTTCCAGCCGATTTGGTCGGCCCAAAACAAAATCCCACCTCGGTGCTGCGGAAATGAAAATCCGTGAATAATGCACAAGTCGATATCGCGGTGATCCGCCACAATTTCTTCGTCCAAAATTCGAGTCGCTTCCAATGCGACGACAGAAAGAATCGAATTAACGATCTCACTGTGAATCGCAGATTGAGTTTTTTCAGCCTTCGTTTTTCCAACGTTCGTTTCATCAAGCGACCCATGCGACGCGGAGTTGTTTCGATAGTCTCCGATAAGCTCGAGCACATCGTCGTTCCATACCGGTTCGCCTGCCGGGTCGGGGTAATGGTAAAACCCTTTTCCGGTCTTACGTCCGATCCGGTTCATTTTGACCATTTTTGGAAGCACCGGCGTGAGGCCAACACACTTCAGGCCTGACTCCCACATCGTCCGGCCAGCGTACATGCAAGTATCGACGCCCACGATGTCCAGGATCTCAAATGGTCCGCCGCGAAAACCAAATTCGCGCATTGCTTGGTCAATCATTTCGATCTCAAACCCTTCACAGAAGAGATTGATGGCTTGGTCGATCATCGCGCCCAACAATCGGTTGACCACAAAGCCCGGCCCATCGTTCATCGCGACAGGCATCTTTCTCAATCCTTTGACAAACCCAACTGCGTTGGCGATGGCTTGCTCGGACGAATGGGGACCGGCGATCACTTCTACCAACGACATCAATTCCGGGTGGCAAAAATGAATGCCGCAAAAATTTCTTGGGTGTTTAAGGAACCCAGCCATTTTTTCAATCGGAATCGCCGACGTGTTACTGGCAATCAGCGTTTTTTTATCGACGACCGACTCTATCTTTTTCAGAACGATTTTTTTAACGTCGACCGTTTCGACAACGGACTCAATTACAAGTGGCACCTGGCCAAGCCCTTCGTATTCAGAAGTTGCCGTGATGGTTGCCCGATCATTCTTTTCCCCAAGCTCATCAGCGACGGAATCAGCCAGCCCTTTGACGGCGTCGAAGATCACGACATCAATCCCGTTCTTCAAACAATCTTTGGCAATTAGTCTGCCCATCACCCCTGCACCCACAATGCCGATCGACGTGATCGGATTTGGGGTTAGTTCAAGGTCTACCAGTCCAGGTTGCTTTTTGTTTCTGTCCACCAAGAAAAAGTGATTCAGCAAGCCGCGACTGGCGGGACTTCCGTAAACCTGAGCCATCGCAAGCGACTCACTATCCCAAGCTTCCTTGATCGAACCACCTGCCGTCCTCGCCATGTGTTCTAGTGCTACCGTCGGAGCGAAAGGAAACACGTCCTCATTTTCAACAATCTTGGTTCCAAGTTCATAAACCGCTTTCTCCAGATCACCAACATCGGAAACCGGCCCCATAATCGCACGTCGATCTCGGACGAATGACTCCGACGTTCGAACACGGCCGATCATTGCGACGGCTTCTTCGACTAATTTTTCTTCTTCCACAACGGCGTCAACGAACCCCATTTCTTTTCCGTCCGCCGCTGACACGAGACGACCGCTGGTCACCAAATCCATCGCATGTTTGATTCCTGCGATTCTGGGAAGCCGTGCCGTCCCTGCCCAACCTGGAACCAAGCCAAGTTTCACCTCCGGCAATCCCAATACTGTTCGCCGGTCAGAAGTCGCGATTCGACAGTCACACCAAAGGGCCAACTCAAGTCCGCCGCCAACACACGCGCCGTGAATCGCAGCAACAGAAACGAACGGGCAGCGGCTAAATCTCGCCATCACCGCCCTGCCCTTTTCACAGAACCGAATGATCTCTTCGTCAGGCCAATCGAGTGTGGCTACGATCTTGTTCAAGTCCGCTCCAGCAACAAAGATTTTTGGTTTGGCTGATTTTAAAATCACTCCATCTAAATCTTTCCGCTCGGCCAATTCGGCCATGGTTTCATCGAGTTCCTTGAACAGCTGATCGTTAAGTATATTTGCGTTGGATCCCGGAAGATCCATTTCAACGATCGCGATGTTGGGCTGGACGTCTCGAACACGAATTGCGGTTGCCGTTTCCTTTTTTGTCATCGGTAGGTTCTTATCTGAAATAGAAACATCTGGCGCTGGCTGCTAAGATCAACGATTATTGGTGGAATTGGGATGCAATGCGAGAGTACGTTATGAATCGAGATTTGGGTTTTGTCGTTAATCAGGTAGAGAAAGTCGTCGAGACTTATCCTCAGGTGCGAAAATCGAAACGCTTGTTGAGTTCCGCAACCTCGTGGATGGCGATCGCGGGTCTGCTGGTTGCGATTTTCTGCGGCTGTGATTCGGCGGTTACAAAACCGGCTAGCTCAGATGTTTCAAATCGAGGAAGCCAGAAAGTTGCCGGCACTGTGCAGCTGAATATTGTCTTTAACTCTGATCGAGAAAAAATTTCAGTCGACGTGCCTTGCTCCGAAGATTCAACCGTACATTCGATTTTGAAGCGTGCTCAGAACTTGGGCGATTTGAAGTTTGAGTCTTCCGGCGAAGGAGAATCCGCATTTGTAAAATCAATTGGCGGCGTCACCAATCTGCTGGGTGATGGCGACAACTGGGTCTACAAAGTAAACGGTGAACTGGGCGATCGCAGTTGCGGGGCGTGCGACGTGAAGCCTGGTGACCTGATTCAATGGTCGTTTGGTAAATATCCCTAGTTTGATCGCGGAATGTGACTGTCGCACGATTGGCGTTCTACCTAGAATTGGACCCTGCCACCTGAATCAATTCAGGCGAATCCACTTTCATTAAATTAAATCTTTTGACCGCTATGAACCCAAGCCAAACCAATTCTGTAAAGCCGTCTGTTCGTTGGGCCGAAAACCGGTTTGTTGTAGAAGCCCTCGTTTTCTTGGCGATCATCGTCCTGGGTTTTGTCAGTCGGTTCTGGTTATTGGATATGCCGAATTTTAAACCGGTCGCTGCTTTGGTTTTGTTTGGGGCGTTTTTCTTTCGCCGCTCGTCGGTCGCGATTGTGGCTTTGTTGTTTGTCATGATTTTGAGCGACCTGAAACTGGGCGTTTACGATTGGACGTTGACGCTGTCTGTTTACGTGGGGCTTGGGGTTGCTGGACTGCTTGGGATTTGGATTAAACGTTCTTGTGAGCAAGGTTCTTGTGAGAAAGCCGATTTCCCGCAGCTTGGACGCAAACAAGCCGGACGTTTTATGGTCGCTTCTATCGCGATGTCCACCACGTTCTATCTGCTTACGAATGCAGCCGTTTGGGTGATCGGAGGATGGTATCCTTCGACCTTTGATGGATTGATTCACTGCTATACCGCAGCGATTCCTTTCTACCGAGCGACGTTGCTGGGCGATCTTTGCTTTACCGGAGCATTGGTTGGCGTGTATGCGAGCGTCCAATGGCTGGTTGCGGCTCGTACATCTCGAGTAGAGTCAAACGCTGTGCAAGTTGCTGGCCTTTGA
>CAZQQR010000442.1:0-3475 GCA_964595515.1 uncultured Pirellulaceae bacterium
AATCTTCAAATCAAACTTCAAACTCTTCCGGCACAAAAACCCGAACTCTCGCTGCCACCGATTCAATTTCCAACGGCAACGTTCCACCCGGATCACCATCCAACTGATACGCCACCTCCTCATCCGCCTCAATTCGAAACCGAGATAAAACTTCGTGCTGGGCAAACTTCCATCGTCGATGCTGGCGAATCAAAACGGTCCCCAAATAGAATAACGACCTAAGCAACTTTCCGCCACGGAACGTCAAAATATCCAACCGGTTATCCCATGGATTCGCGTCGACAACAAACGGCAAATTCATCGCATAACGTGGCACGTTGAACACGAATAACCATTTACCCTCAATCGCTTTTTTTGAATCAAGATCGACGACCCTCAGGGTCGGATAACGATAATGCTGCACCGCACCGATAATCGGTTTCGCATACGACCAATGATGAATGTGGCCTTTGCGATTTCGATGCAAGCGATTGACAACGTCGGCGTCAAACCCGCAGCTTGCCATCACCATGAACAATTTTCCATTAGCCCGACCGGCGTCCAGCCGAACCGTTCGACCTTGATGGATAATCTCAGCAAGCCGCTCTGCCAATCGCTGAGGTGCAACGACCAATTTGAGGTACTTGGCCAACAAATTTTCCGTTCCTAGCGGAAGGATCGCGATCGGCGTCTCTGGCGGAAGACAATTAACAAGCAGCGAAACAGTTCCATCACCACCCGCTGCCACCACCGCTCTCAAATCTGATCGATCCAGTAAATCCCCAACCGTCGATTTTACCAATTCAATATCCGTCAGAACCTCGACTCGCATCCCCAACGACTCAAGCTCTTTCGCCAAGCTCCGCGCGATCGCACCTTGATCTTTCGCTCCCGAATTCGGGTTCAACGAAATAACGACCGTATTCCCGGTTAGTTCCGGCTCTTCTTCCATGCAACTCGACTGGCCCAGTCCTTGTTTGACAAATCAACATACGAATCTCGGCAGCCTCCACTTTTTTCCGCCGGTCCTTACTACCTTCACGAAACCGAACAAGCAACTGGTGACGGCCATTGGCGACTGCAATGCACCTTACTTTTTCTTTTTGCGTTTCTTTTTAGTCGCACTCGCAGGCAAAGGCCCAGCCATCGGCGGCGTTTCAAAAAACTTGCCTTCATCGACCAATCGAGGATCCTTCGTCGCCAATAGTTCTTGCATCAACTGTTCACGAAGCTGAGTCACGACCCCTTGGTAGTCAGGCTCGCCGGCCAAGTTCTTCATTTGATGTGGATCACTATTTAGATCAAACAACTCTTCTCGCGGACGTTTCCCGTAAGCATGCTCAAAGAACGGTTTTACTTTTTCATCCTGACGATTGGAAACGATCCAAGCTTTGGTCGGCCCAGCGTCTTCGTCTGGCAACGTCACAAACGTGTTCTGCGTTAACGCTTCGACCGTCGGCTCGTCTCCGCCATTTAACTGGTAGTGATCGCCAAGTGGAAATCGGTCTGGCATGAAATTGATGACAAACAAATGATCCTTGGTTCGAATCGCTCGTTGCGGGTACGGCAATTGGTCTGCCCGCGCCTCCGCCACATGGCGTTCGCGACCAATAAAGACATGCGTTCGCGTTGGATCAGCCAATCCCGATTGATGGGACTTCAAAGTCGGCCAAATTGACTTGCTCGTCATGACGCCAGGCTTTTCGACTTTACCTGATTCCAAAAAAGTCGCCGCAAGGTCCGGAAGCGAAACGAAATCGTCCACGACACGCCCGCCGTTGACACCCGGGCCGGAAATGGCCAGCGAAACCCTCGTTCCGAAATCGTAAAGGTTACATTTGCCATGCGGGAATCCAGCCGGCCCATGATCACCCGAAATCACAATCAGCGTGTTCTCAAACTCGCCTGTCTTTTTAAGCTCTTCAACTAAGACACCCAGCGCCTCATCGAAGGCTTTGGCTTCGCCGAGATAGTCAGCAAAATCCTGCCGAACTTCCGGGACATCTGGCAAAAACGGAGGCAGTTTTCCTTTAAGCGAATCAGGATCGATCCCCCACAGGTCTTTCCCTGATCCTTTGGTCCATTTTCGATGCACGTTGGTTGGGCCAAACCAATAAGCGAATGGTTGACCTTCTTTTTTAGCAGCCAACATGTCTTGAAAGTTTCCACGTACTTGTTTCAGCAAACTTTGTTTGGCCTCGTCCAATTTCTTTCCATTGGCGACCATCTTGGTGGCTGATTGTGAAAATCCATTCCAACTACGCCCCTGATTTGCATAAGCGTTGGGAGCACCACCAATTGGCGCGTCTCTCGGCGTTCCGGGCGACCAAACTTTATACGTATACCCAACGTGATACCCGGCGTCGTGAAGCAGCAACGGCCAACTCGGAATCGACTCATCCCAGACCGCTCCCTGCAAAATCGCTCCAGTATTGGTCCGCCAAAAATGCTGCCCCGAAAGCAACGAACTGCGACACGGAGTACACGAGGGAGCATTCACAAACGCGTTGTTGAATAAAACTCCGGACTTGGCGAGCGTATCAAAATTGGGCGTTTGGATCGCATCATTTTCAGTCCCCGGACCATCGACAGCCGCATAGGCCGAAGCATGTCTTCCCCAATCGTCAGCAAAAGCAAACAGAATATTGGGTCGCTCATCGGCCTGAACTGGACAAGAAATCGCGTTCAAAACCGCACAACAGAACAAGCCAACCAATTGGGCAATTTTTCGCATGTGATCCTCGGATTGGATATTGGGAGATTTGATCTTACTTCAAGTTGAAGACGATCTAAACGCCCCAAAAAGCGATCTGGTTTCTCTAACCAACCACAAATAAACCTCCAGCACCACCGAAGCAAATTACCAACCGGAATCCCCAAGCCAGAACTCACTTCACGCAGATCAGCCACTTCCGTTTTCCTGAAAATCGCGAATTTGCATGATCCTGAGACAGTTTCCCATGGCCAATCGTAGCAAAACAGAACAATGCTCCGCAGGATCGCTCAAACTGACAAACGAATCTCCACCCCAAATATTTTTCAGGGTTGGCACGTCGATTGCCTTAGGTAAAGACGTTGAGTGGCCATTGGAAAGTTCAATGGCGACACCGACCCGTGGGGTCAACCTGGATCTTAGCAAAGTGATTGCCTTGCCCCTAATCACTTTGTCGCCAAAATGTTTTTGGCACCAGGCTGACCTCGCACTAACGGGTCATCCGATTATTGCTTGTTTTTATCGGGCAGGCAAATCGAACAAAAAGCGCTCCGTCAATTGTGGCGGGGCGTTTTTTAATTAACAGGAGGAGCCAGAATAAATTTCGGGGCTAGAAACTGCCGTTCCTCTGGAACACACTTCCAGCAAGGGTGGCAGTCCCTCGAAGTCGGCAATGATTTGACTACGTAGTTCAAAACAAACGGTTCAAAAACAGATCGCGACGATAGGGTTAGTTCCGGAGGAACGGCATTTTCAAGCCCGGCACTTTAGTGCCGGGAACTC
>CAZQQR010000443.1:0-3471 GCA_964595515.1 uncultured Pirellulaceae bacterium
TGGTTGGCTGCTTTTCCTGTTACCAGTGATTTCTTTTCTTTTAGATATGGTTTACTCATGGCAGAACACACATACAACAATGGACAGCCCTATCGCGCGGCTCGTGGACGGTTAGCTGCAACGCCATCTATCGAGCAGCGAATGGCGACGTGTCATCCAATCATTCAGGGGCGGCCGTCCGCTGAGCAGTTCATTCAAGCGGTGCGACGTGAACTAAAAATTCGTTGTTATCGACCAAGGACAATCAAATCTTATTCAAGTTGTCTTCGTGGGTTCTTGAGCTGGTTTGGGCGTCGACCTAACTTGGTTAGCCGAGAATCGGTCCGTGAGTTTCTTGAATTGTTGGTAGATGGTGGTGCTCAGCCATCAACGCTCGCCGTTACGTTGTCCGCGATTCGGACGGCCTTCGACAAGTTCTGTGGACGCGATGTCACACTTGGGCTTGCTACTCCAAGAAAATCAAAACGTTTGCCCGTGGTTCCGAGTCGCCAAGAGGTACTTCGGTTGTTGGATGCGGCTATCACGACTCGCGACAAATTGCTTATTGGACTCATGTATGCAACGGGACTTCGGGTGAGTGAAGTAAGTAAGCTGGAGTGGCGAAGTGTTGACTTTGATCGCAATCTGATTTGGGTGCGAGACGGCAAAGGTTGCAAAGATCGGATAGTCTGTCTTCCAAAGTCTTATAAAAAACTGCTTTTTTATCAGGCGGAGCTCGCGGGATTCAAAGGCTACTTGTTCCCTGGCAGTAGCCGTGCGACCTCAAACGGTCCGGGGTCGCGATATATTTCTCCTAGAACAGTCCAGCGGATTGTCCGTACAACGGTGGAGGGAGCTGGGATTGCCAAACGGATTACGCCTCATTCTTTGCGGCACGCTTTTGCGACTCATTTGCTTGAAAACGGCACTGATATTCGTTTTATCCAAAAATTGTTGGGGCATAAGAACTTGGAGACGACAACGATCTACACCCATGTTTCCAAACCTCGGCAGGCCGCGGTTTCCAGCCCGCTAGATTCGCTTACCTCTGACGTCGCTGCTGAACGCGTATGTTTGCATCAACAAGAAAAACCGGTTGGGGTTGGTTTTGAAACTGGCGGGCAGCAAAGTGCAATCGGTCGTTTTCAGATTCATCTTTGTTTGGGGAAAGACGGTTCGGCCAATGCGACATTAGATGTTCACTGTGGCGATAGAATTTATTCGTTGCCTGGGATCTGGTTAGAAATGGACCCTACTGGTTGGGTTCGAATCGAGATGCCAATCCTCGATGGATGGCTACATAAAATCGGAGTCGAACCAAGGTTACTAGAACGAATTCAGTCGAGTGACTTTTTTGAGTTATTGCGAGAAAATCTGGTAAGTCGTTTCATCGCTGCAACTCGGTTGGATCGCAATGCACCGCTGCTTAAAGTGTCTGCTTAGATCGGACTTTGGGGTAAATCCGACTTTGGGTTAACAGGCTTAGTGTTTTTAAAGGAGGGGCAGACTGATCATGCCACTTGTTAAATTAGAATTGCCTTCACCTCGTTCGTTGCGTGCTGGGTGGGCAGCCTTATCGGTGGTTTGTGCAGCGCGTGGATGGGCGGATAGTGCTTATGCAAAACCGGATCGTTGGTTGTACAACGACGGAGGAGGGAACTGGGCTTGTTTGCTTTTTCAAGAAGACGGTAAAGCGGTTTTAGTTGGACATGATCACGAGTATTCAGAGACTTATTTTCGTGAGTCCGCCAAGTATTTCGGGGAGGAAGAGACGGATCTTCTGGCTGGCGCTCCGGCCTGGTGGGGACGAGATCTGAATCCGGTGCCTTATGGTGAATGGATTGGATTCGTCTATGGCTGGGATGGAGCAGTCTGGCAGCGTGCGAACTACGAACTTCCCGATGGTTTTAGATCGGTAGGTTTGTTGAAAGCGTGTAGTTTTGGTGGCATGGATTTGCTGCGTACATTTGCTTCGGATGCACCTGGGCTCGGCGGGAATTCTCCCGACCCAGCGGCGCTGGAGACGCTGATTGCCGCTGATGGCAAAGTCACTCCGGTAATGCTTGAACCCGTGGTGCCGGGTTGGGACATTGCGGCGGGAGTAGACGCAGCCAAAAAGTTTCTTGAGGTTCGTCTCGAAGTTGATTAGTGGTTTGTTGGTCTCAAAATGACCGTGCCACTTTGGTGGTCATGTTTTTGCGCCGAAAGACGCCTGCTATCCACGACACTGCGCGTCGCAAACGTACTAAGAGCCTATCCCGAGTGACCGATCCCTCAAAATCTCTCGCTCACGCGCCGGGTTAGGATTACAAACATGGATTTAGGATAGGCTCTTAGGTTTGTCTTTGGTGAATGGATAAAGAAACTGTTTCCAGAATCCTTTAGGGACCGGGTGACCCCCGATCCCGTAGCCTTTGGGCCAGCGATCGCCAGGCATGTGAAACGTTCCAAAGACCATGTCGATAATCGGAAAGTGAATCGCGAAATTTTTATCGATCGCTTCGTCTTCAACACCATGATGCCAGTGATGGAAACGAGGTGTCGCGATCACATATTGTAACGCCCCAAATGGAATTCGAATGTTAGAGTGAATGAAAACGGAAAGGAGGTATACAAAAAAGATGTACGCGTAAAGCGCTGACTCGGCGTAGCCAAGCACATACATGGGTAGGGTCGTGCAAGCGCGAAGAAAGATGACTTCGAGGAAATGCATTCGAGAGCCTGCCATCCAATCCATGGCTTGGGCGGAATGATGGACGGCGTGGAATTTCCAAAGCCAGGACGTTTGATGGAAAATTCGGTGAACCCAATACTGAACGAAATCAGTCAAGAACATGATTTCAAGGAACTGCAACCAGATGGGCTGGTTAGCGATCCAAGACCGGATCCCGACTGCCCATTCAGTTGACGCCAAAATCGTCAACGAAGGGTTGAGAGAAAGGTAGGTCAGCGTCTGCACGAAGAGCGTGCTGACAAAAAAATACAGGAGATCCTCTCTCCATTCATAGCGTAATATCGGCTGGTCATTTTTCTTGAACAAGCGTTCAATCGGAATGAAGATCGCGCCAAGCATTATCAAATTTAGTAAGAAGAAATCGAGTCCGAGATAGAAGGCTCCTGTTCCGTCGGTTCGAGCGGTCGCTTCGGAGCCGCCCATCAGGCTTGCCATTAACACGATTCCTAGCGTCACAAAGCCAAGGGTTTTACGATTGCGAAGAATCACACTGATGATCCCTAGCAAAAACGCTGTGATCAAAACGACGTGAAGCAAAAGTCGAATCAGGCGATCGTTTTTGGCATAGGTTGCCCATGCTTCTTCGACCGTCAACAGATCGGGAAAGCTGTAGCACAGAACCGTACAAAAGCCGGCGACAGCCAGGAAAAAACCAAGAGTGCCGCTGATCCAACCGCTTCCAAATTTGCGATCGGCGGAGTCAAGTTCGCTTGTAAGCTTTCCCATCAAAGGAACCTTCTTGTGACTATCAAATACCT
>CAZQQR010000444.1:0-3451 GCA_964595515.1 uncultured Pirellulaceae bacterium
TTTACGCATCGAAAGATTCCAACAGCAACACTTCGTTTTGCGGTTCATCCGGGCGCCAATTCCCGAAACACCATCAGCCGAATTTTGCCAGCTATTAACGCAATCGAAGCGATCAATATCAATATGACTCGACCATTACTTTCCTGGACCTTTATTTTTAGCAGCTTGCTAGTTTATTCCGGCACCGGTTTGGCTCAGAACTCTCAATCACGTGTGGCCGAAATGCCGAGCAAGCATGCGGCCGTCTTCCAAAAATACTGCTACGACTGCCACGACAACGCTTCGCAAGAGGCAGGCATCGATCTTGAAAAGATTCCATTCAAAATCAGTTCTGACATTCCGACTGCTGAACGTTGGTCAAAGATTCTCAATGCGATCAACTCTGGCGAAATGCCACCTAAAGACAGCCAGCAAATTTCCGCCGGCGAAAAAACGGACTTCCTCGCGGACCTCTCGATTCAAATGGTTATGGCGCGAAAGATCTTGAGTGACTCCGGTGGCGTCATCACGATGCGCCGGCTCAACCGTCGAGAGTATCAAAACACGATTGAGAGCTTACTAGGTGTTCGCCCCGACGTTTCCAACTTGCCGGACGATCAAGCTTCCACCAAATACGACACGACGGGTGCTTCATTGTTTTTTTCCAGCGATCAACTGGAACATTACCTTGCCGCTGCAAAAGCAACCCTCCAGTTATCACTTAAGCCTTCGCCAGACAAAAAATCGAAAACGGTACGAGTCGAACCGGAAGAGTATTACAACAAATTCTACGCGGAGGCCGCAGCCGAACTAAAGGATAGAGAAATTCGGGCTGCCGCGTACTTTGCTCAAAAAGGAAAAAAGCCTCCATCCGAATTCGGGTTCCTTGATGAGTACCAAGTCAAAAAACAACGCAAGCAAGAATGGCTGCCGTTGTTGAATCAGTATCTGAAACGGCCGGAAACGAAAACTGGTGCGACCTTGATCATGACGATTAAGCAGGGTGGTTCTACCAAGATCAAGCTTCCATCGTTGGGGACGAAGGATGATGGCCGATACACGATCCGGCTTCGTGCGGCTCACTACCCTGAGGCGGAGGAACGGTTCCACTATCTTGAGTTTAGTTCTGGAAGCGGTGGGGGCCGAAAACGTCATGGCTGGCGAAAGGTCACGGGGACTTTGGACAATCCTGAGATCATTGAATTTCCCATCGATCATCGACCGGGCATCAAGACGCAGTACTGGGTTCATCAACGAACGCATCAGGATCGCGGTGACAAGAACCTTGCGACCCTCCACATGAAAGAAAACGGAATTGGAACAACGCCCGGGATCTGGATTGATTGGGCAGAGCTAGTTGGCCCTCACCCAGAAAACATCAAAACCAAAATCGGTAAAAACGACTCTGCGACTTCTCTAGGCCAGGTCGCTTTGGTTTCCTCGTCGGAAATCAAGCCGAATGCTAAACCAAACAAGATCCTATTCGAAAAACCTGATGGTTGGAGCGAGAAGCAATACGCCAAAGAAGTACTCAACCGCTTTGCCACCCGCGCGTTCCGCGGCGAAGAACCAAATCCTGGGTATCTTGACCGGCTTGTTGAGCAATACGCCGGCAACCGAGCACAAGGACTCAACCCAAGAGATTCACTTCTCGAGCCGCTGGCTATTGTTCTTACGTCTCCTAGTTTCCTTTACATGGTCGAGTCCAAAGGTAGTTCTGGCACATCGTTGCTTACGCAAAATGAGCTGGCCGTTCGGCTTTCTTTTTTGCTTTGGAGTGCTCCTCCGGATGACGAACTGATGGAAGCCGTTCGCAAGGGTGAGCTTTCTGACCCGAAGGTGCTTAAAAACCAAACGAATAGGCTGTTGTTGGATAAACGCTCAAATCGATTTGTCAAAAGCCTCGTTCATCAGTGGCTTGAGATGGAACGACTGGACATGTTCCAATTTCTCGGCCGTCAGTTCCCTACGTTCGATAATGCGGTTAGAGAAAATGCCAGAGAAGAGATTTTTCAGACAGTTCTTCACATGATCAAAGAGAAGCTTCCTCTGGCTTCGCTTCTTAAATCTGACTTTGTCGTCGTCAATGATTTGATGGCAGGATACTATGAAATTCCTGGTGTGAAAGGTCACGAATTTCGAAAAGTAAAAGTACCCGAAGACTCGTTGCGTGGTGGGTTGCTCGGAACTGCGGCGGTGCTGGCAATGGGCTCCGACGGATTGCGTTCTTCACCAGTAGAACGAGGGGCTTGGGTGCTCCGGCATTTAATCAACGATCCACCTCCTCCCGCACCGCCCAATGTTCCGCAGCTTAGTCGGCTGGATGGTGAAGTCTTGTCTGCGCGAGAACTTCAAAAAGCCCACCAAGAAGAACCTCAATGTGCGCAATGCCATCAGAAAATTGATCCAATCGGATACGCGTTAGAAAACTTTGATGCAAGCGGATTGTGGCGCGATAAAGAAACGATCGTCATCGGTCGACGGAATGCCAATAAAACGAAGGACTTTGACATCGATCCGCGTGGCGAATTGCCGGGCGGTAAATCGTTTTCCGATTATCACGGGCTACGCGATGCGGTTGCAGAATATCCAGATGAGTTTGCCAGAGGTTTTACAGAAGCCCTTATCGAGTATGGGCTTGGTCGAGCGTATGGTTTCACTGATCAAGACCTAGCTGACGAAATTTTGAATCAAGCCAAATCCAGCGAGTACGAGATAAGTGAGTTTGTACACGCGCTCGTTCAATCGAAACAATTTAGAAGCAAGTGACCAAACGAAACACTTCCATCAAATCAACTATCATGAATAAATCAACCAACAACCGCCGCGCATTCTTGAGAAGCGCCAGTACTCTCGTAGCATTGCCGTTTCTCCAGTCTTACCGCCCCTTTTCATCGGGTTCGATTGTCACGACGGTCGCGGCAGCACCGCCCAAACGAATGGTGTTTCTCGGCATGGGATTTGGCGTTACTGCTGACCGGTGGTACCCCGACCAAGACACTGTTGGAGAGAACTACAAGTTGCCGAAGATTCTTCGACCGCTCTCCAGGCACCAAAAAGACATCTCGATCATCCAGAACCTGATGCACCAGTATTCCGCAGACGGTCACAGCGGCAGCACGTTTTGGTTGACAGGAGCGAATCGATACGAAATTCCCGGTCAGAGTTTTCACAACACCATCTCTGTTGATCAACTCGCTGCGGAAACGCTTGGTGAACAAACACGTTTTACGTCGATTCAACTGGCCGCCAAAGCTTCGGAGACTGACGGGCATGGTCCAGGATCGTCGTTGGCTTGGAACCGATCTGGAAAGCCGGTTGCCGGACTAGACACGCCGGTTGCGGCGTTTCACCGAATGTTCTCGACTGATTCGACGCCTTTGGAGGTCCGAAAGCAACAACTGAAACGCCAACAAAGCGTGTTGGATACGATTATGGCCGACGCGAAATCTGTCAATCGAAAAATCAACAA
>CAZQQR010000445.1:0-3443 GCA_964595515.1 uncultured Pirellulaceae bacterium
CCAATGGAAAACGATGGCGGCAACTCGATTTGGCAAACTTTGTTGTGGTCGTTTCGTGGGCAAACCAAGTTGGCGAAACAGATTCGAGAACTTATCGATGGCAATGAGTTTGGTGCTGCAAAGGCCCACATCGCCAAAGCCCGGTCGCGCTTTCCCACTTCACCGACATTCAAGATCCTGGCGGCTCGGTCTGCCCTGCTGAGTGATGATCGAACAACAGCCGGTGCGAGTTTGCTGAGCGTGTCTTTGGCAGACGTCCACGGACCCGAATCTTGTTTTGAACTTGCGGAATGTTTGAGAAAACTGCAACGGTATGATGAAGCGGTCGCCGCGTATCGTGAAGTAATGCAGGACGGTCCAGTCGAGTTGCAACGAGCGGCGAGTCAGGCGCTGCTTTCGTGCTATCTAAGGCTCGATCAACCAAAGCTTGCTCTGGACGTCAGCGTTCAATGCGTGCGATTGGGTGGATGGCATCATCAACATTCGTTGATGAATTTGTCGCAGCGTTGCTCAATATTAGATTTAGAAAATGCAATCGTTGAGTTGCAAGCGATCGATTCGACATCGGATCCTTGGATTAATAACAATCGTTTTAAGATGATCTCGTATTTTGCTTTGGCCACATCCAACAATGAACTGGCAAATAGCAGCATTCAGCTTGCGGCAAAAGCTTCGGTGGAAGCGCACCATCCTGAATTGAAATGGGATGACTCTGCCGAACTGCTGCGCCCGAGTGTGCTTGTGATCGGGGCGATGAAGGCAGGGACTTCGGCGCTCTTCAACTGTTTGCTGACACATCCACAATTCGTTACACCACAGTATAAAGAGTTGCACTTTTTTGATCAAAAGAATCAAACGATATGGTCGGATGAATATTACTTAAACCAATTTCCGCGCGTGAGAAATGTTGCCAACCGACTGGTGACTGGCGAAGCGTCTCCGGGTTATTACGCATTTGATGCCGTCGACCGAATGAAGGAGTTGTTGCCAGGCGCAAAATTGATTTTCATGAAACGTGATCCGGTGGACCGCGCGGTTTCGCATTTGTTTCACAATCGAAACACCGGAGTCCAAGAGCATCCGCTTGCAGCGTTGACCATGGGTTATGAGGCCATCATGGAATTGGTAGGTCTGTCAGAGATTGAGTTTCGGGTTGCGCTTCAAAAAATCGAAACGGGTGAGTTACCGATCAATCGGTTCGTGTTAATGGGTTGCTACGAATTGTTGTTGCGTCCATGGCGACGAACGTTTGGCGACCAGTTGTTGGTCGTTCATTTCGATGACTTTTCTAACGACATCAACGCCACGATGGACCGCGTGTTTGATTTTGTTGGGCTTGATCCGCATCCGATTTCAAAGCCTTTGGACACGAACGCCGGTCGATATGATGTGAATACGGAAGAAATGAAAGAAGTTCGAAATAAACTTTCAGAGTTTTATCGGCGAGTGGATCGTGAACTTGGAGTTTAGAAAGATTCGTTGATCTTGGGCGAACGAACGAGTGCGGAATTGGCTAACGTTCCAAAGCGGGAAAAGTAGCCCTGCCTTTCACTATTTGCGGGAATTGCTGCCGCAATTGAGATCTAGCTGTTTTTGGATCCGTTAGTGGCGATGGTAAACAAGCCGTTTTTTGGTCTGACGAAGAAGGTTCTTTCTCCGTCTTTCAGTTCGCGGTTGTCAATCGGTCTTTAACAAACCCAACTGAGTTGCGATATTATCGCAACTATCAGACAAGCTTAAAAAACAAAAACGCTTAACATCTTCGTTGAGCTATCCGGGCAGACGCTTGGGATTAAGTAATTACTGACCACAAATATTTGGAAACGTTACGTGTTAAGAACCCATACCTGCGGCGAATTGGAATTGGAACATGTCGGGCAAACGGCCACATTGTGCGGGTGGGTAGATACGATTCGCGATTTTGGTGGCGTTACCTTTATTGATCTTCGCGACCGGTACGGACGTACCCAAGTAGTATTCAATCCTGAGGCTGGTCCGGAGATTCTCGCGGCAGTTGATAAACTTCGTAACGAGTTCGTTATCAAAGTCGTTGGTCTGATTCGCAAGCGACCAGAAGGACAAGAGAACGACAAAATCTCTACAGGACAAATCGAATTTCTCGCTAGTGAATTAGAGATTTTAAACGAGTGTGTGACGCCGCCATTTGTGCCGTCACAAAAAGATCTACCGGGTGAAGACCTTCGGCTGAAGCACCGATACCTAGACCTGCGCCGTCAGAAAATGATGGACACGTTGGTGCTGCGAAGCCGAATCATCAAGGCGATGCGAGACTACGCCGCCGCTAATGATTTTATTGATGTGGAAACTCCAATTTTGGGTCGAAGTACTCCCGAAGGTGCTCGTGACTATTTGGTTCCCAGTCGCGTGTTCAACGGAAAATTTTATGCGCTTCCTCAGTCACCGCAGATTTACAAGCAGATCATGATGATCGCGGGCTACGATCGTTATGTTCAAGTCGCTCGTTGTTTCCGCGACGAAGATTTGAGGGCAGATCGCCAGCCTGAGTTTACGCAGTTGGACCTTGAAATGTCGTTTGTCGATTCCGACGACGTGATTGGGATAATCGACGGGATGATGCAAAAACTTGCCAAGGATATCCTTGGTCTTGATCTTAAACTGCCGCTCCCAAGATTGACTTACGACGAAGCGATGACTCGGTTTGGACACGACGCGCCGGACATGAGGTTCGGGATGGAAATCGTGGATTGCAGTGACATCGGTGCCAAGAGTGAGTTTGGCGTTTTCAAGGGTACCGTTGAGGCTGGGAATTTTGTTCGAGGCGTAAACGCCAAGGCGGGTGCCGCGAAATACACTCGGCGAAAGATTGATGACTTGACCGCGATGGTGAAGGAAGACTTTGGTGCCAAAGGGTTGGCTTGGTTCCGAGTCGAAGAAGACGGAACGTTGTTTGCACCGATCGCCAAGTTCTTTACCGAAGAGCAACTGGCAGAAATCAAAGAGCGGATGAACGCTGAACCGGGAGACCTGTTGCTGTTCATTGCCGACACTTGGGAAGTTAGTTGCAAAAGTCTGTATGCGCTTCGTAAAAAAATTGGCGCTGAGATGGAACTGTTTGATCCTACCGAGATGCATTTTTCCTGGGTCGTCGAGTTTCCGATGTTTGATCACGATGCTGAAGCAGACCGTTGGGTTGCGATGCACCATCCGTTCACTGCTCCTCGCGATCAGGATGTTGCTGGTTTGGATACCGATCCCGGAAAGACCCGAGCAAAGGCGTATGATCTGGTGATTAACGGGTACGAAGCGGGTGGCGGCACGATCCGAATTCACGACAGTGGTATTCAGTCGAAGGTCTTTGGGCTGCTTGGGATGGACGAGCAATCAGCCAAAGAGCGATTTGGGTTCTTGTTGGATGCGCTCAAGTATGGCGCGCCTCCGCACGGTGGAATTGCACTTGGGAT
>CAZQQR010000446.1:0-3413 GCA_964595515.1 uncultured Pirellulaceae bacterium
CGGTTCCAATTTCGATTTGTGTTGATAGACGCCCATATTTACCCCATACGCGCGAATTCCCGAGTTGCCCACATCGCAAAAACGCGTTGACATCAATTATTAGAGCTAAATGCCCAATAGCAACCGAAGAATTTCCCGATATTCACTCAATTGTTCCCCAAGCCACAAAAACCGGTCGTTTTGAGCTAGCGACGTTTTTTTGATTCCGATTCGTATTGCTGCCCATTTCCACACACTCCTATACTCGCCCAACTTTCCTTGGAGCGAGCGATGTATTCCATTTCGAACCGAATTTGTTGGACCTTGAGTCTATTTCTGTTGGTCTTTCTGACTCCCCAACAAATCTGCGGACAAAACGCTTCTGAGATTCCGCGTCAGAATCCTGCACCGTGGCGACCTTCGTTCAACCCCGTCAATCAGAATGCGGTTCAGCCCAGCACCGATGGAGTTTCGAGTTCGTCCGTGCCAGCAGTTGGATCCGCTCCTCGCAGTAGAAGTATCATCCAAAGCCCAGCTTCAAGTGCTTCCGCCAATCCAGCTTCGGCGAACACATCAGCGAACCCGGGTTCGGCCGCTGGAAGTAATTGGAACGGTGCTTCGTTTTCTGGTAGTTCGTTTGCAAACAGTTCGCTGGCAGGTCGTGCGCCCACCAATAACTCGGCGTCATCGACCAACTTAAATACGACTTCGACCACAAATTTTCCCGCCAACCGCATCGCGCGAAACAATGTGCCAGCATCCTCGCCACGACTTACTCGTGTTACCAAGACGCTCGACAAATTACCGAACACTGCAGGCCAAGTCTGGCGCGAGTACGATATCTCGCCCTACACTTCTCGAATCACCACAAGCGAAGAGCCTCAGAAAGCAATCCTTGATTGGATTTTGCGAGAAACAGGAACCGAGATGTGGTTCAACGAGCCGATTGCTCTGCTGCACGCTAATAAGAAACAGCTTTTTGTTTATCACACACCTGAAATTCAAAAAGTCGTCAAAGGAATTGTCGACCGATTTGTGTGGACCCAAGGCCAAGTTCAAAACATCGACATCAATTTAGTAACGGTTGAGAATCCTAACTGGCGATCTAATTCCTACTCGATGCTTCAGCCAATCGACGTCAAATCGCCGGGCGTTGAAGCTTGGATGATTTCAAAAGAGAACGCTGCGATCTTGATGGCCCAGCTCAGCAAGCGGGGAGATTTTAGCAAGCACAGTGGTGGGCGGCTTACGAATCATGATGGACAGATTTTTGCTTTGGAGAAAACTCAGCCAGTTCAATTCATCCGGAACTTCCGTTGGATGCCCAATCAGGTGCCCAGCTATCAGCCTTTGATGACAAGCCTTGAAGAAGGCTATCGCTTAACCATCAGTTCACTTTCGTCCATCGACAACGAAACGATCGAAGCCATGATCAAGTGCGATGTGGATCAGGTAGAAAAACTGACAACCGTCAAAGTGGACGTCCCGGTGCCCAGCGGAGCAGCTGCTCAAAAGATGAACCTGCAAGTTCCACAAGTCGTTAGTTGGCGGCTGCATGAGCGGTTTCGATGGCCAAATGATCAAGTCTTGCTTCTCAGCTGCGGAGTGGTTGCGTCGCCTGAGCCAGAATCTCAGCGACGTGGTTTTCGCCTTCCAGGATTGGGGCAGAATCTAGGTGCTGCACCCAAACGAGCAGATGCCCTGCTTTTCATCGACTATCGAGGGCCTGCACAAGACGCCGCGGTCCCGCTATCGGCCGGTCAACTGGGCCCCGTTCAGCAGCGGTAGAACTTCAAACTCGTCTCGACGGAATCGCGTTGAAACGTAAAATGGATCGGCCTGTTAGGGACTGCCCCGAACGGGGTGTCGATTACAACTTTCAAATCAAGACCTACCGCTTCTTCTATGCCTGAAACTCGTCGTGTTGTCGTTACCGGAATTGGCTTGATTAGCCCGATTGGTCACAGTTGTGAAGACCTTTGGGGTTCACTCAGTTCTGGGACAAGTGGAATTCAATTGATTGAATCGATCCCGACCGATCATTTCCCGTCCGACTTTGGTGGCGAGTGTAAATCATTCACGGGTGGCATCGAGAATTTTGGTGATCTCGAAAAGAAGTTAAAACGAAGCATCAAAAAAGGCCTCAAACTGATGTGCCGTGATATTCAGCTTGGTGTGGCCGCGGCACAACTGGCGATCACCAATGCGGGCTTTGAGCCAGGTGGGTTTGAGCCAGAGCGATTTGGCACGATGTTCGGAAGCGATTACATCATTACCTCGCCTTGGGAATTCGCAAAAGGCATTAGCGAGTGCATGGACGACGGTAAATTCGATTTCAAAGATTGGGCCGAGAACGGACTGAACAAAGTCGAACCTCTTTGGTTGCTAAAGTATTTACCCAACATGCCCGCTAGCCACGTTGCAATCTATAATGACTTGCGAGGTCCAAGCAATTCACTAACGGTGAGAGAAGCTTCCGCCAATCTCGCTATCGCCGAAGCGACGACCATCATCAAACGCGGGTCTGCCGACATTATGGTTGCTGGTTCAACGGGGTCTCGGATTAACCCGTTACGAACCGTGCATTGTACGCTTCAGGAACAATTGGCTGATCGAAATACGGATGCTGCCGGCGGCGATCCGACGAAGGCTTGTCGGCCGTTCGATGAACATCGCTCAGGCGTTGTGCTCGGGGAAGGTTCTGGAGCTTTGATACTGGAAGAATTGTCGTCCGCGCAAAAACGTGGTGCGACGATTTTGGCAGAGGTCACCGGTTACGGTTCGTCTTCGGTCGCAAACTCGAAAGGCGTCGCAGACTACAAAACGGCTGTCTCCAACGTGATCAAAGGCGCGATGGAAACGTCTGGCCTCAAAGCCGAAGAGATTGGACATGTCCACGCTCACGGAGCCAGTTCGATTAAGTGCGATCGGGAAGAAGCCGTCGCGATCAAGGAAACAATTGGTGATCGACCTGTCACCGCAGCGAAAAGCTACATGGGGAATTTGGGTAGCGGCTCTGGATTGGTTGAAGTCATTTCAAGCATTCTAGCGATTAGACATGGTGAGCTATTTCCGGTCCTGAATTGCGATTCGCAGGATTCTGCTTGCCCGATCAACGTTGCCAAGCAGAAAACAGATGCAGGCAATTCGTTCATCAATATTAATGTTACGCCTCAAGGTCAGGCCAGTTCGGTCGTGCTTGAGTCGTTCGCTTAGACTCAGCGGCGCCGACGAAGATGAGGTCGAGGAAGAGTTCGGCCAGCCTGGCGCTTCATCCAGATTTAAATTTTGGGTAGCGGAACTCGTCAAGAGTTTCGATCCGCACCTTGAATCGCCGAAAGTCTTGACGACTTCTGCTACGCCCATAACCCTAATTCCAAATCTGGATGAAGCACGTGGTTCGTCGAAACTAAAAATTAGGATGGACGGTAGTG
>CAZQQR010000447.1:0-3402 GCA_964595515.1 uncultured Pirellulaceae bacterium
CTCCCAGCCGTCGTTATTTCGCAGCCAATTTTCGCTAATAGTAATTGCAGGCCGGTCAGCACGGTTACTAGTTTGAGGATTGCTGGTCGCTAATAGTTTAACGGCAAGCCGAAGGCGACTGTGTTTCCTACAGCCAAACGCAGTCACCTCCGGCTTGCCGTTAAACTACTTGATTGGTCACTGCCTCATTGGTCACTGCCAATTCACGAACATCGCTCTAAAGATTTTCAACTGTGAATTTCCAACGGAATCCTATCGTCCAATTTTTTACGTGGTCCGAAAAAGTAAAACAGCCCCGGTCGAATCAAGAATTCGCAAACCGTTGAGGTGATCAAACCACCAACAATTACAGTGGCAACGGGATACAAGATCTCGCGGCCAGGCAATGTGCCGGCGAGAATCAATGGCAACAATGCGATGCCTGTTGTCAGTGTTGTCATCAGGACCGGCGTCATCCGTTCAAGGCTGCCTTTGACGATCACTTCTGGAGTGATTTCCCCATCGTCGTCAACCTCGGACAAATAGGTCGAGACCAGCAATAGTCCGTTTCGTGTCGCGATTCCGCCCAGCGAAATAAAGCCAACCATTGCCGATGTGGTGAAGACTTGACCGGTCAGAACAAGCGCCAGCACACCACCCACAAAAGCGACGGGTAACGCGATAAGAATTTGGAAAACGATGTTAAACGAGTTGTAGGTCGAGTAGAGCAAAACAAAGACGACGATGATTGCAATGCAACTGAGTAGCAAAATTCGCTGCGTGGCTTCCTGTTGGGCTTCGAATTGACCGCCGTATTGAACGAAATATCCTTCAGGCAATTCGACGTTCTCGCGGACTTTTTCTTTGATCGCTCCAACGGCGCTGGCAAGATCCGTGCCATCGGTAAAGACTCGAACGATGACGCGCCGACGCGCGTTCTCGCGGTTGATCACATTGGGGCCACCGTATTCGTAAATATTTGCGACCTCGGAAAGTGGGATAACGCCGCCATCGGGCAACTCGACCGGAATCCGCTCCAGCTCTTCAAAGCTTTCTCGAAACTCGTCGTCAAACCGGAGCACCACGTCAAAGAAGCGTTCCTGTTCCACCATTTTGGAAACAGTGCGGCCCTGCATGGCCGTCTCCACAATTTCAAATACGGTTGAAAGTTGAAGCTTATAAGCCGCCAATCGTTCGTAGTCCGGTTCAATCCGCAGTTGTGGAATGATCTGCTGTTGTTCCATTTGCGGTGGTTTGATGCCAGGAACGCTGGCGATTGCTTCTTTGATCTCATTGCCTTTTCGGACCAAAGTATCGAGGTCGTCTCCGAAGAGTTTTATCGCAATCTCGGCGGTTGAACCAGAAATTAAATGGCTGATCAGGTGACGAATGGGTTGGTCGGTTTCATTCATCACATTGGGCAGGAGTTTGACTTTGTCTTCAATCGCTTTGATGATTTCAGCTCTAGTCAAACCATGACCTTCGGCCAGCGCAATGGTGTACTCCGTAACGTTCACGCCCATCACATGCTCATCGTTCTCGGCGCGACCGGTTCTGCCGGTAAAATGCTCAATAAAACCTTCAGGGTTGTTTTCGCTATGAACCAATTGCTGGAGCAAGTCGTCGGCATTGCCGCGAATCTGAATGGATGTTGTGAGCGACGTACCCGGCTCGGCAAATAGATTCAGCTGGGTCGCGCCTTCATCAAATTTAGGGATCCATTCCTGTCCCATTCTCGCCGCGGTCATTCCGCAAACGATCACACTGACGATGGTTGCCAGAAATAAAACGGAGAAACCTGACTTTGTCATGCTCAATCGAATCGCAGGCGCAAGGCCGGATTTTAGCATCCGAACAACGAATCCGTCAGAGTGCTTGCCAGTGGATTTGGTTCTGCTTAACAAGAAATAAGACAGCACCGGTGTCAGTGTGAGCGATACAACGGTCGAAGCCAAAATTGAAACGATGTATGCAATTCCAAGGGGGATGAACATGCGACCCGAAATACCACTCAAAGCAAACAGCGGCGCGAACACAATAATCACAAGCATCGTGCTGACGATGATTGCGTTGCGAACTTCGACGCTGGCCTCGAAAATAACGTTCAAGGTTCTTCTTGGATTCTCTGCCAGCGAGTTTTCTTTAAGTCGTCGAAAAATGTTTTCCACATCGACAATCGCATCGTCAACCAATTCACCCAGAGCGATCGCAATTCCACCCAATGTCATCACGTTGATTGAGAGATTGAAATACTGAAACACCATGGCTGTGACGAAAATCGAGACAGGAATTGCAGTCAAAGTAATAAAGGTTGTTCGCGCGTTGAGCAGAAACAAAAACAGCACCAAAACGACCATGATTGAACCGTCGCGAAGCGCATCAACCACATTCCAGATGCTGTGATCGATGAAATCTCGCTGTTGGTAGGTAACCTTGAGTTTGACGTCCTCGGGTAGACTGGGGCGAACTTCGTCGAGCGCCTCTGCGATGGCGTCAGATAATTGCCTGGTGTCAGAACGTGGTTGTTTTTGAATGGTTAGGACAACGGCATCCCGTCCGTCCACCGATGAGTCGCCGCGTTTAGGTTGTGGGCGAGGCTGGATTCGCGCAACATTCTCTAACAGAACCGCTCGACTGGAATCAGACTTAATCACGATTCGTTTTAGGTCTTCCACATTTTGCACGCGGCCGATTCCGCGAACAAGATATTCTTTCGAGTTTCGGTCAACGTAACCGCCATTCACATTGACGTTGCTGGTTCGTAATGCGAACTCAATGTCTTGTATCGTGATTTCAAATTTATGAAGTTGATGAAGGTCAATCAGGACGTGGTATTGTTTTAAGCCGCCTCCCATTGTGATCACTTCGGAAACGCCAGGAATTTGTTGGAGTCGTTTTTTGACAACCCAATCGGCCATCGTCCGAAGCTCCAACGGGCCGGTTGAACCCGTGTCGCTCCACATTCCGATCAGCATGATCTGGCCAAGCAATGAAGAAAGCGGTCCAAGTCGCGGTTGGATGCCTTCGGGTAGTTGGGCTTCGGCGAGCGCCATTCGCTCGGTGACGATTTGCCGAGAGCGATAGATGTCCGAGCCCCAATCGAACTCAACGTAAATGACGGACAGTCCAACGTCTGATTGGCTGCGGACATCAATGATTCCGGCAGCACCATTGACGGCGGTTTCCAATGGGATGGTAACGAGGCGTTCGACTTCTTCTGGTGCAAGTCCGGGTGCTTCGGTGATGATCACAACTCGTGGCCGCGTCAGATCGGGCAACACGTCGATGGGAAGATTCTTGACCGACATCATTCCACCCACAATTGCCGCCATGGCGATGCATAGAATGATCGCGCGGCGATGAAGTGCAAATTGAATGATTGCGTTGAGCATGATCGGTTATGGCATCGTCAATGGATGGAGC
>CAZQQR010000448.1:0-3396 GCA_964595515.1 uncultured Pirellulaceae bacterium
AACTCAATTGAACGATCTTCGAGATCGATATGAGAAGTCTGACGATTCCCAGCGGGAAAAATTGGAAATCGAAATCGAACGTGCGAAATTGGAGTTCCAAATAAAGCTTGATTCGATTGATGACGCTTGTTTCTAAACATCCACTTGGGATAGCAACCTTGCTCGGCAAATAATCTTCGCGACGATGGATGAATCCAACGTCGGTTTAACGGCGTCGTCGGCGAAGGACAAAACAAACCGAATACAGAGCGAGCACGGCGGACGATGTTGGTTCTGGTACCGACATCAATGCGTTTAGTTGAGTGCTCGTGAGGTTGCCATCGCGATGAAAAATGATGGCGTCAATTTCCGAAAGCTGTTCTCGGGCACCAAGCCGAAATTCCAGCGGCACACCGACATTTGAAGTCGTGATGTTGAACTGATCTCCCACGATCCAATCGAAAAATCCATCCGATGAAGTGGTAACGGCAGACTCCGGGTCTAATCCCAATTCCTCTGGGGCGAAAAAACTGTCCGCATTCGTCGCGAATCCGCGAGCCAGATAGTAGACAGTGTACAGTCCCTCTTCGGCAAATTCGATGTCGTAGAGGGCGATGGACTCTTGTGGGTCAGAGGCTAGATCGGGCCGCTGTGTATTGTCGGCAGACAGTGCCTTTCCGCCCGAAGCATTCGCCACATCGGCGACTTTCCAGATTACGTTGTCTCCATCGGGATCGAGAATCCCCGATGTGTTTTCGGCTTGAATGACTAGATACGAACTGGGGGCTGGGTCGGAATTTGGATCTGACCAGTAATCGCCGACGTCAGAACCTTCCAGCGGTTTTCGAAACATTCGTGCACTGGAAAATTCATCGGCTCCGATATCCGGAAGTCCAATCCGACGTTGCCCGTCCATATCGAATACGACTAATCCTGCTGTCCCACCATCGATGGCAAGGCTGCCCGTGCCAGGTCTAAGCAACCCATCAGCGCCCCGCTGCAATAGTGGGTCAGCGACCGTGATTCCGGATCTTGCGGAGATTCCGAGCGAACTACCATGCACCAAATTATTGGCCCAAGTCCAGTTGGAACCCTCTTGGCCTTCAAACAAAGTCCCCGAAGTGTTCGCGATGATGTTTCCGGCGATCGTTACGTTTTCGGCTAACAGATCTTGGTCGTTGGAGTCAAAGAGTGAATCAAAAACAATTCCAGCTTCTTTGACATTGGCGATAGTATTGTGAGCAATCAAAACGTTTTTGACTTGCTCGTAAAGCGTTGGATCATTTGAATCGACTCCCGCCGTAATCGCGATCGCTCCGCCCATCCTGCCGTCAGTGCCTTCGATGTAGTTGTTTGTGATGGTGTGGTCTTCACCAATGACTCGGATGCCACCCGAGCGATCTTTGTTTTCGCCCAGAAAGAAATTTCCCGTGACTGTTGCACCACTTCCATGACGCAGCGTCAATGTTCCCGCTGAATCTCGAAACGTGTTATAACGAAATGTGTTGCCGCCCGATTTGTTGGAGATGATCTCGATCTCGCCGTCAGCCCGTTCAAAAACGTTGTTCTCAACGACGACCTCTGCCTGTTGCGTGGCTCTTGAGCTGGTGCCGATTCTGATCGACTCAAAACCGTTTCCGGTGCCTTCTGGGCGATCGGCGAAATGGTTGGAATCAATCCGGTGACTTACTGGATCTGTCGCGCCGTCGTTCAACCAAGTGACAACTGTTACGCCCGAGTGATTTTGATTGATAAAACGATTGTGGTCCACTCGGTTGCTTGTTCCGTAAAGCGAGACCCAATGGTATCGATCGCTTTGAGATGGCGGATTATAAGAATCAATGATTGAGTTGGTGAATCGCGAATGGGTGGCTTGTCCTAAGCTTCCCCGAAACTGAACGACATGCCCTTCGTCTTTTGCGTTTCCGTCTTTGAAATGAAGCCCGTCGACGTGTAAGTGTGAGCCGGATATTTTTAAACTGGAGGTTCCCGTCAAGATGACGCCGCCGGGCGTTTGAGCCTTGAGTACGATCGAGTTAAGTGCCGTTCCGTTGCCGGCAAATTCAATTTGTTGATCGGTCCAAACGCCGTCTGTCATCAACAAAGTGTCACCGGCGACTGCAGTCTGAAGCGCAACCGTAATGTCTTGAGCAGAAGAAACCTGATAGGTCGTTTGGCCCACTGAAGATCGAATGGCGAAACAAAATGTCAGGGCCAGTACGATCGTTGGTAGTAAAAGACGCCCGAAGGAAACGTGGGAAGGAAGGTGGGGAATCATGACTGCTCTTTCTGCATGTCAGTAATAAAAATTACTTCCTCGTTTTCTGGCCAGAGATACCGAGAGAACAAGCGATTCCGGGTTTAGTGCCCGTAAAACACAACGAAGTAATATTTATTAATTGTAAATCCCCATACTTTCGATTGCAACTCTCGAGTTGGTTGTTCGCCCGACTAAATTCGATATGAGCCGCCGGTCGGTCGCCAATGCGCTTTAGTCAAAGCCATCAAGACTCTGAAGGCTGCAATTATGCGTAGCAGAAGTCGTCAAAACTTCGTCAAAACTTTTGATGTTTGAACGAGAGGAAGAAGTTAGGCCTCGAGAGAATACTTTGCCTTTGTGGAAATGGTAAAACCTCAAGCCAATGATTTGCCCTGAGGACGATCAGAACTCTTGACGAGTTCCGCTACGCGAGTTCCGCTACGGAAATTTGAGCAAGTGAAGTTTTCTTGACGAATTTCGAAACACGGATTTGAGTTTTGATGAACTACTACGTCGCCGAATCAGAACGGATTTTTTTGACTAACTGAACCGTCTCGGCAGCGAGTCGAGTGATTTCGTCAAATTTGCCTTCTGCGATCAAATTACCCTTCGCCATCCAGCTTCCACCGCAACCGATGACATAAGGCAGGCTCAGGTAGTCTGAAAGATTGGACAACGAAACGCCGCCCGTTGGCATGAAGCGAATGGATCGGTAAGGGCCGTGGAAAGCCTTCAGTGTTTTCACGCCGCCCATTGCTTCTGCGGGAAAGAATTTCACGACATCAAGCCCAAACTCTAACGCTTGTTCAAAGTCAGTTGGATTGGAAGTTCCCGGAAACACGGGCATCTCGTTGTCGACACACCATTTCACGGTTCTGGGATTGAATCCTGGTGCGACGACAAACTTGGCTCCAGCGTCCGCGACGGCAGCGGCTTGTTCCGCGTTGTTGACGGTGCCGGCTCCCACCAGAAATTCCGAACGTGTTGAGAGCGCCTTGATCGATGCCAATCCGGCGTCGGTTCGTAGCGTAATCTCCGCACAAGGGATTCCGCCCGCAGTTAAAGCATCGGCCAATCGCAGAGCGTCGTCCACGCTTTCAATGGCGACAACGGGGACGACGCTTAGTTCTTCAATCTGTTTTGCGATTTCATTCATG
>CAZQQR010000449.1:0-3339 GCA_964595515.1 uncultured Pirellulaceae bacterium
GGATTCCACTCGCATGTTGTGGAACCGCGCGATCAAAGCGTTGTCGCAAATTCTTGCTGATCGCTAGGCTGTATAGTCCCCATCAGTGTTCTCCATTGCGAAGCCGCCGCAAACGCCACTTGGATAACTCCTCTTCCAAAGACAACTCCTCGAGCAAGTCTTCGATCTGACCAATCGTTTTCGCTAGATCCTGTTTCTCAATCGGGAGCGCGTCGTCGATTTGATTCGCAAAGTCTTCAAACGTTGATTCCAAGCGAGCAATTGCGACATCGATTTCGCCTTGGGCCAATTGAACCCGCCCCAGTTGAAACTCTGACATTCTGTGTTCCCACGAATTTTCGTTCGTGTTTGCAAGAATCGAATTGGACTCCCTGAGAATCTCCTCTGCCTTTTCCTTCAATCCAAGATCGAGCGCTTCGCGGCCCAAAGCCAATAACCTGAGGCCCATGAATTTCGATTCCGGTGCTAATTCACGACGGATACTCTCTCGCTCCCAGTTGATCAAATCGTAGAGTTTTTCCATATCAAAGACTTCCAAATAGGCTTTTCGAAGTCCTTGATATGACCAATCCATGCGTTTTAACCGTACGCCTGATTCGATGGCTGCTTCTAATCGCTCAATGGTTTCTTCCGGTTGGCCAGCCTCCAGTAAGTTCAAAGCCAACTGCGACGACACAAGCACTGCAGCCCGATTTTCGGCCCCGAATTCGTTTTTGAGTTGCTCGTGATAAGGTCTTAGCAACTCGATTGCCTGTTCGGGATTGCCCTGATCGCCCAATGCGATCGCCAAAAAAACTTTTGTAAGTACAACATCAAAGTCGAATTGGCCGGAGATTGCTACCAGTCCATCTAGTGATTCTTGAAAGCATACAATCGATTCGTCGTGCATCTTGTTATCAAGATACGCACGTCCCAAATCACGAACGAATAGCAACGATTCTCTTGACGATTGATCATCGCACAACTCAATGCATTCTTGATGCAGTTCTCTGGCCTTTTCCGAGTAACCACACTGTCGATAGACACTGGCCAACTCGTTCAATCGGTATCTTAAAATCTTCGGTGAGTCCGCGAACTTTTTCCGGCTGAGGGTGGCGGTCAATTCCATCATCGGAAGCGCGCGTTTTAGATCACCAGCCTGTTGGTACATTCGGCCAAGAATTTGAATCGCCATTTGTGTACGCGGATGATCAATACCGCTGGTTTCAGTCAGTCCTTTGACAGCTTTGCTCAAATACTTTTCCGACTGATCGAGATTGTTCAGCGAGAAGGCCGTCAGTCCACGCATTTGCATCGCCGTATAGGTTTCCGCGTGGTGCTCGCCGTAAATATTCAGCGCCATTTCGTAGGCTTCGTCCGAGTGCACGATACCTGCTTCGCGGTTATTGGACATTCCATAAGCCCATCCCAGACTCGCGATCGCCTCGATCGTTTGGGGATGCCCGACAGGAAGTTGATCTCGACATTGTTTGACCACTTCCTTGATCATGGGAATGGCTCGAACATGATCTTTGGCGGAAACCAACACATCCGCCAACTCCCGTCGTGAAATCACCGTTTCAAGATCGTTAGCTCCAAACAGTTTTTCTTTGATGTTGACGATCCTCTCATACACTTCAACCGCTTTCTCGTTTTCGCCATTGGCGTACCAAACTCGTGCTTGAAGTCGGTTTGATCGAAGCCAATCTGCGTTCTTTTCGTCGAGGTTGTCCCGGCAAAACAACAAAATCGGTGTCAACGTTTTTTGTGCGAGTCCGGCGTCGCCTGATCTTAGGTGGGAGTAAGCAAGCACCAGTCCCAAATCGCGAGTCAGTTGGTGTTGGATTCCGGCGATCCGGCTAGATTCTACAAATGCTTTATTGCTGATGTCCGCGGCCTCACGTGGAAAACCAAGACTCAAAAGAGAACTCGCCAGCTTCAATTTCATTGCAGCGATGTCCATCGGTTCGTCAACCGACTCACCGTCTAGAAGATCGGCTGCGGCAATCATCCTCTTTGCTACACGAATTTTGTAAGGCTCCCGGCTAACTTCAAGCGTCCCAATTTCGAGGTCGGCGAAAATGTCAGTCAGAATATCATTGGCTTTTTTGGTTTGTGCTGATTTCGCTGCCGATTTACTTTCCGCTTTGATAATCCGCATCGCGCCCCAGGTCGCAAGTCCAGCACCGATCATCAACGCCATCCCTAGAACTGCTGACGAGAAAACAGCGACCCGGTGTCGGCGGGCCATTTTTTTAAGGGTGTACCACTGCGAAACGGGCCTGGCTTCGACCACCTCGTGATTTAAAAAACGTTGGACGTCGGCGGCCAACTCGGAAACGGTGGCATATCGTTCGTCTGGATTCTTTTTAAGCGCTCGCTGCACTATCCAGTCCAGATCTTCCCTCAGTTGACTGTCTAATACCGAACGTTTTGTACGGCGAGCAGCAAGCACGATTTTGAGTCTTGAAGCGGACTGAATTCTTTCACTTGGTGCTTCGAAATTTTTCGACCGAATCGCTTCGAGAATTTCGCGAATAGGCTTGTTCGCAAAAACGCTTTTGTCCAATGGTGTAGTGTCGACCAGTAACTGGTAGAGCATCACACCCAAAGAATAAATATCCGTTCGCGTGTCAACCTGTTGAGAATCCAGCGAAGCTTGCTCTGGACTCATATACCATACCGAGCCAAGTACCCGCCCATGCCCGGTCACTTCTTTTCCGATGGACTCCGCTGGCAAGTTTGGCGAAAGGATTTGCGTCTCGTCTCGAACATTTTTTGCCAACCCAAAATCAATGACTTTAACCTGGGGTCGTCCATCGACTTCGCCAACTAAAACATTGGAAGGCTTTAAATCGCGATGAATAACACCTTTTTGATGAGCATGCTGAACTCCTGAACAAGCATCAAGAAACAAGTTGAGCCGCTCCTCTATCGTTAATCGATTTCGATTGCAAAAAGTAATCAGGTCAGGACCGTTGACCAATTCCATCGCAAAATAATGCTGGCCTTGTTCTGTTTCGCCGGCGTCAACAATCCGGGCGATGTTTGGATGTTCCATCCGGGCCAAGACATTGCGTTCGCTTTGAAACCTCTCGATTACATTTTCAGATTTTTGCCCCGGCGCGATTAGCTTAATCGCCAATGTGCGTCGAATCGGGTGGTATTGCCGGCCTGTCCAAACCGCACCCATGCCACCCTGTCCAATTTTTTCACCGATCGTGTAGACACCGATTTTTTCAGGAACAATCTCGGTCGGCCAGACTTTCTCGAGAAGTTCAAAACAGTCGTAGACATCGATTAACTCTTCGATCGATTTATCGTGAAGATTTTCAAGGCCTTGGTGGTTGGTCGGGTCGG
>CAZQQR010000450.1:0-3327 GCA_964595515.1 uncultured Pirellulaceae bacterium
AGTTCTTTTGTTAATTTTTTCGGATTAGCCAAAGTTTGCGGGTGAGGTCGTCGATAAGTGTCTTGTCGGTCCTTTATGTGCGCAACGTTGCGGGCGTATTGGACATGAACCGGGGGGTTCGATGGCAAACCGACTGTTTGCCAAAACGTATTCGTGGCTTGCTGCGAGTCACGAAACGTTTTTTTCGACCGACCAGCAGGATAAATTCCGATGAGCTGCACCCCCTCGAAAACTTTGATTTGTTCCATAGCCATGGTGGTGTTCACCCTTGGCTGTTCGGCTACGAAACCGATGTACATTAACGACACCGGTGACCTGTCATTCTATCTGGAACAAGCAACCGAAGTTGAGTACCCCGACGCTGTTTACCCTTCGTTGGACGAAGTCACCCAATCTTATGCACCCGTTACGGTGCTGGATCCTGATTTCGATTCTTACGAAGACGTCACATTAGAAGACGTCGTCTCAAAAGCGTTACTCAACTCAAAAGTCATTCGAGGGTACGGAACACCTGGACTTCAACGAACCACCGTCACACCGGGACAGGACAATCTAACGAACAGTCCGCTTTCGGCTCAAACGACCTTCAACGTTGCGATTCGCGAAACCGAACCTGGCTTCCTTGGACAACCTGGACAAATCGCCAGCCCGAGCTCGCTGACAACCAACACCGGTCTGGATAGCAACCAAGGTGTTGAGTCCGCTTTGGCTGATTTCGACGCTCAACTAACCAGCAGTTTGAATTGGGCTCAGTCGGATGAGCCTCGGAACGGTTCTAGTATTCTGAACAACAATGTGTTTGTTCAAGACCAAGCGACTTGGCAATCTCAAATCGCCAAAAAAGCCGCCAACGGTACACAGATCTTTTTCCGAAACATCAATCAGTGGACCGAAAACAACAACCCACTGACCACCGACGTGCCAGCCGGTATCCAAGAATTGGATAGCTGGTACCGAGCAAGTTTCGAAGCCGAAATTCGGCAGCCATTACTAAGAGGACGCGGAACATTCATCAACCGAATGCCAATCGTGATCTCACGGATTGGAACCGATCAAGAGATCGCGAACCTTGATGCCAGTCTCCAAAACATGGTGACCAACATTGAGATTCGATACTGGGACCTCTACTGTGCCTACCGAGCTTTTGACGCTGCCAAGACCGGAGCCAATGCTGCTGTAGAGACGTTCCGGATTGTTCAAGACCAATATGACGAAGGTGCAGAAGTCAACATCCAACAGCTTGCTCAAGCAAAAGGACAGTATCACTTCTTCAACCGCCAAGTCATCGACGCCTACACCAACCTGCTAAATGCAGAGGGTCAATTGCGATTCCTGCTTGGTTGGTCAGCCACCGATGGCAAGATTCTTCGGCCCATCGACGAACCAGTTGCATCACCAATCGAGTTTGAATGGTGCGAGTCACTTTGCGAAGCACTCACCTACCGACCAGAACTTCGTCAAGAACGATGGGAAGTCAAAAAACGCGAGTTGGCTTTGGCCTATTCCAAGAACGGACTTCTCCCAGAACTCAACGTCACGATGCTTTATCGCTGGTTGGGACTGGGAAATCGTTTCGGAACATCGGCGAGTAGCACCGACACATTCCCTGCACAAAACAGTGCGGCTCTTAACGATCTTGAAAGCGGCAACTTTCAGGAGTTCCAATTTGGCGGAACATTTGCGATGCCAGTTGGCTACCGACGAGAGCTGGCCAACGTCAGAAACGCTCAGTTAAAACTCGCTCGTGAGATGGCTCGAATCGAAGACATGGAACTCGACGTCCAGAAGGAATTGAGCGAAGCCATCCGAGCTTTGGCGGCCAACTTGGCGAGCATGCAGGAATCATTCAACCAATGGAAAAACACAGTCATCGAAGAAGAGCACTTCGAACGTCTCAGCGACGCCGGAACGGAAACGCTTGACGTCGCTTTGACGGCTCAGCGTCGACGAGCTGACGCTGAGATCGCGTTTTACACTTCGCTCTGCGAATACAACAAAACGATCGCTTTGATTCACCGCAGAAAAGGAACCATCTTGGCCTACAGCGGCATCTGTTTCAAAGAAGGCCCTTGGGCTGGAAAGGCCTACCAGGACGCTCAAGAACACGCCCGCCGACGCGGTGCCAGCCGACAAATCAACTACGGCTGGACACGACCACAGGTCATCAGTCGTGGCCCAAACTTTGCAACAAATCAGAACATGGGTCAGCCTTTGACGGCCAACAATCGCCCTGCGAACCCAGTTAACTTTTCTGACCAACAAATCGCACCGGCATTGGATCCTTACGGCCAACAGATCACACCCATCGACGGTCAGATGATGGAAACTTATCCGGCTGAAACTTATCCGATCAACAGCTACCCGATGGACAGCAATGGTGGCTTGGTTCCGACCGAGCCAACAGCGGCACCGCTCTACAGCCCATCCATGGAGCCAACTCCGGCAAGCCCACAGTTAAACGGAGCAAGCAACTCCCGGCAACAACGGCAGTACAATGTTCAACAAGTCAATTATATCGAGGACGCTCCAGCAGCATCTCCTCAACCAATCAAGCGCGGCATCACACCCGCCGCGATCGAGCGATTGAAAAAGCAACCCGTCACAAACGTTCAGCCGGTCGCACCCAAACGAGACAACGGCCCAATGCCGACTCGTCGCCTCCAAGCCAAAACGCCAACTAAATCTGCATCAAACGTATCAACCAACCAAGCGACACCGGTTCGAGGGAACTTGAACTGGGAGAAACTTGGCTTGCAACGACCTGCGTTCAAACCAGATTCGACACAAGCCAAAATTAAGCTGAAGTAATTTAGCAACGCATCAAGAGTCATATTTTTTCACGGGGGTGGCATCCGCCAGTCCTGCATCAAACCACGAGTCAAGGACCTCATTGAAAAGGTCAATCATGAAACGCTGGATCGGACTACTTACAATCGCCACCATGTTGGTCGGCTCAATCGGCTGCAGCATGTGCTGCGGACCCTATGATTACGACTACCCAACTTTTGGTGGTAAACATCAACGGGTGAATCCTAGCTACGGACGCGTGGGATCCATTTTCTCAGATCCGTTGGCTTCATTTGGAGACGCGAGTGCCGACTCCAATCTCAAAGCTCCGCCCGAGCCACGTTCAAGCACCATCGATGACGATGATCTGGATCTTGATCAACGGTTGCGAGATGAAATCGACAATGATGACGAGCTTCAAAGAGAGCTAGACGATCTCAAAAACCTGAAAGACATCGACGATCTGGAAGGCATCGATCCAATGGAAAATACCCTTCCTGGCGAAGATGCCGAAGCGGAAAAAACGACCTCAACGCAAAA
>CAZQQR010000451.1:0-3321 GCA_964595515.1 uncultured Pirellulaceae bacterium
AGCGACGCCACGTTGACCATCAAAGCACGCAATGGTTAAGATTCTGGTAGACAATAGTGAATGTGCGGACCTTTCGTTGACATTTCGCACCGCCATTACCAAAAAGAACTACCATGATCACACAACGCGTTCAATTGTTCATCGCATTCGCAATCGCGGTTGTCATTCTCAGTATTGTCCCCGCCGAGTCTCACGCGGACGATGACCAAAAGAAGAAAATGGTTGTCTGCTCGACAACGCAGATCGCAGACTTTGCTCGTCAAATAGTAGGTGACCGCTGGGAAGTTCATTGCGTGCTTGGCCCCGGCGAAGACCCACACGGTTACACCACCGGCAACGATGATTTGCTATTGGTCAAAAAAGCCGACCTCTGTTTGGAGAATGGCTGGAATCTCGAAGGCCACGCGTGGATGCAAGACCTTGCGAAAACTGCCGGCGTTCCTATTGGAACCTGTGTTGAAGGCGTTAAACCTCTTGAGATTGTCGAAGAAGAAGACGGCAAAAAGGTAACGATCAAAGATCCGCATGCTTGGTTCGACACGAAAAATGCGATGGTCTATGTGACCAATATTCGCAATGCCGTCACCAAACTCGACCCCGATCATGCGGACGAATACAAAGCCCGAGCAGACCTCTATTTGATTCAGCTTCGAGCACTTAACCACTGGATAGCTGAACAAGTGAACGCGATTCCAAAGGCGCGCCGAATACTTGTCACGCACCATGATGCGTTTGAGTATTTTGGCAATGCTTACGGTTTTAAAGCCGTTAGTCCTGTCGGTTGGACCACCGGCGAACTTACCGATGTTTCGTTTGACCAAAAACAAGCCGTCATCAAGCAGATTCGAGATCTCGGTGTGAAGAGTATCTTCGTCGAAAGCTCCACCAGCAAAGAATTGCTCAAAGACATCTCCAAAGAAACCGGAATTTCTATTGGAGGCGAGCTTTATTCCGACGCGATGGGCGCAGCGGGAACGGCTGGGGAAACTTACATTGGAATGATGCGAGAAAACGTCTTAACGATCGTTCAGCACTTAAAATAGTCGACTGTTGAACTCGGCAAACTCAAAGGCAAACAATGCGTGTTGCGCTGGCAATCTTCTTGACCATCTTCCTGATCGGAGGCGTCTTTGGATACGTTCGATTTTCCAACAGCGTCATCCGACTACCGGAGGAACTCCAAATTGATTTTTCCAAAGGCGACTATTCGATCAATTTGACGCGGACCTTCGAATGTGAACCTCTCACATTTTTGGATCAGCCAGCTTTAAAAGTGATGTTCAAGGGCGACGAGATCTTCGTCCGAAACGAAACTTTGCCGGTAGATGAACCGGTGTTGATTGAAGCGGTAACAGGCGTCGAAGTTGGCGAGAATGAAATTCTTGTCTCCGCCAACATGGCTTCGTCCGTGCAAGGATTGGCCGTGATAAAAGTCGAAGTGCTAAGGAACGACGTCGTGATGGCAGAGAAAATTCTGACGGGTGACTCAAGCTTGGGAGTCGTCAGCGGGCCCGTCGTGTTTACGATCGGTCAATCTGACGAACAGGACGACCACCAACATTAACCCATGATCATCGAACCATCCAACACCCTGAAATCCGACCCAACCGACTTTGCCGTTGTCGTTGAACATGTGACCGTGAGCTACGGGCCCGTACCCGCGCTATTGGATATTTCTGTTGGTATTCCGGCTGGAAAACTGGTTGGCGTCATTGGCCCCAACGGTTCCGGCAAATCGACATTTATCAAAGCGATCCTGGGATTCGTCAAACCAGACGTTGGCAACGTAAAGATTTTTGGCGAAGACGTTTCGCAAGTCAAAGGCCAGGTCGCTTACGTTCCTCAACGAGGGGCCGTCGACTGGGATTTCCCGATCACCGTTCGTGAAGTCGCTGCCATGGGCCGGTATGGAAAACGAAGATGGTGGCAGGACCTGACTCGTGCTGACTACAAAGCTGCTGACGAAGCACTGGCGAAAGTTCGCATGAGCGAGTTTGCCAAACGTCAAATTGGCCAGCTGTCTGGTGGTCAACAACAGCGAGTATTCATGGCACGAGCCCTGGCCCAAGACGCAGACATTCTGCTACTGGATGAACCATTCGCTGGTGTCGACGCTGCGACCGAACGTGCGATTCTCGATGTTTTGCAGGAGACTAAACAAAAAGGAAAAACGGTTGTGGTGGTTCATCACGATCTTGGAACGGCCGCAGAATATTTCGATCTCCTGGTTTTACTAAAGCAACGAATGTTCGCGTTTGGCTCGCCGCAGCAAGTCCTCGACCCGCGTTTGCTCGCCGACGTTTATGAGGGCAACATGAAAGTCTTTGCCGAGCTGGCTGATTCGATGAAAAAGAATAGCAACCCAAACTAACACTGGAATCTCGCGACGATGGATTTCCTCGTTGACATACAACTTGAATACGGCCATCTGATCCGGCCGCTCATCGTGGGAACGTTGGTTGCCACGGTTTGTAGCGTGATCGGGTGCTTTATCGTCTTGCGAGGGATGTCGTTTTTGGCTGACGCGATTGCGCATTCGATGTTGGCAGGTGTGATCGCGGGTTACCTGTTGATCAAAATCATCTCAGGCAAAGAAGCTCATCTGGGCGCGATGTTGATTGGAGCAATCCTCGCCGGGATCGCGACGGTCGCAATGGTTGGATTTGTGACGAGGTTCTCGCGAATCAAGCAGGATACTGCGATCGGAATCATGTACACGGGGATCTTTGCGCTTGGTGCGTTCGCCATTTCTCTTAAATCAGTCGGCCAGTACATCAACATCGATATTTATCACTACATCGTGGGCAGTGTGCTTTCCGTTCCTGACGAAGAGCTTTGGCTGTTGGCAATCGTGGCTTCTATTGTGTTGAGCGTCGTCCTGCTGTTTTATCGGCCACTTCAAATTACCAGTTTCGACCCGATCATGGCGGCCTCGTTGGGCGTACCGGTTCTGGCGGTTGAATACTTGCTCACGGCTTGTACTTCGCTGGTCGTTGTCAGTGGAGTTCAAATTGCTGGAGTCATTCTGGTCGTCGCCCTAATCATTACGCCAGCCGCAACCGCATATCTGTTGTCGGATCGCTTGGACCGAATGATTCTTTTGTCGGTACTATTTGGTGTGGTTGGATACTGGCTGGGATTCTTTTTCGCCACGCTGACCGGCGGTGCTCCTGGGGCATCCGTGGTCGTAACGATGACGTTTTTGTTTTTGCTGACGCTGACGTTTGCCCCAAGGTATGGACTGCTGGCGGATTGGATTCGGAAATCGAGCGCGATCCCACAAGAAGTAATGGAAGATGTACTAGGGGCTGTTTTGCGTGC
>CAZQQR010000452.1:0-3314 GCA_964595515.1 uncultured Pirellulaceae bacterium
TGGTCGTCGTAGGTCTCGATGTCGGCTCCACTAAGCGGGCCAGGATGGATAGCAAGTCCGTCTTCGAATTCGTCGACTTTGACGCCGAACTTGCGAAGCTCGATTGCAAGGTTGCCAATTCGATCCGTTTCTTTGACTCGGTTATGAGCCACATTTCGAATGGTTGTCGTTCCTTCGACAAACAGGGCAACGGCTGAAAGTGTTTGGACGGTATCGCTGACGTGCGCCATATCGATGTTGATGCCTTGTTTGGCTGGCCCGGTCACCGAAATTTGATCGCCGGAATATTCAACAACGCATCCCATTTGCCGCAGGCACTCGACGAAGGCAACGTCACCTTGAAGTGCGTCCTTGTTCAATCCAGTGACCGTCGCGGTTCCTCCACAGATTGCGGCGGCTGCCCAGAAATAGCTTGCCGCGGAAGCATCAGGCTCGATCGCGTAGGTGCATGCTTTGTAGGATTGGTCACCAGTTACGACGAACCGATCCAGCGATTTGGAAGATGCACATTCTGCACCGAACGACTTCATGACGGATTGTGTCATCTCAACGTAAGGTTTTGAAATGAGAGGCCCATCAATCTCGATAACAAGATCTTTTTCGGCCAAGGGCGCACCCATCATCAGGCCGCTCAAATATTGACTCGAAATATTGCCGCTGATTTTTGAGAGACCGCCTTTTAGTCGTTGTGAGTCAATTTTAACTGGCGGACATTGGCCCTGCGATTGGGCGATAACATTTGCTCCTAGTTGGTTGAGTGACTGGACAAGCGGGCCGATGGGGCGTTCTCTCATGCGCTCGATTCCGTCAAGCGAAAATTTGCCTCCGTGAATTCCCAGCATGGCAGTCAGAAATCGAATCGACGTTCCGCTGTTTTTGACAAACAAATCACCCGTTGGGTTTGGTAAATTGCCTCCACATCCATGGACCGTCATTTGATTGGCGGCAGTATCGTGTTCAACCTTCACCCCAAGTACTTCGAGCGCGTCAATCATGACGCGCGTATCGTCGGAATCCAACGCTCCGGTTAAGAGCGAAGTACCCTCGGCGATCGCGGCGATGATCAAAGCTCGATTGGTTAAACTCTTGGAGCCCGGAGGTTGAATTTTTGAATCAACGTGACCTTGGACGGTTTGAATCTCGATAAAGTCCGACATCAATTCTGTTCAGCAATCTTGTAGAGGTATTTATCGCTTCGAACAAAGAGGGCATCGTTTGAGATCGCTGGTGAGCCCAGGAAGACTTCGTTCTCAAAAGTATGTTTGTGAACGACTTCTGGTTTTTCGTCTGGGCTCTGACCAATTCGAACAACATAAGTCTGACCATTCTGCGCGAAAAAGTACATGTGCCCATTGGCGATGACAGGGGTCGACCAGTTAGGACTGCCTTTGATGACGCGGGCGTCAGCGACAGAGGTTCCATCGTTGGCACTAAATACGTTCAGCACGCCACTTCGATTCAAGGCAAAAATCTTATCGTTGTGAACGACAGCGCTCATGGACGACGGTCGGAGTTTTGGCGAATTCCATTCTTGCGTTAATTTTCCATCGGCTGCGACTGCGTAAGAGGTTGTTCCATTGATTGGGACAAACAGTTTTCCGTTTTGCATCGAAGGTGACGAAATGCTGCTCGTCTCACCTTTCTCACTAAACAACGTGTTGCCTGTTTTCAATTCAATCAGGTCGAATCCGGATGTCGACTGGAGAACAACCATGTTCTTTCCGTTTGCTTCGACGATGAGTGGAGAGGTCCAAACGGAATCGGTTGGGCGGTCGATTTTCCAAACTGTCTTTCCTGTTTCAGTATCCAAGCCGATGACAAACGAATCACCTTGGGCTTCTACTTGGGCGACTACGATTCCGTCTTTGACTGCAGGTGAAGAAGCCATGCCAACGTCGTTGCCGGCTTTTGGATTGTCGACGGCCAAGCCACGATACCAAACAAGGTTACCGTCGAGATCGAGGCAAGCCATGTCATTGGAAGAGAAAAACGCGTACACATATTTGCCATCGCTGGCCGGAGTTGGAGCGGCGTTGGCGCTTAAGGAGTGAACGAAACAGCGACCGGTTGCCCAGAATTTTTGCGTCCAAAGTTCTTTGCCGGTTTTCGCGTCGACGCAAACCGTGTAAAGCTTGTCTTGGAACTCAGGGTCGCCGCTAGAGCATGTCACGATTACTTTGTCGCCAACGACAATTGGCCCGGAAGCGCCTTTACCGGGCATCGGGGTTTTCCAAGCGAGATTAGTTTCCTCGTCGAATTTCGTGGGGAGATTTGCTTCTCCAACGCTTGAGCCGGTGGTTCCTCGAAAGTGCGTCCAGTCGTCAGCGAGGCTTTGGTTTGCGTCGACGCTGAAGATGACGATGAGACACCCGGTCACGAATGCGAGAAAGTTGGTTTGCAAAAAAGTGGTTTTCATTTTCAGTACTCAAATTGAATGTTGTTTTATTTTGGGCGAGCGGAAAGCTCGGTTAGTAATTCCGTGACTAGTAATTCGATGGTGGCGGTTGGGCGGCTTCGATTGCTTTACCCGAAGCGTCGCAGATTCGAACTTGGAATTGCCAGTCTTGTGCCCATGGCTGCGTTTGTTCGTTTTGACAGATCTTCATGAAGATCTGGTTGTCGCCTTTTTTCAATTTGATGTCCGTGATGAATTTGTCGACGGAGTTACTGTTGTGATAAATTTCGTTGACCATCACGAGGTCGCCGTTAAGCCAAATCTTGTGAGCGTTCGCTGTTCCGATTCGGATTTGAGCATCGCCCTCTTCGGCGGCTTTGAAATTTCCGAGGGCGTAGATGATCGCGCCTTTGTTTTTCCCAATGATCGAATTCAAATCAAGGTTCCCAGTTGAATGGGCCGTTGTTGCGGTCTGCCATTTTGCCGGGTTGCCATCTTGGTCCTTATAGGTCGCATTCAAGTCGAGCATGCCGATCGCTTCTTCGGGACCGTAAGCGACGTCGAAACCTTTCATTTCTTTGTTGTCGAAACTGCCAACCAGATTCCATTCGTTGATGAAGCCCATTTGTTTTTGCAGGTTGACGGAAATGCCCATCTCGCCAAGCTTCTTAGTTATTGATTCGAGTTGGCCGACATCGCGGGCTTTGTTAAAAGCCATTCCCAGTTTTCCGATCGCCATCAGTTGGTTTGATTCGGCGGCATCATCGGCTTCCTTGATCATGTTTGCGATTGCAAGTTTTCGAAGCGGCAAGCATGTTTCGTCCGATGAGTTAGCGATCATTTGTTTTGCGAGATCTTCGTTGTCTGACGTAAGCAATTCAAACGCGAGCAACCGTCCCATTGAGCTATGAGAGTTGTC
>CAZQQR010000453.1:0-3300 GCA_964595515.1 uncultured Pirellulaceae bacterium
TGCCGTCACTCCGTGACTGTTAACTCGATTGAAATTGCCAAATCTAGTTCTTGGCATTTCGAATTGCATCCAAGACTTGCTGGGAGGTATAGGCGTCGCTTTTGAAAACCTCTTTACCATCAGGCGCAAAAATCTGAAGCAGGGGAATTGTTCTACGGCCAGACATAACCAGCCGCTCATTCGCATCCGCGTAGCCTTTCGTCAAATCAATCTTAATCGGCTGCACGTCATCTTGTTCGATTCGCTCGAAGACATTTTTTTGACGAAGCACCGCTTCTTCAAGAGCTTTGCAATTCAAACACCATTCAGCCGTGTACTCAAGAACTACAACTTGGCCGTTGGCCAAGGCATCATCAAACCGCTCGTGCGTGTAGTACGTCCAGTTAATTGGGCCTTTATCAGTAAAGCGCATTGCTCCGTAAATTGATCCTGCCGCAATCAACAATCCGAACAACCCGAAAAAGGCTCGGCGTCCAATCTTTGGAGTAATTTTGAATGTCTTGAAAGCCATCCAAAGACCGGCAAGGGCCAATGGAGCGGCTACCGCCCACCAGTACAACTTACTCGGTGGATTCGGTGGTTCGACGATCAGACCACTTATCCCCACACCGATAAAATAAAGCGCCGCACCCAGCATCATCAAACCCATCACTTGTTTGATTAACTCGCTTGCCGGACCGGTTCTTGGCATTTTTGAAATGAGTTTCGGGTAAGCACTCAAGACGATATAGGGCAACGCCATCCCAAACCCGATCGTGGCGAATACCAGCATCGTAATTGACGGCTCCTTGGAAGCGGCCCAACCTGCAGCAGCCCCCATGAACGGCGCAGTGCAGGGCGTAGAAAGTATCGCTGTCATGACACCAAACAGGAACGATCCGAATAACGTATCGTGACCAGGATTAAACTGGGTGATCGAACTAGGAAGCTCAATTGAAAACAGCCCGCACATTCCTATCGCCATGATTGCAATGAACACGCCCACGGTAATCGTGAACAAGGGATACTGAAAAAGCTGGTTGCTGGCGGTGAACGACGAGACACTTGCGATCAAGAAACCCAGCCCCAACCAAAAACTAATCACGCCCGCTCCAAGAGCCAGCCCAAGCATCACTGTTTTGCCACGACTACCTTCGGCTGATTGGCTGAGCCCCATTATCTTGAGTGGAATCACCGGCAAAACACAGGGAGTCAAATTCAACAGGAATCCACCCAATGCGGCAATGCATAGTAACAAGTACAACCCTGCACCAGCAGCGTCGATCTTCCATGAATATCCGAAAACGTCAAAGCTGACGATATCTGGAGCAATTGCTCCCGAACTTAAATCGCTGTACAGCTTGGGAGGGAAATCGTCGAACAATCCACCGGTATCGGCTTTGCTTTCTTCTGTATTTTGATCGACAACTTGGATCGTTGTAGAAGCGTACACGGTTGCCGCTGGCTTACAAAACTTGTCGTTGCAGGACTGGACTTCGAACTCAACCTTGACGGTGTATTCACCCGGCGGTGCGTTCTCTTTCACTACTGCCGGAAGCCAAACGACCGTCCTCTCATCAAAACACGCGTACTCATCTCCAAGTTGGTCAATAAAAGTGTGATGCTCAGGCCAAGTCAGAAAGTCCTCATTGAACTCGATCACTTCACCGCTGACTTCAAGTTTCTTGAGAGTAGTAAAGACGGTACCTTCAAAAGTTTTCAATCCTTCGACGCTTGCCTGAGTTCGCTTGGTCGGCCAAATATGCCAAGTCGGTGCAACATCGAAAACGAACGCCATTGGCAATTCCGATCCTGCACGGACCGTGGAACTATCAGTCGCCGCCAAGAGCCTCACAACACTATCGGAGCGAAATCCTGAATGCGATCCCGTATCGCCAGCAAAATCTTCGTAAGACGACAGCTGTCCGCTTGCCGGACTTGCTAACATAACGAAACTCAACACGGCCACGAAAATCGAGGAGACGAGGTTAACGGCTTTTCGCGAATGGGAATCGTACATGTTGTTGGTTCTCAAAATTGTCTATCTGCGACTCTTGGACTTGGACACGACGTCCAAATAGGACAAGACTTACACAAAAAACAGCCTCCCGGGTTTTACGTGGTCGGTCGCTTGGAGGTTCTTGCAAGACAGCCTTCAATCCCCAAATAAACTAGTGAAATGTTTGCGATTGCACAATTGATCCTTTTTATATGGATCGTTTTATACTTAGGATTTACCACCCTGATGTAATCTCAAAACCGACCGGAATGATTCGAAATGAAACAAGGTTCTTTTTTCATATCAGTGTTGATGGCGATGATTGTCGCCCAAGGATCGTTTGCCCGAAACAACGGGACGGGTGGAGCCGAAAAACCCAACATCATTTTCATTTTTGCAGACGATTGGGGCTGGGGTGATTTGGGTTGTCACGGACATCCCTATCTAAAGACTCCCAACATTGATCGTTTGGCAAAGGAAGGAACGGACTTTTATCGATTCTCCGTTGCCAGTGGTGTCTGCTCGCCAAGCCGAACAGCGGTAATGACGGGGCACTTCCCAGCGAGGTACAACATCGACGGTCACTTCGCCTGGGTGCCCAGCAACGCTCGGCGAAACATGCCTGACTGGCTAACGACCGAAGCGCCAACCATTCCAAAATTTTTAAAATCAGCTGGCTACCAATGTGCGCATTTTGGAAAATGGCATTTGTCGAACAACATGATTCCAGATTCTCCACTCCCAAGTGCCTATGGTTACGACGCGTATGGAGCGTTTAACTGCGCTGGCGAACAAATGCCAGTTCACGAAGACTCGAAACATGCGATCGACTTTATTGAAAAATGCCACCAAGAATCCGAGCCCTTCTTCATCAACCTTTGGATACATGAACCGCATACTCCATTTCATACCGTTCCAAAATACCGCTGGCGTTTTCGAGAGCTTGACGAAGCTGACAACATTTACGCGTCCGTCATCTCTCACGCAGATGACAGAATCGGCGAAGTCTTAGATGCACTCGATCGTTTAAAAATCACAGAAAACACTTTGGTGATTTTCAGTTCTGACAATGGCCCTGCCAGAGCTTCAAGGCCAACAGAACTTCAACTGATGCACGACACCGCTACCGGCGCCGGCTACAACATCGCCGGAGCCAAGGGAATAACGGGCGGGCGAAAAGGATACAAAGCCGCGTTGTTTGAAGGCGGCGTTGGAGTGCCCTTTATTGCAAGATGGCCGGGAAAAATTGCCGCTGGAAAAACCGACAAGGACTCCATCATGTCCGCAGTTGACTTGCTCCCAACGTTTTGCGAAATCGCAGG
>CAZQQR010000454.1:0-1851 GCA_964595515.1 uncultured Pirellulaceae bacterium
CGAACGTCTTTCCACAATTCTGAACTGTCGAATCCATCTCGGATACGCCACTCTCTAAGCATCGCCAGCAGTTCCTGTTTTTTATCTGAGTGCGTTTTGTCATCCCAAAGGTTTTGAATTTCATTCGGGTCGTTGTTCAAGTCAAACAACTGGCCCCATTCTTCTTCGAGAAAATGAACCAGTTTCCAGTCTCGCGTCCGGACCATTGTCATAAAATCAGTGTCCGTTAGCGTGCCGTCTCTGGCTTGTTCGGCGAAGACTACGTCTCGGAAACAACCAGCCTGGTCAGGTGCGTTTTCAAGAACTGGCAGTAATGACTTTGCCGCCATTGGATAATCAACCGTCGCTCCAGCAAGTTCCAGAATCGTTGGCCCAAGGTCAAATTGTTGACACAACCCTTTGATTCTTCGTCCGCCTTCGAACCGCCCCGGAGCCCAAACGATTGTTGGCATTCTTGTGATGATGTCGTACATCGTCCATTTTTGACTGTGCCCATGATCGGTCAAACAATCACCATGATCGGAGGTGAAAATGACGATTGAATTCTCAGCGTATCCGGTTTCCTCAAGCGTCGTCAGAATTTCTCCGATCTTTTCATCGATCATTGTCACGTTCGCCAAATAGTAGGCGCGTTGACGATGGCGTTGCTCTTCGGTGGGTTCAAGCAGATGGTGTACGGAGTCGTGGTCCACTTCGTTGTTGTGGACTCGCATGGACTTAAACGGTTTGGGCTGCGATTCCAGTTCCTCTTTTGAAACGGGAAGAACGTTGAGGTCTTTCTTGGCAAGATAAGGCTCGGTGTAACGCGGAATAGGGTCGTAAGGCGGATGCGGCCCGGGAAACCCAATTTCCAAAAACAAAGGCTGAGTGACCGGATAGTTTTTTAACCACCAAGTCGCCAGATCGCCCACGAAAACATCCGGGTGCATGTCTTCATCAAGCAACCACTCAAATGCCCCCAGGCTATCTTTGTAGTCTTCACGCAAACGGTAAAGTTCTCGTTGTTGTTTGACCAGCCCGCGAGCCCGTAGAGCTTTGTCCCACTCATCAAAATACCAGCGGGCCTCCAAGTAACGGTCTTTGTTTTCAACAACGTAACGTTGGTTAAATCCCATCGGCGTGTTGTACGGCCAAGTGTGCATTTTTCCGACGTTGACCGTGTGATATCCGGCCGATTGAAGATCAGTCGTCCAGCCTTTCGTCCAGTTGTCGGCGTTTCGAAGGATGCCTGTCGTGTGCGGATAGTGGCCAGTGAACAGGCTCGCCCGAGCGGGCGCACAGGAAGCGGCGGTGATAAAGCAATTTTCGAAAGTAACGCCTTCGTTGACCATCCGGTCAAGGTTGGGCGTGTCCATGTAGTCGTAACCCAACGCCCGAATCGTGTCGAATCGTTGCTGGTCGGTAATGATGAAAATGATGTTCGGCTGCATGGAAACTCGGCAAGAATAAATGTCGTCGATGGTAGTTAGTTTTTTGTCGTCAAGTACGAAGCTGAAATCGTCAAAACCTATGGCAGACGCTGAACGTCACAGTTTTCCGAAGTTCCGCTACATTACAGTTTGATCGAAATTTTGATCTGAACGCGTAGCGAGTCCGATCGTCAGATTTTTGGGACAGCGATTACCTCAAGATCATCTAGCTCAGTCAAGGCAACGCCACGGTGAACAGTTTCGTAAAAATTAGTTCAATGCTCAAGGCTACGATCAAGGCAAGCTGAACCAACGCCAACAGTCGACCTGGTTTCCATTTGGCGATCGTCCCGCCCATCAGAAAGATCGCTGCGGCAGTCACTACCACAAATGGTAAACCGTACCCCAATGCGATAACGTAGAAAATCAGAATGGTCAAACA
>CAZQQR010000454.1:1951-3280 GCA_964595515.1 uncultured Pirellulaceae bacterium
GCCCAAAAATAATAGGCATTCTCCGCCGATGTCTTTAACCCTTGTTCCTTCGAAGTTTTCACTTTGGGGATGGCAGGGTGTCGCTGTTCGCCAAAATTTGCGATCGCCAGAATGTTGTCATCCAAAGCAGCATCGTCGCTGTTTCGAAACGAAACGTATTCTGCCAACGAGAAGATTCCGGCTTCGAGTTTGTCTCCCATCAAGAACGTCACGCGTTTCGAACCGGGGGCACTGATGAAGTTAAATTCTGCGCCTGGAAACTCGGCCAACAATTGTTTGCAGATAAAATAGGCTGGCGATCCAGTGTTGGCGCCGACTCGAATCTTGTTGGGTTCTTCTTGTGCGGCCTTAAGTAAGTCGGTCAACGACTGATACGGTGAATCGGCTCTCACCACCATCAATAAAACGATGCTACCGGTTTGGGCTACCGGACGAAAAGCTTCCGCTCCATAAGGAACCACGCCTGCCAGTTTGGTTGCGATGATGCCTTCGTGGTGACACAAAATTCGGTTGCCATCTGGATTGGAGTCTTTTACATAACGACTGCCAATCGTTGCCGAGCCCCCGTTGCGATTTACGATCACGATCGGAGCCGTCAATTCATCTCGCTCGCTCAATGATTTTCCAATGATCCTGGCAAACGTGTCGGTTCCACCCCCCGCAGAATACGGAACGACAATCTGAATGGGGGCGGCGGATTCCCCAAAATCCAAAAAGAACCTGCAGACCAACAGTCCAGCGACGACGAGCCAAAGTAGATGCTTACTCATCGCCGGCCTCCAATGTTTGATTCTTCAATTCGGCCTTTCGCAATTCCGATTTTCGTCCACGAATCAGCGGGACGACGAGCAGCACAATGGCAACCAAGAGAAACAAGACTGATTTTGGCTCTGTAAAAATTGGCGTCCAATCACCCGCGGAGCCCATCAGACCGGCTGAAAGGCTTTCTTCAGCAATCGGGCCAAGCACGAACCCGATTACAAACGGAGCGAGTGGGATCTTTTTGGACTCAAGGAAAAACCCAAGCAAACCAAATCCGATCATGACCCAAACATCAAACAAGCGATTGGAAAGTGCATAAGACCCAACCACACAAAACGTGAGGATGATCGGTAGCAAGAACGCCCGAGGGACTTCGGTCAATCGAGCTAGTAGCTTCATCGAACAGCACATGATGATTGCCATCACAATATTCGCGAACAAGCACGCAAAAATAATCGTGTAGACCAGCTCAGGGTTCTGCTCGAAAAGTCTTGGACCAGGTTGGAATCCATGAATCACAAGCGCCCCCAAGAGTACGGCTTCAACGACCGATCCCGGAAGTCCCAT
>CAZQQR010000455.1:0-3279 GCA_964595515.1 uncultured Pirellulaceae bacterium
CTCCAACAGTCGTTGTTTTAGCTGAGCCACGACAGGTCCATAACTCGGATCGTTGTAGACATTGCTCGTCTCCTCCGGGTCATTCTCTAAATCGTACAATTCCCAACCGGGCGTTGTCGCTTGAAAATCACCCTTGCCTAAACTCGCGTCCAACGGCAGCCCATAGAAAAACGCGAGTTTATAACGATCGGTTCGAATGCCGTAATGACCTGGAATATGATGATGAGCCAAGTGCATCCAGTATCGATAGTAAACCGCATCCCGCCATTTCTCCGGCTGACTCCCGGTCAAAATCGGCAGCAAACTTCGCCCCTGCATTTTGGAAACCTCGGAAGCATCATTGACTCCCGCGACATCCAAAAACGTTTGGGCGAAATCGAGGTTGGAGCACAGATGTGCTCGGTTCACGCTGCCTTCAGCGATCTTGTCCGGCCAGCGAACAAGAAATGGCATTCGAAAACACTCTTCGTAGATCCAGCGTTTGTCAAAATAATCATGCTCGCCCAAGAACATGCCTTGATCGGCTGTGTAAATGACCATCGTGTTTTTCGAAAGTTCTGATTCATCCAAATAGTCGAGCACGCGTCCAACATTTTCGTCCACGGCTTTGACGCAGCCGAGATAGTCATGCAAGTATTTCTGATAGGCGGCTTTTCCTTTTTCAATTTCAGTCATCCCTGTCATGTCGACTGAGCCCGCCGGCCAATCGTCTTTTTGAACGTCGCCCACCATGCTTCGTCGTCCCGTCAAACGACTGGTGATCGACGTACCCATGTCTCGCGTTGCATCCGAGCGATGAGAAAAATCTTCCCACAACGTCGCAGGCTCGGGAATCTCAACGTCAGCCAAGTACTTTTTATGGCGCGGGGCAGGCTCCCATTTTCCATGTGGCGCTTTGTGGTGAAGCATCATGAAAAACGGTTTCTCATCCCCACGATTCTTCAACCAATCTAAAGCATCATCAGTAACCAGATCGGTGTAATATCCTGGCGTCCGTTTTGCACCCTTGTTTTGACGATGGCTGTATTTGACGCCATCCGTCGAGGCTACAAAAACAGGATCGTAATACTTTCCTTGACCGGGTCCGACTTTCCAATAATCAAACCCCCACGGCTCGCTCCGCAAATGCCATTTGCCAAACAAAACTGTTTCGTATCCCGATCGCCGAAGGATGTCAGCAACGTTTGGCGTTCCCGAATCAGGACCTGGAAACGCATCGTTGAGTGTCTTGACGGTGTTCAAATGGGAATGTTGCCCCGAGAGAATCACGGCTCGGCTAGGCGTGCAAATCGAGTTGGTCACAAAACATCGGTCAAGCCGCATTCCAGATTTGGCAATCCGATCAATATTCGGAGTGGGTGCAACCTCAGCCAATCGACCGCCATAGGAACTAATCGCGTTGCAAGCGTGATCGTCCGACATGATGAACAGAATGTTTGGCCGCTCGTCAGCAAACAGGGCAGAGGGAATCAGCAGCCCCAAGCAACAAATGAATGCGAAGATTTTCAATTTTCTAGATCGCATCGATGGATGGGATTTCGAAACCAGGGTTGTTCGGATCCTTCAGCAACGCGTTGGCTTCTTCTGCGTAGTCGCCGACATGCGATTCTGTCTCAGGATCAAACGTCAACCACGGCCCAACGGTGTATTCCGCTCCATTTTCGGGAACTCCAACGCCGTCTTTCATAATGCTGTGAATCTTCATGAAGTGTTCGGCGGCGTCTTCGTTGTCGCCGAACTTTCCAGCCTTTGCGTTGAAAGGAACTTTCTGACCAAGCCGGTACGAGTTGTTAATTAAGTGCCCCATGGTGCTGCCGTAGTGAGCATCTAAGGCATTACCATTGGCCATGCTCGGGTCATTGGCACGAACCGCAGCAATAAAAGCGTTCCAGTTTCCGCCGGGCGTAACATGCCCTTGATCAATCTTAAGATCTTCAACGGTTCCATCAGGGCGATGGATTTTGTATTTACTCTCGCCTGTAATCTTACTGCCGTCTTCGAGGTAATACTCGTTGTAGACCTGGTTCTTGTACCCGTCGTATTTCACGTTTCGAACATTGAAGAATACGTACTGGCCGTTAGGGTACTGCGCGATTCCGAACATCGTGTTTGGTGTTTCGCCTTGGTCATCCCATTTGAAACGTCCGCCGATCGCCATCGCCCGTACGGGATGCGTTTGATCTTTGTCGATCGCCCATCGCGCGACATCAAGTTGATGAGTGCCTTGATTGTTCAGTTCTCCGTTTCCTGTTTTCCAAAACCAATGCCAGTTGTAGTGGACAAGATTGGCATGATACTGATCCACCATCGTGGGCCCTTTCCAAAGATCCCAGTCCAGGTTGGCCGGTGGCGCAGAAGGTTCTTTGATGCCGATTCCATCTCGTTTCTTACAAGCGTACCCATAAGCGATTTTCAGTTTTGGTAGATCGCCCCGCTGAAGTGCTTCGTGAAGCCCCGCCACTCCGGCATCACTTCGTCGCTGGGTTCCATGCTGGATAACGACGCCGTATTTCTTTTGTGCTTCGACAACAACACGGCCTTCTTTGACATCGTGGCTCATCGGCTTTTCAACGTAGACGTGCTTTTTGGCTTGAGCACCCCAAATCGTCATTAGTGAGTGCCAGTGGTTGGGTGTGGCAATCGAAATGGCGTCCAGGTTTTTGTCTTCGAGTGCTTTGCGAACGTCGGCCACGCCCTGACAGTTCTGGTGAAGATCTGATTCGCCTTTTTTCTCTTTGTTGACGTCCTTGATGCGCTGCTGGACCAAATCACTGTCCGGATCAACAACGTAGGCAATCTCTACATTGTCGGCTTTGCGCCAACCGCTGATGTGTGCTCGCCCGCGCCCCTTCAAACCGCAAACCGCGATTCGAACACGATCGTTTGCTCCAATAATATTCCCCGAGGCTTTGGTGCCTGAAATCAAGAACCCGGCTCCAACGGCAGAAGTCGCCTTCAAGAAATTTCGTCGCGATTTACGATTGGCCATGCTGATTCTCAGTTTGAAGTTCGTGTACGTTTCCCAGATTGTAGTCAAATTTTGACTGGATGAAAAACACGGTTGGCAGCAGCGAGTTGACGATTGGCACAAATCCAACGAATAGTGGTTCAGAAGGATTAGGTCTCTTCATTTGGGCGATTGCCACAACCAAGCAAAAGTTTCGTTTTGACTTTTGAGTTAATTTAACAGCGGGACTCTCATTGCTACTTTTTTAAAAAACGTTGTATTGTTGCCGTTTTTCACCGGTTTTTCACAACGCCGGGAATTCTTGTCGGGTA
>CAZQQR010000456.1:0-3270 GCA_964595515.1 uncultured Pirellulaceae bacterium
TCCTCGACAACTTCTTCTACAGCCTCTTCATCGCCTGCAACAACATCCTCACCAACAGACACTTCGGCGCCAGCACCCTCAACCGAACCAGAAACAACCGGATCGGAAACAACCGCTTCCGCCGCTTGCTCTTCCGGCACATCTACTTCATCAGTTTTTGTCTCTTCGTTCGCCATCGAACAAGCACCTATCCACCAAAAAATCGACTGAAGAGAGAACCGCCCTCTGAGTACCGAATACCGATCAACTCAAAGACAGCCGTCCAAATCGCATCGAACAGCCACAAGAACAACGCCATTCCAAAAATAACTATCATCACAACAAGTGACGCATTCCATAACTCACGACGAGTCGGCCATGAGACCTTATTCATCTCCGCTTCGACTGCAATCAGAAAATCAGCAAAGACAGAGTAATTCACAATCCGGTATGCAAACCAAATCAAGAACGCAGCAACTCCGACCATCACGAGATAGCTACCGGCACCTAAACCTGAGAACAACGATGAACGCTTAAGCTCCCAAGCGATCAAGCAGCCCAACAAGGCGATCGTTGCAAACGTAACCTGACGAACAACCCGCCCCTGGTTTGGTTTATACAAACCAAACTGGAACAGCTCCGACCAAAAACCACCTCGGCTCTGATCCGCTTTCGCTTTTTTTGCCACTGAACTCATAACAACCTCGTAAACCGAAAAGCCACCTAGCACACGCCAAACGACAAAACTTCGCAACCTCAAACTGGCGTCAAATGGCAGGGGCGGAGGGACTTGAACCCGCAACCGCTGGTTTTGGAAACCAGTGCTCTACCAATTGAGCTACACCCCTCCGTTTGACACAAATCAAATCGAGCCTGAAACATCACCCAATCGGCACAATCTCAAACAGCTTTCCTACACCCTTAATCGCCGCAAAGCGTCGCGCGGAAACCGATCCACACGACGCTTTACCTTGTTCACTTTATTACTGCCACGCAGACAGCAAAAGACTAGTCGACGATCTTGGTAACAACACCAGAACCAACAGTTCGGCCACCTTCACGAATCGCGAAACGAACACCATCGTCCATCGCAATCGGCTTTTGCAGCTCAACCGTCAACTTGACATTATCGCCAGGCATGCACATCTCGGCATCCACCAAGTTCGCTGTGCCTGTTACGTCAGTTGTTCGGAAGTAAAACTGAGGTCGGTAACCACTGAAGAATGGCGTGTGACGACCACCCTCGTCTTTACTCAAGCAGTAGATCTCTGCCTCGAACTTACTGTGAGGAGTGATCGAACCTGGCTTGGCAAGAACCTGACCACGCTGAATGTCTTCACGCTTAACACCACGAAGCAGGATACCGACGTTATCGCCAGCTTGCCCCTGATCGAGAATCTTGCGGAACATCTCAACACCAGTACAAGTCGTCTTGCGAGGCTCAGCCTCAAGACCGATGATCGCGATCTCTTCACCCGTCTTGATCACACCACGCTCAATACGACCAGTCGCAACAGTACCACGACCTTCAATCGAGAACACATCCTCAATCGCCATCAAGAACGGCTTGTCTTCTTCACGCTTTGGCTCAGGAATGTATGCATCAATCGCATCCATCAATTCACCAATACACTTATTGGCACCTTCGTCCCCAGGATTCTGAAGAGCAGGCAAAGCACTACCGCGAACGATAGGGCAATTATCGCCATCGAAATCGTACTTACTAAGAAGCTCACGGGCTTCCATTTCAACCAACTCAAGCAACTCTTCATCATCAACAAGATCACACTTGTTAAGAAAAACCACGAGTGCAGGAACATCAACCTGACGAGCAAGCAGAACATGCTCTTTAGTCTGAGGCATCGGACCGTCAGCGGCCGATACGACAAGAATCGCACCGTCCATCTGAGCCGCACCTGTAATCATGTTCTTCACGAAGTCAGCGTGACCCGGACAGTCGATATGTGCGTAGTGACGATTATCTGTTTCATACTCAACGTGAGCAACAGCGATCGTAACGGTCTTCGTTTCATCACGAACCGTACCACCCTTCGCAATATCTGAGTAGTTCTTTGCCTCTGCCAAACCCTTATGAGCCTGAACCGCAAGGATCGCAGCAGTGGTTGTTGTTTTACCATGGTCAATATGCCCAATGGTGCCAACGTTTACGTGCGGTTTAGTCCGCTTAAATTCTTCCTTGGCCATACTTTCTTATTAACTCTCTTTATTACTACAACAACCAAGTTAAAAACTCGACCCAGAGGCTCTACTGAACCTTCAAGCCGAAACAAATTCTAGAGCTGCTGATGGGATTTGAACCCATGACCTCGTCCTTACCAAGGACGCGCTCTACCACTGAGCTACAGCAGCATTTTAAGCTCAAAACCTTACAACAACCTGCCCTCGCGAGCAGCAAATTCCATGAGCGGGTGAAGGGAATCGAACCCTCACCATCAGCTTGGAAGGCTGGAGCTCTGCCATTGAGCTACACCCGCTAGTATCCAACGACCAGCCATTCTGACCGTCTTCACCGACCCATTAATGTAACAATTTGGACGAAAACCCCAATGACAACTGGGCAAAAAAACAAAAATCGGAGCCAAATATCCCGATCCATTCCAATCCACTACAAAAAAAGCCCAATTTGGACCAAAGCTTGGCAATCTGCCAAGCCATTCCATCCAAACTGACCTCCAGTCGACTTAGCGAGCGCAAAAAACACCCGTTTGAGTTGAGTGGGGGGAGCAGGATTCGAACCTGCGAAGGCAGAGCCAACAGATTTACAGTCTGTCCCGTTTGACCGCTTCGGTACCCCCCCAAACTCACACTGGTTTCCCAGTGCAACAAAAGGCCGGCAGAGGGACTCGAACCCACGACCTGCGGTTTACAAAACCGCTGCTCTAGCCAACTGAGCTATGCCGGCGCAGAGTTGGAATCGGCTAAATATATCGAAAACCGATTCCCCCGCAATACGAATTGACAGAAAACAAGGGGGCTGGTTCGCCGAATTTCAAACATCCAATAAAACCGCATCTGTTTGACCCAAGGGACTGGGCCATGTTAGACAAACACAGCTTCTACCCACCCAGCCTCAAGACCGCCAACTATCGCTGGTTTTTTGAGAACTGATTGTTTTGCAGTTGTGATGAATCGTCATTTCCCCCAACGCTGTCCAGCCTATTTCCCGATCTAAATGAATTTTGAAAACAGTCGGCTGCAATCCTCCACCGGACCACCCAAAGGCGTCGGCCCAGCCGGTAATTCGCCATGGAATTACTCGCGAACTGAACA
>CAZQQR010000457.1:0-3257 GCA_964595515.1 uncultured Pirellulaceae bacterium
TCAGTCATCTTGATCGGGGCGACTTTGGCGATCCCAAGCCACTTTGCGAGACGACCGTTGGCTCCGACTGCCCAGCCTTGTTGACTGTCTTTTGAAAATGCGATCGTGTTGAATCCTTCGTTGGAGATTCGGTACCACTTGTTACCTAGATCTGTCGAGGCATCACAACCATTGGGCCCTGCGGCCACGAAATAGACCTCGCGATTCTTGGTCCATCTAGCAACGCAGCTGCGGTACCCGCTTGGAGGTTGCCGGGGGCTTGGGGCAGACCAAGTCTTACCTCCATCCCGAGTTACCGCGTAGTTGCTTGTCGAATCATTCTCTTTTTTATAGTCGCCTCCAACAGCAACACCATCTTTTCCGTTGGCAAAGCAGAGAGAAAATATGCCGGACGATTGGGACCGGGAAATCGGTACTGTTCCAAATTGCCAGCTTGCAAAATTGTCTTCCGAATACACCACACGGCTTGTTTGTTGAAACTCACCTTCGTTGGCGCTTCCGAGTCCAACCATGAGTTTTTGTTTTCCGATGGTAATCATGTTGGTTCCACTGGCTGCAAAACCAGCTTCACCGGATTGAGTATTAGGGTACTTTTTTGAAAGACTCCACGTTTTTCCGGCGTCGAAAGTTCTCAAGAGAAATAATCGCTCAGTGATCGGGTCGCCCATGATCACGCCACGATTGGAATCCCAAAACGAAAGCGCATCCAGGAACACTCTTGGGTCTTTGTGTTCGTAAACCAATTTCCACCCGAGTCCGCCGTTGGTGCTGCGATAAATTCTGGCTGGAGTGCCAGAAGTCATGGCGATCACAACGCCTTCCTCGACTGCTTGGATGTCACGAAAATCGAGTTCTTCAGCGCCAGGAACAACGGTGACCCGCCAGTTCTTGCCGCCATCAACAGAACTGACAATCGTCCCGCCAGTTCCGCTGGCGTAAATTTCGTTCTCGTTTAAAACATGCAAGCCGCGGAAACTGGCGGTTGTTTCCAGTGGAATCAACTGCCATGGTGATGGAACGACATTGACCGTCTCATCATCGACTTTGATTTTTTCCTGAGCACGTTCTTGAGCAAACGTGATGAGCGGAATGCAGTGGACCAAAAAAAGTAACACAGTCGCGCAATAAAGATTGAATTTCATACCAACTCAAAGTGCCTAGAGGTTCAAAGATCCATGATAGTTTTTGACTTTGCCAAAGTCGAACCATGCTGTCGGAATCGAGACGTCAAACGCAAGGATTCACTTAATCTTGTTTGGGAGCGGCTTTTAACGTTGCCAACAAGAATTGCCAGTATTTTCCAACGCTGGCGATTTCGCATTTCTCATCCGGTGAGTGAGGGTTCTTGATCGTCGGCCCAAACGAAATCATGTCCAGGCCTGGATAAACGCTTCCGATAATGCCGCACTCCAAACCAGCATGGACGGCGTTGACGACGGGCGGTTTTCCGAACAACTCCTCGTAGATTCCTTTCATCTGACTCAAGATTTCCGAGTCAGTGTTGGGCTTCCAACCGGGATACCCGCCCGAGTGTTCTATTTTGGCTCCGGCCAATTCGAATGTGGCTTGAATCATATTGGAAAGGTCGTCGCGGGCAGTTTCAACGCTACTCCGAGTTAAAAACTGGATGACGGCGACTCCATCTTCAACGGCGACTCTCGCGAGGCTGGTTGAGGTTTCTACCAGATCAACCATTTCATTACTCATTCGAATCACACCGCAAGGAGCCGCGTAAATCGAAGCGGTCAATCGTTTCTGGTCGTCTTGATTGACGACGTGTTCCGGTCGTTCCACGGGCTCAATCGAGACCGTCAAGTCAGGCTCGGTTCGTTTGAGTTCTGACTGGATGATTCCAACCAGTTCGGCAATTTGTTGTTTGAACTCGCCTGTTTTGTCATCGCCAATGACGATCGTTGCGAACGACTCTCGAGGGATTGCGTTGCGAAGACTTCCACCATCAATCGATGCGATCCGAGGACCAAGCAAACGAGTTTCCCAAAGTAGCCGATTCATGATCTTATTCGCGTTGCCTCGACCAAGATGAATTTCACAACCCGAGTGGCCGCCGCGAAGTCCTTTGACGGAAACTTTGAACGCACTGCAATTGGCGGGCGTTGGGTCTTGCAGGTATTTCATTTCGATGTTGGTATCGACGCCGCCAGCACAACCAATGCACAATTCGCCTTCATCTTCGGTGTCGGTGTTCAAGAGGATCGAACCGGTCAAGATACCTGGCTGAAGATTGAACGCACCCGTCATTCCCGTTTCTTCATCAATCGTGAATAGGGCTTCGATCGGTCCGTGCTGTATGTCAGTTGAAGAAAGAACAGCCATCACCGACGCCGCACCCATTCCGTTGTCAGCACCCAGCGTTGTGCCTTTGGCTTTTAGCCAATCGCCATCGATGTACGATTCGATTCCCTGTGTGTCAAAATCGAATTCTGTGTCTGCGTTTTTTTGATGGACCATGTCCAAGTGTGCTTGAAGAATAATTCCTTTTCGATCTTCCATCCCACTGGTTGCAGGTTTACGAATGATCACGTTGCCCGCTGGATCGACGATGGTTTCAAGTCCGAGATTTTCTCCAAACGATTTCATGAACGCGATCACACGTTCTTCTTTTTTCGAAGGACGCGGGACTTCGTTGAGCTGCTCGAAATGAAGCCAAACGGAAGAAGGTTCAAGTTGGATTACGGATTCGTTCATTGTTTTTTTCGATTCGAAAAACGGAATTTATTTCGTATCTTGCGATACCAAAAAGCTTGCTTTCCAGCGTTATTTGGCGGCTCAAATAACATTTGGTTATCGAGAGTCGACATGTAGTTATAGCCTGATTGAAGATCCTTTCCAGTTCTGAATAATCTTCGTTGCTTTCCTAGTCTCTTGCCTTCCTCTTGGATGACACCACGAACCACAACAATGAACTTTACAGGAAGAAATGATGAGAAAGATTTTTAATTCAGTTTCACTAACACTTTGTTTTTGCATCGGCGGTTTACTCGTTTCGAGTGTCGTTGGTCAGCAGTACTATGGGCAATCGGTCTACAATTCTCCCGGGCAGATTATTTACTCTCAACCGGCCCAGCCGATTCAATACGGCACTTATGAATCAGTCCCAACTCCCTACTACTCGACGCCAGTTGTAAATTCGGTCCCGGCACAACAAGTTTACTATCCGGCCTCATCAACGCCCGTCTACGATAGCACGCCAGTGTTTCAAGACACCGTAGTCCAGGGAACGATTGTCAACACACCGA
>CAZQQR010000458.1:0-3239 GCA_964595515.1 uncultured Pirellulaceae bacterium
TTTGAAATAATTCTGTCGTAGTCTTCTTTTTGACCGCAACTTAGTTCTTCGAATTGCGTTAGAATCTCCGCATCAATTAGCAAATTGTTTTAACAGAGAAAATCATGCTCCAAAAAATGGTATTCGCGATCGCGTTGTTGGCTTTCGCATTGAGTAGTCTGACAGGCACGGCCGACGATTGGCCTCGTTTTCGTGGGCCCGGCGGTGAGGGAGTATCGGCTGATGCTTCTATCCCAGCGACTTGGTCACCCAAAGCGAATCTGGCTTGGAAAACCGAAATGCCGGGACCAGGAGCGTCCAGTCCAATCATTATCGACGGCAAAGCGTTTGTGACTTGCTACTCAGGTTATGGGCTTACCAAGGACAATCCAGGTGAGATTGAAAATCTTGTTCGTCACCTGGTGTGCGTTGATTTGGCGTCGGGAAAGAAGCTTTGGCAAAAAGACGTCAAGGCTGTCATGCCCGAGGATCCTTATGCTGGAATCGGTGTCACGGCCCACGGTTATGCATCGCATACTCCCGTTTCTGATGGAAAGAATATTTACACTTTCTTTGGGAAAGGCGGTGTTCACGCGTTTGATATGGATGGCAACGAGCTTTGGAACGCGAACGCCGGAAAAGAATCCGATCCAACAAAATGGGGTTCTTCATCGAGTCCAATCGTTCACAACAACACTGTGATTGTTACCGCGTCTGCCGAAAGCCAAGCCATCATTGGTTATGACAAATCTACTGGAGAAGAAAAATGGCGGCAGGAAGCCAAGGGCTTGGACGGAATGTGGGGAACACCTTCGCTCATTAAGGTTGATGACGACCGAACGGATTTGGTGATGTGTGTCGCGAAAGAGCTTTGGGGACTTGATCCTGAAACCGGTGACATGCGTTGGTTTGCGGGAGCAACCAACTCCCGGCATTCTTATTCGAGTCTTGTTTCGGACGGGAACCGAGTTTTCGCGTTTACCGGTCGGGATGGCGGCAGTGTCGCTGTGGATGCGGGCGGAACAGGTGATGTGAGCGAGACCAACACCGTCTGGGTTGGCAGAGACAACGCAAGTTTTGCTTCACCGGTTCGGCACGGATCGAAACTTTATGTCGTAGCGAGAGGGATTTTGACCGTCGTTGATGCGAGCACTGGAAAACGTGTTGGCCAGCAACTTCGCTTAAAGGGAGCCATCAAAGCCAGTGGACAATTTGGTTCGCTCGACTATCCGTCGCCTGTCGTAGTTGGCGATCGACTGTTTTACTTAAATGGTAGCGGCCAAATGTACGTGTTTGAATTGGGTGATGAAGTCAAACAGGTCGCGGTTAACCAAGTCACCAGCGACAAAGAAGTGTTCTGGGGTTCACCTGCTATCAGCGACGGACGTATGGTGCTTCGCAGTGCCAAATATCTCTACTGTGTGGCGGACAAGGGTGAGACTGTGCAGCAAGATGAAACATTGTTGGCCAAGGCAGATGATCCACCAGAAGCAGCCCAGCAAGCAGGTCAAGGCGGACGCGGAGCGGGTCGTGGTGGACCTGGCGGCGGGGGCCGTGGCGGGCGTAGCGGTGGCGGCCGGTTTGATCCAATGACCATGTTCAATCAATTGGACGCCGACAAAGACGGGTCGCTGACGGAAGCTGAATTGGCTGGTAACCGAATGGCGGATCGTTTGAAGACGTTGGACAAAGATGACGACAAAGCGATTTCCAGCGAAGAATTTCGGACTGGAATTACCTCTTTGTTCAGTCGAGGCGGTGGCGGCGGAGGTGGTGGTCGAGGCGGTTACGGTGGAGGAGACAAGCGTCCTGATCGTCCTCAACGCCCTGCGATGGCAGGCCAAGACAAGTGATGGTGAATTGGTCTCCAAGCTCATAGCCGGTCATCTTGTTTTGGTCGTTTAAATTCTTGGCGATAAAGTTCTTGGGCTTTACGCTTCCAAGAATTCGTAAATCGAATCCGCCCAGTTGAGAATATCCTCGACTGCGGCGGATTTTTCTTTTCTGCGAACAAGAAGCGTCAAAATCGGATGACGCGATTTGATCTTTGTCCCGATGTTTGGGATGTCCGCCGTGGTTTGACCAATATGGGACGAGCCATGGAATGACTGATCAAATTTTGAAGCCAGTTGGTTGTGGATTTGCTTGTTAATTTCGATCGGGCGCTGGAGTCGGTTAAAGAGGATCGCTTTGCTTTCCGTGAAGTCAGGAATTTTTAGAACTGGTTCGTTCGTTGCCAGACTCAAAGATGCTGGTTCGAGGCAGGCTTTAACATGAAGATCGACCACCGATTTGAATGAAGTCGATCGAGCGGTTTGAGATAGTCGGCAGCTAGATTCGAAAAGTTCACACGACGACGTCAGGCGCGGATTGACATCGATTGGAATTGGATTGGAATCAGTGACAACAAAGTCGATCCCCCAGACGCCTTGCAGGTTGTAGTTCGAGGCGAGGCACCGAGCCACGGTAAGCATTTGTCGCTGGGTGCTAGTTTGAACTGCAATCGGGCCAACCGAGCCGCAATATCCGAATTCACTCGCGCCAAGTTTCTGAATTCCAACCCATTGATTCGTTGCCCCGACGAATTCCGTTTGGACGTATGATTGATTGGTTTTGAGCGAAACAAAAACGGCCGAAATATGCTTGCCATTGAGACGTTGTTGAAACAGGTGGCTTTGTAAATCGGATTTTTTCTCTGACAAATCCTCGGCGGTGGCAACTGTTACGCCGCATCCGCCTGAGGAACCATCCAGTTTTTTTAACCAGTTTGCATGGGCATCATCTGCAGAGAGTCGTCGTTTGAATTCCGCCACCGTAATCCCGTTGCTGTTTAAGTGCTCAAAAACTTGCATGGAATCGCAAACTCGCAGAAGCGCATCGCTACAACACCCGATCAGAGGTTTCGATCTTTCGATCACCGCAACGCAGTCGGATCTGGTTTCGATCCCGCCTCCAAGGATCACGCCTTTTGAATCCTGGAAATCGATGTCGGTAAAACACTCTACGTGAAAACGCGAGAGCCGGTGTAGTTCGCTGTAGCGGTGATGCTTGATCGTCTCCAGCGTGTCCCAGTCAGCAAATAAGTCTGCACCGGTAACCGAGTATCCAGCTGCTAAGGCGCTCTGGATCGTAGCTCGAACGCTTGCTCCGAGAATGGCTAACCGGTCGTTCATGAATTTGGATCTAGTATCAAGTTTGGTAGAAAGCGTCGGAGAGAATGCTCTCGGTGAGTATGTCACGTTTTTAAAAATTCGCGAAAC
>CAZQQR010000459.1:0-3212 GCA_964595515.1 uncultured Pirellulaceae bacterium
CCAAATCATTGCAAACTGTCGGAAACATCGCGCCCCGTGGAAAATAAATATACCTCGGTTCTGGCGGTCCCATTTCGCCCAACTTCTCTGAATGCTGAAACCTTGGTGGTTTTACTGCACCCAAACCCGCTTCAACGTCGTGGGTTTCCCCGCTTGCCAAACGACGTCAAACTGAACCACGATTCTTTTTGTTCATGCGGTCGATTTATGAGAAATGTTCATGCGCAGATGGACGACACTTTAACCATAGTCTCATATTCCATTGTCGCATTTTGGGGCGGCAACTATTATGGTTCTTCGCCTAAATGATCGATCATTGACGCCGGTCAAACACCTATTTTAAAAGAGTAAACCGTTGACGTCTTACCAACTTACGCATCTGAAACAGCTAGAAGCTGAAAGCATTCACATCATCCGTGAGGTAGCTGCCGAGTTTGAAAACCCGGTCATGCTGTACTCGATCGGCAAAGACTCGTCGGTCATGGTTCACCTCGCGATGAAGGCTTTTTATCCAGCCAAACCGCCCTTCCCGCTCATGCATGTCAACACGACTTGGAAGTTCCAAGAGATGTACAAGTTTCGCGACGAGTACACCAAAAGTGAACTGGGTCTCGAAGTCATCTCTCATGTTAACCATGAAGGACTGGCCCTGAACCTTGACCCGATTGAGCATAGTGGTCAGCACACCGAAGTCATGAAAACGGACGGCTTGAAACAAGCCCTCGACAAGCACCAATTTGATGCCGCGTTCGGTGGTGCTCGACGTGACGAGGAAAAATCTCGATCCAAAGAACGTGTGTTCTCGTTCCGAAACAAAACGCATGGTTGGGATCCTAAAAACCAACGACCTGAACTTTGGAATGTTTACAACGCGAGAATCAACAAAGGCGAGAGCATTCGCGTGTTCCCAATTTCCAATTGGACAGAGCTTGATGTTTGGCAGTACATCCACCTCGAAAAAATTCCAATTGTGCCGTTGTACTTTGCAGCCAAACGTCCCATCGTCTGGCGTGACGGCGTGATGGTAATGGTTGACGATGACAGGCTAAAACTGAAAGAGGGCGAAGTTCCAGAGGAACGAATGGTTCGCTTTCGAACGCTGGGCTGTTATCCGTTAACCGGCGCGGTTGATTCAACGGCAGACACGTTGCCTAAAATTATTCAGGAAATGCTACTGACGACTACGTCGGAGCGAAAAGACCGTGTTATCGACAAAGATCCTGACGGCATGCAGGAGAAAAAGGAAAAGGGTTACTTCTAAACCCTCGACCACTTCGCCGACCGGCATGACCAACTCGACCCGACCATCGCTTTTTGAATTTCGACTTTCGAATTCCACCCAAATCAACAAAACAAATGTCGCATCAATCTGAACTTATCGAAAAAGACATCGACGCCTACCTCGCGCAGCATGAAAAAAAAGAGCTGTTGCGATTCCTGACTTGCGGAAGCGTGGATGATGGCAAAAGCACCTTGATCGGTCGCTTGTTCTACGATTCAAAAATGATCTACGAAGATCAATTGGCCGAGATTGAGAACAAATCGGCCACGCATGGAACGACCGGCGGTGGATTCGATCCGGCGCTCTATATGGATTCGCTCAAGGAAGAAATTGAGCAAGGCATTACCATCGATGTCGCCTATCGATACTTTTCAACGCCCAAACGAAAATTCATCATCGCGGATACGCCCGGCCACGTTCAATACACTCGGAACATGGCAACGGGTGCATCGACCGCTGACTTGGCAGTGATTCTGATCGACGCTCGTGAAGGCCACGGCGTGATGGAACAAACAAAACGTCACAGCTTTATTGCTTCGTTGCTAGGCATCAAACACGTTCTGTTGGCCGTCAACAAGATGGACTGTGTGGACTACAGCGAAGAGCGATTCAATCAGATCGTTGCTGACTATCGTCAATTCGTGCAGCGACTTGAGATTCCCGATTTGCACTTCATTCCGATCTCGGCGCTTCATGGTGACAACGTGGTGGATCGCAGTGAGAAGATGCCGTGGTACGGCGGTTCGACGTTGATGAATTTGCTAGAGACGGTTGAAATCAGTTCGGATCGAAACCTCAAAGATTTCCGGTTCCCAGTTCAGTACGTGCTTCGACCGGATTTGAACTTCCGTGGATTCGCGGGCACGATCGCTTCGGGAATTGTTCGGGTTGGCGATGAAGTCATCACGTTGCCATCGCGTAAATCAAGCAAAGTCAAAGAGATTGTGACTTTTGATGGCAACCTCGAAGAAGCCTGCGCTCCAATGTCGGTGGCACTGACGCTCGAAGACGAAATCGACATCAGTCGCGGCGATGTGATCGTGCGTCCAGGCAACGTGCCAAAATTAGAGGACAAATTTGATGCGATGGTTGTCTGGATGGCAGAACAGCCTTTGGTTCCCGGTCAGCAGTACATCATCAAGCACACGACTCGCAACGTTCCAGGCACGATTTCGACGCTGCGGTATCAGATCGACGTGAATACGATGAAGAGTAATCCAGCGATGTCGTTGGAGCTTAATCAGATCGGGCGAGTTGACATTACGCTTAACCGAGCGATCGCTTATGACCGCTATCGCAGAAACAAGCACACAGGTGCGTTCATTATTATTGATCGAATCTCCAACGTAACCGTTGGGGCGGGAATGATTCTTGATCAACGGACCAGCAAAGACAGAAATGATGCTTGGGAAACGGATCCTTCGAGTAAATCTCTTGTTGCTGAAATTAGTAACGTGACATCGGAAGAGCGAACGGCTCGTTACGGTCAAAAACCGGTCACGATTCTATTCACGGGTTTGCCGGGTGCTGGGAAAACGACGACGGCGTATGGTGTAGAGCGTCGGTTGTTTGATATGGGACGAAGCTCGACCGTGCTTGATGGTCAGAACTTGCGCGTGGGTTTGACTCGTGATCTTGGGTTTACCCGGGAAGATCGTTCCGAGAATGTTCGACGTGCGATAGAAGTTTCGCGGCTGATGAACAAGTCTGGTTTGATCACGATGTTGGCTTTGGTTGCACCAAGTGACGAGATTCGAAAGAAAGCAGCTCAGGCGATTGGTGAAGACTTTATTTTGGTTCATCTGACGGCGCCTCCTGAGCTATGTGCCCAACGAAATCAGTCGGATAACGATCCAGATGGCAAAGTTGAATCGACGCTTGATTACCAGACGCCAGCCGATGCGGATTTGGTTCTTGAAACGGATTCGCT
>CAZQQR010000460.1:0-1352 GCA_964595515.1 uncultured Pirellulaceae bacterium
GAGAAAACCCTGTGTATTCAAGAATTCAGGGACGTTCTCAGAAAAATCGAAATTATCGCGAACCTTTGTGTCCAACTGGGCTCTATTGGGGCGTGGATAGAATAAGTGTCCACAAAGTACTGCTTTTTGCGGTATAGTTGAATTGTCGGAAAGTGCGACCTTGTCAAACTCCGATACCTCAATAACATCTCGGTGGGTCTTTGTGGATCCATTGAAAAACCAATTTAGGTTCTCTCTTTTGGCGTGCCTGGCACGCGGGAGCATTGAAATGCGAAGTAACAACATCAATAGCGCGATCGCAAACGTCTTTACACGTTTTGGCGTCCAGGCTGTGGATATGTTGCGCACTCGCAATGCCTCCGCCATGCCGTCTTGGCGTCATCAACTGTGTACCACCTCAACCTCAGGGCCTCTATCAGGCCGGCATCTCAGAGCGGATTTACTGCTCGGGGATATGAGCGTCGAAGGTAAACGCGGCAATTACTCAATCGGTAATTATCTGCCCGCGATTACGAAACCGACACTTCAGCCGTCCACGATCAGACCTCAGGAACAAGTACACAACCAAGAAATGTTTCAAAGACTTAGCTAACGCAGAATTCGACGTCCTTCATCGGACAGAAAATCTCAAGCAACTTTGAAGCCGGCTTTTTAGAAGCTTTCGGATCAGCGTAAATTCGCGCACTCGATTCGTTGCTCTTGAGCCTCAAGGATCACCGCATTCGCACTTCGTGTCAGAAGTCCGTTTGCATTCAGGAAAAGAGAACCATTATGAACGCAATCAACAAGAACTTGATCGAAATCAAAGAAACGGCTGAGCTGGTTCGAGCTGCACAGAACGGTGACCGAGAAGCATTCGGTGATTTGTTCGAGCGGTTCCAGCCAACGGTAATGGCCATCGCAATGCGACGACTGCGCGATCACGCAGACGCACAGGAACTGTGCCAGGACGTTTTCGTTCAGGCAATGCTGAAGATCGAGCAGCTTCGAACGCCAGAAGCGTTCATCGGATGGTTGCGTCAGATCACAGTTCGTATGGCGATCAACCGAGCCGTTCGACGAGCTCCAGCGATCTCGGTTGAGCCAGAATTGCTCGAAGCAACGCTAACCAACAACGTTTCACCTTTGGACGATGTCCTTAAGGTTGAGCGAAAGGAACAGGTTCAGGAAGGTTTGGATCGCCTCGGCGAGATGGATCGTGAGACCCTGGTGGCCTTTTACGTTGACGGTCAGAGCTTGCTCGAGATGGCAGACGGATTTGACGCTCCACTTGGAACGATCAAGCGACGTTTGCACGTGGCTCGAAAGCGACTTGCCAAGCAGGTCGATGAGCTTGCTTCGGTAAGCTAATC
>CAZQQR010000460.1:1452-3208 GCA_964595515.1 uncultured Pirellulaceae bacterium
CGTTGTTTCAAAACTGCGTCCCGAAATGCCCGACCGTCTTTGATGCCAGCAAGGCTAACCATCGAGCCCGCTGTAGATTGGCCTGCGGTCTCGACTGAGAGTGCTTCGATGTCGAAGTACCGCATGATGGGGCCTTGTATCAAAGCTAAATCGGTAATGCGATCAAGCGGGACCGTTTTTTCGACACGGGTCAGGATTCCTTTGGAGACCTTTAGTGTCTTGTCGGTCAAAGTACATTTGTGAGAAGCCAGGTATTTACGGGTGGCCCATTTCCCGATCAAAAACCAAATGATCAAGAACGGGATCCCTATCACTGTGACAACACATATGATTGCTCCGTTGAGCAACCAATAGGTAGTCACCGAGTCATTAAACTCCGCGTCCCAAATTACAGAATCTTCGGTCGCCATCATGTGCCTTTTCTTTGGTGGAAAGTACTCGAATTGCCATTTGTATCATAGCTGAAGCTGCGCCTACGATATTTGCCGATCATCAATAAACACTGGTGATAAAGACCGTTTCCATTAACCACCTTTGGCTGGGCGGGGTTTGCATTGCGTCTTGTTTCCCAAGTAAACTGTACCGTCTCAACACTGACCATTTCAGGGAACCTCTCGATGATTCGCACAATTGTTTTTGTTTGCGTTGCCATACTGGCATTCGCCCAAAATCCTATCCTCCCTTTTTCTCAGACGGAGCTGTATGCCCAAGACGAAGAGCAGGAAAAAGGATTTATGCCAATCTTTGATGGCAAGACGCTTCGAAACTGGAAAGGTCAAAAAGGTTTTTGGAAAGTAGTCGACGGCGCGATCGTTGGAAAAACAACGCCGCAGAAGAAACTTGAATCCAACACGTTTTTGGTTTGGCGAGGTGGAGATGTTGATGATTTCGAGTTGAGATTCAAATTCAAAATCTCAGGTGAAGGAGCAAATAGCGGAGTCCAGTTTCGCTGCTCGCAAGATGCTGATGGGCACCTAATCGGCTATCAGGCTGACATTGATCATGCTGGTAAGTGGTTGGGCTGTATCTACGACGAGAAAACAGGCCGCAAACTAGTCTGTGACCGTGGTGAGAAAACGACCATCGATGCAAAGGGGGAACGAACCAAAGAACGTGTTGCAGATCGGGAAGAACTTTTCAAGAAAGTCAATATCGACGACTGGAATGACTATTCCATTCGCGCCGTTGGCAACCATATCGTCATCAAAGTCAATGGAAATGTCACTGCTGATCTGAATGACACTCAAGTCGGCGAGGCAGATCTTTCCGGCGTCCTCGGGCTGCAGCTTCACACAGGTCCGCCCATGGAAATTGCTTTCAAAGATATTCGGATGAAGAAAATTCATCCTCAGGCTGACGCCGATGGGTTTAAGTCAATTTTTAATGGCTCGTCTCTCAAAGGCTGGAAAGGAAACGACAAACTATGGCGGGTTGAGAACGGCGCGATCGTAGGCGAGACGTCAGAAGACATCAAAGTTGATGTGAACCGGTTTTTGGTTTGGGACCAAGGCGAAGTCGATGATTTCGTCCTTCGGCTAAAATTCAAAGTTTCCGGGACTGACCGAGCCAACAGTGGAGTTCAATTTCGAAGCAAGCTGTTGGATGGTGAAACGGATCGTTTGGCAGGCTACCAGTCTGACATTGACCGAAGTGGAAAATTCATCGGCATTCTTTATTCAGAAAAAACTGGTCGAGGAATTTTGTGTCAGCGCGGTAACAAGACAACCATCCGCGGGAAAAAAGACAAAGACGTTGA
>CAZQQR010000461.1:0-3178 GCA_964595515.1 uncultured Pirellulaceae bacterium
CACTCGGGAAGGAATTTAAATGCAACCTTGAGTACGACGTCCGCGACGACCCCGACGATGTGCTTTCCACATTGCCACCAGACGGCCGAGTAACAATGGACCTATCGGTCACGACGGAACCCGATGACTTCGTTTTTCGCAAAGGCGACGACGTCCACAAAAACTATAGTGCTACTGAGAAATGGTTGCGTCGGTTTGTGGTGTTCTGCCGGACTTCCGGAGGTTTCTCCGTTCTCTAGGCCAAGCAAAGTGGATTAACGCACATGCCTTCGGTGCAACTTTCAAGTTTGACCTAGTGCAGCGTTAAAGCTTAAAAAAAGTGGAATTGGTAAATCTAGCCGTTTTGGCGTTAGCCACGGTTTTACCGGCTTCAACCGTGGCTATCGCCAAAAAGGCTAGGCCTAATCTTTAGCTGTAACGCACTTTAACGCAGCACTAGTTTGGCCTTGGTAGAATCGTTAGTTCAGAGACGCTCGCTTTGTTCAGGGCGGCATGTAAAACCTTTCGTAAGGGCGAGATCCGCAGAATGAAGCTCCAAACCGTGTGGTCTCGAATTGCTGCCGTCCGTGCTTTGACGTTCAAAGCATCTTCGGGTGGTTCTACCGGGTGGACGGGGTCTGGTGTCGGAACTGTAGATGTTTCTCGCACCGCCTCGGATGTTTTGGTGTACTCGGAATCTGGCACTTGGACTGCAAGCGGTGGCAAACAACTATCTTTCACCAACGTCTATCGTTGGACGTTGCTTTCCGAAACGATTCGGTTGGAACACCTACGATTGGGCACCGAAAATCCGGTCCATTTGTTTGACCTTGCTGTTATTGGCGATTCACGTCTGGCGTCTGTTGATCCACATGTTTGACAGCAAGACTTGTACGTCGCACAGTTGTCGCTGACAAAAACCGAATTGAATATCAAATGGTCGATTGACGGTCCTTCGAAACGCGAAACAATTGACTACGTTTATCGGTAGTGTATCGGATCGCATAAGGGCAAAGCACTTCAATCGGCATACATTGGCGTACCGTCTTTGTTGGCCGCGCGGGATGGCTTTGGTTTGGTCTTGTCGTAAAATTCTTCCGCTGGGCGCACCGCAGGCGATCTTCAAGGAACTCGAAAGCACCATCTCTCGTCCGCCTCCGGCCAAAGCCAGCTGCAAAGATCGCAATTCGTTATCCGACTGAAACAGAGCAACTTAAATGAGCGTGAATTTTGGCGTCTACCACTTAGATTGGCAGCGGTTCCTGGAGTCTGGGCTTGAACACGCGGAGGATATTTTCGAGGCTTCGTTCTTGAAAGACGCGGAGTCTTCCTTTCCTTGTGACCACGACTTCCAGTGTGTTACAAATTCATCTGAATTGTACGAGGACGTCCGCAATCTGCTTAAGCCGCAGCAGCAGGTTCTTGTTGACAGTTTTGTCGCAGCGCTTTTCTGGGACAAGAGTCCTGGATGGACCAGTGATCTCTCCTCAGACATTGAGTGGAACTTAAACGATTCTCCGTTCGATCTTGCTGCCTTTAATGCCTACTCGATCCTATCGCCGACATCTGTCAGGCGAATATCAGGCGCGTGCCCTATTCTAAACGGTGAAAGTATTGAGACTGCGACACTAGAGATTTGGCAAGATGATTGGGATTGCTACCCTATTGAAGGACCAGATGGATTTGTGGGTTACTTGCGGACGTGGTGCCGGGTTGTGCAGGATTCTATCAAGCATGATCTTGGGATCATTACGCTATATTAAAACCGGGTTGCTATGGTTTTGGATCGGCAATCATGCAAAATACAAGCGCTTGATTGGGACGTGGATCTCCATTCGTTTTGGACGTCGTAAATATCTTCGGTGCGAATTCGGGTAAACCTATGCCGTGGGAATTCAAAGCTTCTTGTCCAGACTGTTCACATGAATGGGAGGGTCTGATGATCACCGAGCGTATTGCGCCTGCAACATCCGATACTCCTGTTCGAAGTTTCTTTTGCCCCGATTGTGTCACGCATATCACGATCGCGACTGACTTTGATCGAAGCTCTTTCCGAAACTGGCTGGGTGGGCACAAACACTACCTGGCAGCATCTGATTTTCTCTCTTACAACATCGGTTTGATTGTCGCGATCTGTGATTCCTCAACCGGATATTTGCTTCCACTCGATTCCGTTTGGCCGCAACTTCATTGCCCGCCTTGTGACAAACGTCTTGTCGAGGGTTCAATGGACAGTCACCCAATTACTTGCCCCAGTTGTGGCAAGCGTAATGCACAATCGCACGGTTGCCATGCTCACGTGTCGGTGCGTCGTGAAGTGGAATGATCTGCGCAACTGCGATGGCGGCGTCGTAGTTAGTTTTCTTTTTGCCTTGATGGAATTGCTTGATGCTAAATCCGGAATACCGTGACCTGTTGCTTTCGGATGTTACCAGTGTTGTGAGTCTCAATAAGGCCGTTGAAGGCGTAACCAGTCCGATGGACGTGAACCGGTTCAAGCAACTCTTTGCGCTCGCGGACCTGAAGCTTTTGGTGGAGGTAAGAGGTAATGCCGGTGGGTTTGTTTTGGGAATGACAGAAGGCACTGAATATGACAATGGAAACTACAAATGGTTTTCCGATCGCCTCAGGAATTTCTTGTATATCGATAGGATTGTCGTCTCTGATGGGTGTCGTGGTTTTGGTATCGGGCGACAACTCTATTCCCGCGCCGTTGAGTGGGCTTTGAAATCAGGTCGGCTCAACCTGTGTGCTGAGATGGATCTCGATCCGCCAAATCAGGCGTCTCTAAGGTTTCATCAAGCCGCAGGGTTTGTTCAGATTGGAACGCGGACGCTAACCAGCGGAAAATTAGTGTCGCTTCAGATTCTTCCCATCAGCGATAATTCCGCAGACGGGTAATTTTGGATTTGTGCGATTCGGAAACGCTGTTTGTAATCGAGAGTGTCTTAGTTCGAGTGTCTGTTGTATTAATTCGTTTCAAGTTTGAAACTCTTGATGAGTTCAGCTAAAAATTTACATCAACAGTTTGGTGGTTTGTTCAATCGACGTCATATTCAATTTCCAGAAAGGCACTTAGATGACCGACTCGTTCTGGGCTGGCGGCCGTGAAGCCTACATTGGTGCTCTTCGAGAAAAACTCGAAACTCAATTGAACGATCTTCGAGATCGATATGAGAAGTCTGACGATTCCCAGCGG
>CAZQQR010000462.1:0-3163 GCA_964595515.1 uncultured Pirellulaceae bacterium
CGACTTTCCAGATCATATCGACCGGTTCGCACGTCGGCGGATCACCGACAATCAGAATCGTCTTCGTACGTTCCCGGCAAGCAAATTTTTGCCAATCGCTTGGGCAACTCGTGGTTGTGTGTTCGAGCGACAATTTAACCTCGTAGAACCCTCCAACAAGGTTTCGAATGGGAAAAGTAAAACTCCAACGACCATCTTGGGTCGGTTGGAACAAATCTGGCCAGACTTCTATTCGCTGGTCATCAAAATTACCCCGCTCGGATTCTCGAAAACCACCCAACGGCGATTCATGCTTGCTCCGGATTCCAAACTCAAGACTGGATCGCCCTTCCGGCCGCTGCGTACAAACAATCTCGCCACGCAACTCTATTTTCTGTGGATGCGCAAACTTGCACACAACGGTTTCGTTTGATTTAAGCTCCACAATTTGTCTCGCAAGGTCATCGCTCATTTGATGAATTGAAACGAGATAAGTACCCGGCGCTAGATTCGAAAACTCTCTTTCGCCCGAACTTTGAACAAAATGCGACTCCCAGTAATGTCGTCCAATTTTTTCGATATGAAGTTGGAACGGCGCGACCACGTCGTCTTGCTCCAGATCAAATTGCACCATCAGTTCTGCAGGTTCAGGAAGCTGGACTTCAACATTCTCGATATCACCCATTCCTGTCTCGTCGTCGATCTGTTGCCAAACCCCTTTCACCGTTTCGCTTATTGCGATGATCTCAATGCCATCCTCTCGCCAATGTTCGTCGTTGTGAATCAACTGGAGTTCAAACTCTCCTCTTGAATTAGTGAGGCATCCCCCGATCATTTGACCCAGTGGATCACGACCAGAAGGCGAATGCCGCAAACTACGATCAATCAAACGTTGAGTCACAATTTCCGCATTGCCGACCGGTTGCCCATTCCAATCAACCACTCGCCCACGAACAGCGCGGTAATCACGATCTAGAGGAAACTTGGCGACCAGTTCCGAAATCTGCTTCAGTCGATTGGGCTTTGTGACTCGGTCCCACTTAAAATTCAACTCAATTTCATTGTCACCAACAATATCATTAAGCGCCACCTCAACATCGATCGTCTCGTGATCACAGGGAACGGAAAACACAACCGTCTGATCAATCGTTAACCCTTGCTTGACCAACTCTCTGAGAACCATATTAAAACGGCGGTGCCCTAATCGCTGGGTGATTCCTTTCCCATCGGTCTCGCTAGGTAAGCCGTAAAAGCTCCCTTCACACTGTAGCCACGTTGCCCGTTCGTGGCCGCCTAGGATCGTCATCAGCAACATCCGACTAAACACACGCCGCGGCTGAGATTGCTTTTCCCACCAGTGGTTCAACGAACTCGTTAATTGACTCACGATGCAACCTCCATAATTTGCAACTCGATTCTCAGACCTGATTCGAAAGTCCATTCGAGTTTTTTAGGATCGACAGTTAAAGGCTCTCCGGAAATACTTAATTCGTGGTACAAGCGAACTGTCTCTGAATCGTTCCAACCGCCTTGGCAATTGCTGTCTCGATTAAAAACGACGCCAACCTCCGCAATTCCGCCGATCATGGGAGGCATCCGATACGACTGTTCAAAAACGCCCTCGCAGTTCAATTCAATCTTGTCTAGCGTAAGTTCCCAATACAAATCTTGTTGATCCCAAACCGACAGACTGTTGGGGCAGATATGAAACTTTATCGAGTCTTTATCAGCTACTACTTCACGGGAAGAATCGTCACTGAAAATTTTTAGTTTTAGAACGGTCTCTAGCCGGTCTATTGGAGTGAGCTTTAACTCTGCTATCTCGCTTCCTGAAACTTGGACTGACCGGCCAATAACTTGATTACCCTCGACCGCGAAGCCGACCTGATAAATTCCAGGAATCAAACCAGACAACATCATCTCTCCCGCGGATTCGACATCAGCCAGATGACTGTAGCCAAGCTGATAAACTCCGATCTGCAGATGTTCTTCGTTGGCGAATTGCGAACCAGAAAAATCGTATTCAATTTTTAGTCTGCCAGGCTCGCTAAGCTGGATCGTGACGTCGTTCGGGTTAGATTCGATATCCGACCGTGGAAATGTGACTTCTTGCCAACGAGAAATAGAATCCGATTTAAATACAACCACCACGTCTTTCAAATCTGGTATTCCAGGAGTTAGTTCAACCTGAAGCTCGAACTCACCCAAGCGATTGGAAAAAACAACCATGTTCGAATCAAGATCGTCAGGCTGGACTTTCTCCATTTGGAAATCTCGCCAGTTGATTTTTCGATCGGCCAATCGAACTCCCGAAACAGGTTGTCCCAGATGATCAACGACTTTGCCTCGAATCGTGGTGTAGATCGAACGCGGGTCCGCCAGCGGGAGGCTGCCATTAAAATGTGAGTCCAGTAGATATACACGTTCGGCTTTGATACCCGAAGCGATGATCTCACAGTAAAGATGAGGAAAGTAGTCTCGTCGCTCCAACCGAATTCGAGCCCTCAGCGGTTCGGATTCTAATGGAATCTCAAATTCGATTTCTTCTTTTTGATAAAGCGAAAAATGAACCTTTAGATCATTCAATACCGATCGAAAATCAGAAATCGGCGGCGGTACCATTTCGTAATTTCGTGTCCCGTCTGGATAAAGCGTCTCGACTTCGCCATTTTCTCCATTCCAGTGCATCGCCGGATGATCTTCGCTGGCGACCAGCAAGCAAAGCATTGCCAGCAATTGTCGAGGCCTTGGTTGCTCGTTCCACCAATCAGTATTTAACTCAATCGCTTTTGCACACACTGCTGACTCACTAGAAAGACGAATAGATGATGCTCGCATTATAGAAATCACACCATGCGAACTATTGCGGAATGGTTAGTCTTGTTCCGGTGGTTTGGGTTAATTTCTTGAGTCCAAGCGATTCAGAATCCAGTTTGTTGGACATTTTGTTGGACATCGAAGCATTACCGGCAGCTAAACACGGCGAAGTATTTCCTCAGCCTTTTGATGCTGAGCCTATTGTCTGCGATTCAAGAAACGGGACACTTCGGAGTTTTTCAGCCCGCAATCACATTTCCACAAAGCTACGGCGACCACACACCACCCAAACAACCCAGTTTCTCGCCCGTTAGTTCTTTTGTTAATTTTTTCGGATTAGCCAAAGTTTGCGGGTGAGGTCGTCGAT
>CAZQQR010000463.1:0-1612 GCA_964595515.1 uncultured Pirellulaceae bacterium
GCAGCCCAATTTGGACTGCCTTTTCGCTTTTTTCACTTAAGCTTATTCGGAAAACTTGAAAGCCTACACTTCCTCGTCTTTCTTCTTTTTCTTCTTCTTAGGCTTTGCCTTGCCTTTCAAATCCCAATCGCAAACGTCTTTCCAGCCGGCACCTGGAACAGGAACGGGATAGTTTCCGTTTTCATCTGGTTGGACAGGAGCTTTGTCGTTCATACCCTGCAACGCATCAACGTCGCATAGAGAAATCTTGGAGTTGATCGCGTCATCCCATTTGATTTCTTTACCTGAATATGTCGCCATCCGTCCAAAGATCGCAGTGAACGTACTCTTGGCACCGTACTCGGCTTCGTTTGGAATGATGCCGTTTCGGATGTCGGCAAACAAGTCGTGATGCTCTTGCTGATGACCGGCCCGTTGCCCTTTTCCTTCCTTACATTTGAAAATTTCTTTTCCCTCGTTGTCAAAAATCTGACCGGCACTGATATCGGCGTAACCTTTGGCACCATGAGTGTGCTCACTGACTGACCGCCAAGTCTCAGGGATATGACGACAGTGACTGAGCAACCGGTGACCGTTGGCATAGGTGAACTCAACAGCATGATGATCAAAGATCTGCCCATTCTCCTTACCAGTTCGGACTTCGCGTCCCCCCATTCCTTGAGCTTTGACTGGGAAGTCATTCATCAGCCAGTTGGCAACGTCGAGGTTATGGATGTGTTGCTCAACGATATGGTCGCCACACAACCAGTTAAAGTAATACCAGTTCTTCATCTGATACTGCAATTCAGTTTCGCCCTCTGAACGTGGACGAGTCCAGACGCCAGCTCCATTCCAGTAAACTCTGGTGTGGATCAAGTCACCAATAATTCCGCCTTGGAGCTGTTCGATCGTTTCTCGATAAGCCCGCTCGTGACGTCGCTGAAGTCCAACTGCAACGGCCAAGTTCTTTTGCTTGGCAAGCTCACCTGCTCGCAACACCCTGCGAATTCCAGGAGCGTCAACTCCGACTGGCTTTTCCATAAAAACGTGCTTGCCGGCTTCGATTGCTTTTTCAAAGTGCATCGGGCGAAAGCCAGGAGGCGTCGCGAGAATCACCATGTCGATATCGGAAGCCAAGACCTTCTCGAAAGCATTGAAGCCAACGAACTGGCGATCGGCAGGCACACGAACTTTGTCTTTGTGATTGTTGACGCAGGTCTTGAGTGATGAATCCAAGCGGTTTTGGAACGCATCGCCCATTGCAACCAACTCTACGTTTCCGCTGGTCGTATTCATCGCCTGAATCGAAGCACCGGTACCTCGTCCACCGCAACCAACCAAACCGATTTTGATCGTGTCCGATCCGAACGCATGAGCGGAGCGAGCGATTGAAAGGTTAGGAGTCAAAACAGCACCGGCTGCTCCGGCGGCCGCGATGGTAGAACCATCCTGAATAAACTCGCGACGTGATTTTTTCTTGGTAGTGTTTTTCTGCTTGGACACAACTTCTCCTTGAAGGTAGTCGGAAGGACCCCGATTTTGTCTAATTTGAAGCCTCGATTTTAGCTTGATATCCAACTTCAATCAATCAAACCATCGCTCTGTTAATTTATTGACTCCGACTAATAAAAAT
>CAZQQR010000463.1:1712-3159 GCA_964595515.1 uncultured Pirellulaceae bacterium
CGAAATCCAACGACGCCATTTGCCAAATCGAAAAAGGAAAACCCTTGAACGTTCGCGATTCTGAATTCAGCGGATCACCGAGCCACGAGTCCACACGAAGACATTTTTTTCGCGAGTGCGGCGTGGGTGTTGGCAAAATCGCTTTGGGTTCACTTCTAGCCGGTAGTCTCCCAAGCTCGGCTTTTGCGGAGGATGATCCAAACGTTCATACGAACCCGCCCAAGGCACCTCATTTCCTTCCCAAAGCAAAACGAGTTATCTATCTATTTATGGCGGGTGCCCCGAGCCAGCTAGACCTCTTCAGCTTCAAACCAAAACTCGCCCAACTAGAGGGTCAGCCCATCCCGCCTTCGGTGATCGACGGACAACGCTACGCATTTATTCAACCTGATGCGGCCGTCCTCGGTCCACAATTCAAGTTCGCTCAGCACGGAAAGAGCGGCCGTTCACTTTCTGAAAAATTGCCTTGGCTGTCAAAGATCGTCGACGATGTCGCGTTCGTTGATTCTTGTACTACCGATCAGTTCAATCATGCACCCGCTCAGCTGATGTTCAACACGGGAAACCAGCTTCCCGGTAGACCGAGTATGGGTTCGTGGTTGAGTTACGGGCTTGGAAACGTTGCCAACGACTTGCCTTCGTTTGTCGTACTTCACAGCGGCGGAAACTTAAGTGGTGGGGCTTCGATGTGGGGCTCAGGATTCTTGCCTGGAACTCACCAAGGCGTTCCCTTTCGCAGTGCGGGCGATCCAATTTTGCACGTAGCCAATCCGAAAGGTTACGACTCGCAGGCTCAGCGAGATTCGCTTGATCTAATCCAGAAGTTAAATCGGGAAAGGTTAGGGGTTGTCTCCGATCCGGAAATTGAAACCCGAATCAATGCCTATGAGATGGCGTTCAGGATGCAGTCACGTGCTCCAGAACTAATGGACCTTTCGACCGAAACTCAAGAGACGCTGGATCTCTACGGTGCAGATCCAAAGAAGCCCTCGTTTGCAAAAAATTGTTTGCTCGCTCGGCGAATGGCGGAACGCGGTGTAAGGTTCATTCAGGTTTACACGTCCGGATGGGATCACCATAGCCAAGTCAAAAGTGGTTTGACCAAAATGTGCGGAAACACAGACCAAGCTTCCGCTGCACTCATCATGGATCTCAAACAACGTGGTTTGCTAGAAGACACACTGGTCGTCTGGGGCGGTGAGTTTGGACGCACGCCCATGGTCGAATCAAGTGCCGCTCTTGGAAGAAAACTTGGCCGCGACCATCACCCTCAAGCGTTCTCAATGTGGTTCGCTGGTGGCGGAATCAAACCTGGAGTAAGCGTCGGAGCAACCGACGAATTAGGGTTTAACATCACTGAGCGCCCCGTTCATGTCCACGACGTCCAAGCCACGATCCTGCATTGCCTGGGTTTGGACCACAAGAAACTTTCGGTTAACTACAACGG
>CAZQQR010000464.1:0-3153 GCA_964595515.1 uncultured Pirellulaceae bacterium
AACTGACTTTCACTTTCACTTCCTTGCCGTCTTCTTTTTTCAAAACAACTTCGCTGCCATCAAAAGAGACAAGTGACGCTTTGATTGAGAACTTTCCAGATTTGCTTTTCCACTCGCGAAAACGATCATCACCAACGGTTGGCCCGGCCATCAACGGCGCGGGAGCCTCACCAGCGGCGAACGCCTTCCCTTTTTCTTTGACCTCATCTACCGACAAGTCTTTCGCCAGCTTTATCCATGACTCACGGAATGTCTCATCGAATTCCGGAAAGTGCCCAACGGCGTTCTCAAGTTCGATCATTTTTGCCGCAACGTTTGCCAGTTTGGTATTGTCTGAATCGAAATTTCGAACCAGGTAGGCCGCTTCCTTTTCAACCTTCTTGGTAAACCGAACGTAAAGCAGATCCAGGCCTCTTCCGATTTTTGGCGGACCAAATTTGAGGCCAGTCATGTTCATCAAGTCTTCGACTTGTTGATCGTCGAATTCTCCACTGGAAATTGCTTTTGCTTTATACGTCCCGATCAGTGCGGCGGACTTAGAAAAGTCTCCATCGTCAATAAGCTGCCTCAGTTGCTTAGAGTCTTGCCTAAGTTGGCCTTCATCGACTTCGGCCTCATGGTTGATGGGCTGTTGCAACTCGCCTGTTGTTTTAATGGCTTTGACCAAAATGCCTTTGAGTTCAATTTTTGCGTCGATACCCTTAGGGTTAGCTGGGCCGCAAAAAACGACCTTCTCTTTTGGAGACACAATAAACACAGAAGGAGCGCCGATCTGCTTTGAGATCGATTTGTCCTTCTTGGTAATCAGCTTAAAAATTTTCGCAAACTCAGGCTTACCAAAATCTACTTCCATGGACACGAACTGTGTCATCAGCAATTTCAAATCGGGGTTGTTCACCAGCTCTTGTTGAAATGCTGTGCAGCGCTGTCAGCTTCCATCCAGTTTGACTCCCAGCACAACCAGAGGTCGTTCTGATTGGCTGGCGATTTTCATCGCGTCTTCGTAGGATTCATACTTGGCTTTTTGAGAAACATCGTTTTTCGAATTTGAATCCTGAGCGACGAGCTGAGTAGAAAACGAAATACAAATTAGCGAACTCAAAACCATGAGTCTCGCCAGCGCGATTGACTTCATTACCGATCTCCTGGAAGCAGAATAGAGAATTTCAGTATAGCAAACTCAACTTTGGCCCGCGCCGCGAAACATCGCGAAAACGCAGCCACATTTCGAAGCCACATTTTGAGCATGCTTTGCTGGAAATTCTCACCGACCGATCAGGCTCCGGCACTTTCAATAACATATTCGTACGGCACGTCTGGCATTCCCAGCGGCAACCCCAACGCCCAATATCCGAGTAAAACCACGGTCCAAGTAATCAAGAACGCGACTGAATAGGGAAGCATCATGGCTCCGACGGTTCCAATTCCAGAGTTCTTTACATACCGCTGACAAAAGACAACGACCAATGGAAAATAGGGCATCATCGGCGTGATAATGTTCGTGGTGGAATCACCAATTCGATACGCTGCCTGAGTCAGCTCTGGAGAGATACCGGCATACATTAACATTGGCACAAAGATCGGAGCCAGCATCGCCCATTTTGCAGAAGCAGATCCGATCAATAGATTGACAGACGCGGCTAGGAAAATCATGCACACGATGGTTACCCAAGGAGGAGCCCCTGACTCTTTGATAAAGTTCGCGCCTTTGAGAGCCAGCAAATCCCCGATTCCGGAGTTCTTGAACGCCGCGATAAACAGGGCGGCGAAAAAGACGAGCACCAAATAGTAGCCCATCGTCTCCATCGTCTTTGACATACCCTTGATCACATCTCGGTGGCTTTTGTATTTCCCAGAAACGTAACCGTGCACCAATCCGGGAACGACAAAAATCAGAAAGATCAAAGGCACGATCATCTTCATTAAAGGGGCACCATCGGTCTTGGCCTTTGCAGGTTTGACGGTAACGATTTTTTCTTCACCACCACGCATCACCACAAAATTTGCCGGCTTCGTTTTATTTCGATCACGAGTGTAGATGCGGTAGTCATACACGTCGCCAAACTGTGTGGCGGTAAATTCGCCAGCGTCATTCGCCTCGCGAACTTCGACTAATTGGTCACCCGCCATTAAACCAGAGGCGTCACCCTCACCTGAGACAGAAATAATCTCTTTCCCGTCTTCCGCCAGCGTCACCCCAAAATCAGCAGCTGAATTCACGTAAGCCGTCAACGATCCGTAGTCATCTCGCAATTCCGAGTCTTTAGGCATTGCCCAAAAAGCAAGCGCGCCGAAACTGACGACAATCGACAATAGACCAAGATACATTCCTAGTTTGTCGCGAGAAGTAAGTTCTTCGAATTTCGGAATCTCATTTGGGTCGCCATCAATCTCAGTGTCTTGAAGCCTTGGTTCGATCACGCAATCGGTCAAGTACCATCCGACTGCAACAATAAAAATACACGAGGCCGCCGTAAAGAAGATATTGCAAAGCGGGTTAACAACGTAGTCTTTGTCTACTAAATCCACGCCGGTTTGCGTTAATGACGAGAGCAATGGATCCAAGCCTGAGACAATAAAGTTGGCACTGAACCCTCCTGATACTCCAGCGAAAGCGCATGCGATTCCCGCCAGTGGATGTCGACCCGCCGCGTAAAACATGACGCCGCCAATAGGTATCACCAACACGTACCCTGCATCAGCGGCGGTGTGACTGATGATGGCGACCAAAATCAACATCGGTGTTAGCAGGAATTTTGGCGCTATATCCAGTAAGGATTTAAGGCAAGCGTTGATAAAGCCAGAATGCTCTGCAACCGCGACACCAAGTAACGCTACCAAGACGATTCCCAGCGGTGGGAACTTCGCAAACTCATCCACCATCGTCGTCAGGAAATCGGCAAAATTATCCAGAGTCAACATATTGGTGACTTGGACCGGATCCGTCGCACCAGGCTTTATTTCTGTGAACGTCATTTTTGACAGCCAGAACGACAATCCCCAAGTGACGAAGAGGCCGATCAAAAACAGCACTGCCGGATCGGGAAGCTTGTTGCCTGACCACTCAAGAAAGTCAAGCATCCGAACGATCAGGCTTTTGTTCTTGTTTGTTTTGTTGGGTGGCTTGGGTGAGGGATCGGACATGGTTCGCTT
>CAZQQR010000465.1:0-3117 GCA_964595515.1 uncultured Pirellulaceae bacterium
TTGACGCCGCTGGCGTCTTTGAGCTGGACCTTGAGGTCTACTCGTTCTTTCCCGCGACGGACAACAATTTTAAGTGTGTCGCCAGGTAAGTGACCGGCCACGTGAAGCCGAAGGTCTTCGAAACGAATGATTTTTTCACCATCGATTTCTTCGATCACATCACCAACTTTCATCCCGGCTGCTTCTGCTCCAGAATTGACAACGACGTCGGAAATTTCACAGCCGGCTTCCGAGATTCCTGAGGTAGGGCCTCGAACTCCCAGCAATGCTTTGGCTGTGTAATTCATTTGAATACCAGGACGTTCGAGTTCGAACTTGCGATAATCCTTGGGCAAAAATCGAACGCCAACCAAGTTAAAGAACTTGATGTTCTTCAATTTTGCAAGTTGATCAAACATCTTGGCGTCGAGATCCAAGCCTTCCAGCTGCATTCCGCCAATCCCTTTGACTTTTGCTAGTTCGTCGAAGGCTTTGTCTTCAAAATTACAGCGATCAAAATTTATTTGACCAATGGATTTGACGTTATTTAATTCAGCGGTGAGTTCTCCGGTAATTTTTTGTTTTGAAAACCTCAGCAATGACAATTGTTTAGGCCAGTCATTGTCCCAGTCGTCAACCTCCAGTGTGCAGTCGTCGAAAACCAGTTGAGAAATTGAGAGTCCAGCAATCAACTCCATCGTAGATTTGCTGATCGTCTGATTCGAGAACGACAATTCAGAGACGTGATCGAGCTCATTGAGAATTTTGAGATCTTCGTCGTTGCCTTTCCATCGAGGGTTGAGCGAGACCCGAATTCCGGTGCTTGGGTTCCAGCCTGCATTCTGGACAACAATGCCGTTGGGCAAAATCTGAACACCACCGCGGTTCTGGATCGGGGACTGCCATGGCTGATTCTTTGGTGATTTCGGTTCATCCCCAAACGCAAGTCGACGATTCGTTTCGATGTCTGTTTCGAAAATTTCGTCTAGCGAAGATTTGATTTCTTGCTTGTTAGCTCGCTTTTTAATAGTCGATTTCTGTGCCGTTGGCATGGTGCCCGATACTGGCAAGACGTTTGTTCGTATTCGTTGATTGAGAAAAAACGCGTTCAGCGCGGCAGCATTTAAATCTTGTTGATTGGCGTTTGGATTGACAATCGTCGCTCCCAAATCGCTTAGTTTGGCGATCGCTTTTTTCTTGCGCTGGAGCTTCCACTTGGTTTTTAGTTCTGACAGACGTTGTTGATTCGCGGAGTTGCCTACACCGAATCGAGTTTGAAGAATCCGGGTGCACAGGTAAAACTCTTCTTCGTTTCCACTGATCCCAATCTGCTCAAGGATGTGCTTGATGCGCCATTTGGATTCAGAATTGCAGGCGAGTGTTCGGTAAGCTAACGGCTTGATGGCTTGCTCGCCAAATTTGCCAAGCTGTTCCGTTGCTTGCTCGCGTTCTTCGAAGTCCTTGGATTCCAGCTGTTCGATAAGTGCCGCAATTTTATCTGAGGCGTCTTCCTGCGCAGGTGAGCATTCTGACGCTAGAACCGTTTGGCCCAGAGCTAACGAAAACAAAGCCATGGCCAGCGCGGAGCTGTGCCATCGCACAAGCAGGGATGGTTGCGATCGAGCTTTTTGAATGCAGGTCGTTGAACCGGTTAAGCGAATCGGGTCATTCATCGCTAGCAGTTTTTTGAGGATTGGGGCGAAACAACACGTTTCATGGTAGGGAGGCGGCTATTTGATGTCGAGGTGAACCTGAAAATTGTGACAACGTTGGCAATCGGAAAAATACCTAAAATCGGCACGTTTTAGTCAAGATTCGGGGGAAAGCCGACGATCTTCAACGATGGAACGAGTGGTGGGGCTATCTCCCAACTCCGATCAGGATGTCAACTAACAGAGTCTTTCAATGAAGATACATACAACGCGGTTCGCTACGATCGAAATTGAACCAGATGACATTCTGTTTTTCCGAAACGGTCTTTTGGGATTCGAGGATTGCAGACACTGGGTTTTATTGGCTGATGCTGATAACTCGGCAGTCGCTTGGTTGCAAAGCATGCAGCACGCGGACATTGCTTTGCCGGTTGTTTCGCCTCGGCGGTTTGTGTCTGAGTACCAGGTTCGGCTGGAACCATCGGATGTAGACGTACTCCAATTGTCTTCTGTCGATCAAGCTTATGTCTTGGGAATCGTCAGTCGAGACGAGCAAACGCTAACGCTGAACCTTCGCGCTCCGTTAGTGATCAACCTTGACCGTCGAATTGGTTGCCAAGTCGTCACCGTTGATCCGCAACCGATGCAATATGAGTTGGCGACATTGCCACTTGGTTTGCGAAGAAGCGCCTAATGCAACACTAGCGTTTAATTCGTGGATTCCACGGTCAAGTTCAAGTTATACGTCGTGCGAATCTCGTTAATAAGTGGTGTGTGATCTGTGCGCGTCGGCAGTTTCTCTGGTTGACTCGCCATTCCGCCTTCAGCAATTCGTCTGGCCGAAGTTCTCGTTGTGAACGTTTTGTCTGGGTACGCGCTCCCGACTGTTCCGCTTTATTGATGCAAGCTGCAAGTTGGGACGACTCAAAACCTGAGCTTTCGTCACAAGCATCACCCAGTGGGCTTTTCTCGATATTGCCGCGAGCCGGAGACGATACTCCGAATGCAACAAGTGCTAGCGATCGATTGGATCAATGGGCACTGAAATGAAGCATTGTTTTATGAACGCGGCAATGGATTGCCATAGTTGTTGTTTTCGGCGCGAGATGGGAAATGTTTCTTGAATCGCAAAATTAACAGGCAGTCAGTTTTAACTTAAGGAGCCAGCCATGCTGGTTTTGTCGCGACATCGAGACGAGAGCATCATGATCGGCGACGACGTGATGATCACGATCGTTGATATCCGGGGGGACAAAGTCCGCTTGGGAATCGACGCTCCCCAAGAAATTCCTGTGCATCGCCAAGAGGTTTACGATGCGATCAAACGGGAGAATCAAAAGGCAAGTCGGTTGGGTCCGACTGAGACTAAGGATATCGGCAAGAATTAAACCGCCGACCGAATTCGCCGCGACTTGGGCAAGGCAAAAGCCTCGTTCTTTTCGGAATTCAAAGGTCGAAGAGTTGTTCGTGAAACTGAGGTTATGCC
>CAZQQR010000466.1:0-1655 GCA_964595515.1 uncultured Pirellulaceae bacterium
GCGTCGGAATCGGAAAGTCGCCGGGAGACTTCTTCAACGCCGAGGTGCTGATACCGTTTCATTTTTGATTGGGCGTGCTGACCTGCGTCGATCAACGATGCATGATTCAGGCGATCCGAAAGGACCAGATCATTGCGTCCAAGCAAACTCTGAGGAATGGCGAGGTTGGCCATGTAGCCCGTCGAAAAAACAATCGCTTGTTCAGCCCGAACAAAATCAGCAAGTTCTAGTTCAAGCTGATGGTGCTCGGTCATGTGACCGCACACCAAATGTGAGGCTCCACTGCCGGTTCCCATCTTTTTGGTGGCATTGATAGCCGCGGTCGTCAGGGCAGGGTGGCTGGCGAGACCGAGATAATCGTTGCTGCAAAAATTGAGATAGACTTTGCCATCGATGGTGACTTCGCGACCTTGAGCACTTTCCACGACGACGCGCTGCCGCCAAAGCGAATCAGCTTTTCGTTGAGTGTGGTCCTGTCGAAGTCGTTCGCGCCACATCGGATTTCGTGGTTGGTGAAGTGAGAAGGATGAATCGTCGGGAGGAACAACTCTAAACATCGAGTCGTTCACTCGCCGCAAGTTTTCCCGCCGCAACATTCATCACTGCTGGCTTGCTGTTGCTCAACAACCATGTCTTTGTTGATTCCTAACCGCTGGAACAAATGCTGGTCATGATTCACAGTCGCGTTTCCAGTAGTCAATAATTGCTCGCCGTAAAACAAGGAGTTTGCACCGGCCATAAAACAAAGAGCCTGCATTTCGTCGTTCATTTCTTCGCGGCCGGCCGACAAACGAACGTAGGATTTTGGCATCAAGATTCGGGCAACGGCGATCGTTCGAATGAAGTCAAATGAATCGATGTTCTCGGTTTCGGCCAGCGGGGTGCCAGGAATTTTAACCAAGTTATTGATGGGAACGCTTTCTGGAGCAGGGTTTAAGTTCGCGAGCGTGACCAACAATCCAACGCGATCTTGTTTTGATTCGCCCATTCCGACGATTCCACCACAACAAACTTTCATTCCCGATTTTCGAACGTTCTCAAGCGTCTCAAGCCGGTCGTCGTAAGTACGTGTGGTGATGACTTCGCCATAAAATTCTGGCGATGTATCAAGGTTGTGATTGTAATAGTCCAGACCGGCTTCGTTTAATTGATCGGCGTGTTCTTCGGTCAGCATTCCGAGGGTGGCACAGGTTTCCAGGCCGAGCTCTTTCACGGCAGCGACTGCTTCCGCGACGGCTTCGACATCACCATCTTTTGGGCTTCGCCAAGCCGCACCCATGCAGAATCTTCCCGCACCGTTTGCTTTGGCTTGCTTGGCTGCCTCGACGATTTTGTCCACCGACATCAAGCGTTCGTTTTTAAGTCCCGTTTTGTAACGAGCACTTTGCGGGCAGTAGGCGCAGTCTTCTGGGCAAGCACCGGTTTTGATGCTCAGCAGACTGCTGAGCTGAACTTTGTTGGGGTCGTGATTTTCTCGATGAACCTGTTGAGCTTTGAATAGCAAATCCATCATCGGAAGCTCAAAGAGCTGAGTGACTTCTTCGCGGGTCCAGGTTTTAGATTGTGTTTCTGTTTGTTGGATCAAAGTAGTTCCTCAGTTCGGTCGTCGTTGAGCCCGTAGTATATCAAAAGATCAAACTTCGAAACGGGCAGGC
>CAZQQR010000466.1:1755-3089 GCA_964595515.1 uncultured Pirellulaceae bacterium
GAGCCTAGTTCTTGGTGTAAGTCTCGGGGCAATTCTAGCTATCGCGTCGCAATCTCAATGCCTTCTGTCGCGATTTTAGCGAGATGTTGGATTTGTTCGGGGGTAATCACGTAGGGCGGCATGACGTAGACAACGTTGCCAAGTGGACGTAGCAAACACTCGTTTTCAAGCCCATGCATGTAGACTTTTAGCCCCCGACGTTCCTGCCATGGGTACGGAGTGCGGGCAGATTTGTCTTTGATCATTTCGACCGCCAGAACCATTCCCGTTTGTCGGACTTCGGCAACGTTTGGATGATCGGCCAGATGCTGGAACGATTCAGCCATGATTTTTGACAAGGTTTGATTTTCCACAATCGTGTTTTTCGACTCGAACATATCGAGTGTCGCATGGGCAACGGCACACGAAAGCGGGTTGCCCGTGTAGCTATGCGAATGAAGAAACGCTCGCAATGTTTCGTAGTCATCATAAAACGCTTGGTAAACATCACCGGTTGTTAGCACGGCCGAAAGCGGTAAATAGCCAGCGGTGAGCCCTTTTCCAACGCACAAGAAATCCGGCGAGATGTTTGCTTGCTCGCAAGCGAACATTGTCCCCGTTCGTCCAAATCCAACTGCAATTTCATCCACGATCAAGTGAACATTGAATTGATCACAGGCTTCCTTGAGCCGAGTTAAATAAACGGGGTGATACATCCGCATGTGGCCTGCACATTGAATCAACGGTTCAACGACGACGGCCGCAATCGTCTCGTGATGTTGCTCAAGCATCGTGTGCATGTGAGCAAATTGTTTTAGCGAATAAGCTTCCCAGCTTTCACCTTCTTCGCGATAAAAACAATCAGGCGAAGGAGCCGTTCGCGGAGTTAATAGCAGCGGTTCATAAGTCTCTTTGTAAAGTGCGACGTCTCCGACGGCTAAAGCTCCAAATGTTTCGCCGTGATAACTGTTGGCGAGGTTGACGAATTCAGTTTTGTTTTTCTTGCCCGAATTACGCCAGTAGTGAAAGCTCATCTTGAGCGCGATCTCAACGGCAGAAGACCCGTTGTCACCCAGGAATACTCGATCGAGTCCAGCGGGCGTCATTGCAACCAAGCGCTCTGCTAAACGAATTGCGGGTTCATGTGTGAACCCTGCGAAAATCACGTGCTCGAGTTTCGCGGCTTGAGCGGATAGCGCTGCCCCAATCGTTGGGTTGGCGTGACCAAAGATGTTTACCCACCACGAACTAATCGCGTCGATGTAGCGGTTGCCTTCAAAGTCGTAAAGATACACGCCTTCGCCACGTTCGATCGGCGTCAACGGATACGACTCATGGTCTTTCATCTGCGTGCA
>CAZQQR010000467.1:0-3086 GCA_964595515.1 uncultured Pirellulaceae bacterium
GAAAATGTGAACTATTAATGCATCGAATCTTGGTTCAAAGCGGTCGTCTCTGTTGCGGTGACGGTAAAGAAAAGTTCGCTCGAATCGAAAAGTCTGTTTTTCAAAAGTTTCTTAAAGTTCTTTCCCCATGGTCATAACACGATAATGGCCTTAGCAAACGACCCCAAAATCGTGGTTGGCTCTCGTAAAAAGCCAAATTTTGAGAAAATCGCTAGAACCACCCACGACGCGCTTGAGCCACACAATGATCTGTTTAGGATCGGCTAAAAGTTTGTGTTGCGATCAAAACCATTCCGCTGATGCTTGCCACGAACCTTCAATATTTAGAGGTGGATAAAGTTCTGCCAGAAGTTGTATGCAGGAGTGAGTTCTCAATGCTCTTCAAAACGAAATCGAACAGTCAATATCATTCTGTCCTTTGGCTAGAGACGCTTGAAAATCGTCAAATGCTTTCTTCGGTGCAGATTCTCGCCGCAGGATTCACAGGCGAAGAAATCATGGAACTTCAGATCGATGGAGTGGCGGTCGCTGACTGGGCAGTCGAAGGCGACCCCAATGCCAGTGAGTTGCATTCTTACTTATTCGAAACTACGGGCCCTGTCGAGGGTGAGCAAGTCAGAATCGCTTTCACGAACGATCTGTATGATGAAGCCAATAATATCGATCGGAATTTGCGGGTAGATGCTGTCGTGATCGACGGCGTGCGGTTTGAAACAGAAGATCCATCTGTGTTTTCCAATGGGACTTGGCTGCCGGCCGATGGAATCGCACCGGGTTTTAGACAAAGCGAAGTTTTGCATTCAGATGGCTATTTCGAATTTGCAAATGATCCAGCACCAGTGGTTGGATCACTGATTGAAGTCGTAGCCCGCGGAAAAGAAGGCGAAGAAACGCTTAGCCTGCAAATTGATGAAGAAACGGTATTCACCGTAACCAACGTTGAAGATGCTTTTCAGTCTTACTACTACCAAGCCGATCAATTTGTCGCCGCCGACCAAATTAGAGTCGTGTATTCCAACGATTTTAACAACGATTCAACCATCGATCGCGACTTGATCGTCGATAAAATTTTGATCGATGGCATTGAATTTGAAACCGAAGCCCCCAATGTTTTTTCTAACGGAAGTTGGATTGGCGGTGAAACAGGCGGTGTCACACCCGGATTCTGGCAGACGGAAATATTGGATGTCGATGGATATTTTGCTTACGGGCAAGATCCTCTAACGACCAGTCAAATCTTAATTCGAGCTCGTGGCTTCACCGGCAACGAAAATATGAGCCTCTTGATTGACGGCGTCGCTGTCGCATCGTGGTCTGAAATCTCAGACACATTCGAAGACTTCACGTTTGAATCCCCAACACCGATTTCCGCTGACGATGTACGAGTCGCGTTTACCAACGACGTTTACGACGAAGCCAACGGGATCGACTACAACTTGATTGTGGACTATCTCTCGATTGACGGCACGATTTATCAAACTGAGTCGCCGACCGTATTTTCAACAGGGACTTGGTTGCCAGCGGATGGAATTGTGCCAGGGTTTCGTCAGCAAGAAATGTTGCACACCAACGGATACTTTCAATTTTCATCCGACTCTGACCCGGGCTCTTTTGCTCTGTCCGGGAGCTATTTCATCGGCGCCGAGTCTGATGGATCAGTGTTAGTCACGGTCAATCGGTTGGGCGGAACGGACGGTCAAGTATCCATTGATTACGAAACGTTTGAGACAACCGCCACGGCGGGGCTGGATTTTGTTAGCGTATCGGGAACACTAGTGTTTCAAGACGGAGTAGAGTCCCAAACGGTAGAAATTCAGTTGCTAGAAGACGATCTTGAAGAAGACGCAGAGACATTTAGTTTTGTGATCGACAACCCAGTTGGCGGGGCAGGATTGCTTTCGCCGCGAACAGCCACTGTTGAAATCACGAACGATCCAGGAACTGGGAGCGAGGGGCCAGGCGACCCTGAAATCTCTGTTACCGAAGAAGTTCTAGTCGATCTGGAAGGAGCCGTCGCGATCGAGTGGAGTGCCGACGGATCAAAGATGTTCATTGCTGAATTCAGTGGACGAGTGTTTGTCTACGAGAATGGGATTCTGGAAGCAACGCCATTCATTGACATTCGCGATCAAGTCAACGCGGTGCGGGGGCTGCTGGATATCGCCATTCATCCAGACTTCGAAAACAATCCGTATGTCTATTTGGCTTTTGTTTACGATCCGCCTGAGGTGTTTGAGAACGCGGGACTGGCTGGTCCCGATGGCGCCGGCAATCGAGCGTCACGAGTGATCCGAGTCACAGCAGATGCGACGAATGATTTAAAAACGGCAGTCGTTGGTAGTGAAGTTGTTTTGCTGGGTACGAATAGCACTTGGGACTACTACAACGGAGCCGTTGACAGCACGGTTGATTTTGACGAGCCACCGGGCGGGATATTGCCGGATGGAACCAACGTTCAAGACTTCATGGCGGCCGATAGTCAATCGCATACGATCAACTCGTTAGAGTTTGGTCCCGACGGAGCGCTTTACGTGGCCAACGGCGATGGTGCATCCTATAACGCCCCTGATCCTCGAGGCGCTCGCGTTCAAGACATTGACAACCTTTCAGGAAAGATTCTGAAGATTGATCCTTTGACCGGTGAAGGGTTTACCGACAATCCATTTTACGATGGAGACTTGAATTCAAATCGCTCGAAGGTCTACCAATACGGTTTGCGGAATCCATTCCGAATGACGATCACGGACTCGGGCGATGTTTACGTGGGTGATGTTGGGTGGACACAATGGGAAGAGATTAATCTTGGTGGCCCAGGAGCGAACTTTGGCTGGCCGTTTTATAGCGGAACCGTAGACGGAGTGAATCAGCAGACCAGCGGATACAGGGATCTACCCGAGGCGATCGCGTTTTATGCAACCAATCCTACAATCGCGTCCGCTTTGGTATCCCTTAACCATGTCAACAACGAAATCGACGCGATGATCTTGGGGGACTTCTACGATGGAACTGATTTGCCGCCAGAGTACCAAGGGAATTTGATCTTCAGTCATTTGGCGACTGGATATGTCCGGGCGGTTGAGTTTAAT
>CAZQQR010000468.1:0-3040 GCA_964595515.1 uncultured Pirellulaceae bacterium
CACCAAACGGATCATCAACGGAATGAGACGGTTCCGTGAACCACTTTGGGCCGTTTTCAGTCATATAAAAATGGTCTTCGAGCCGAACGCCGAACTGATCTGGAATCACGAGCATCGGCTCGCTGCTAAAAACCATTCCAACATCAAGCGACGTTTTCTCTCCCCGAACCAAATTCGGTCCTTCGTGGATATCCAAACCACACCCATGACCGGTCCGATGTGGCAAACCCGGCAATTTGTAGTCTGGGCCATAACCAGCCGTTTCAAGAGAATGGCGGGCCGCGTTATCACAAACTTCACACGCCGCTCCAACCTTGGCCGCATCAAAGGCTGCGATTTGAGCAGCTTTTTCAACATTCCACGCCTTTCGGTGCGCTTCTGTTGGCTCTCCAAAACAATAGCTTCGTGTAATATCCGAATGATATCCATCCAACTGGAAACCCGTATCAATCAAAACCCAATCATCTTTCTTAAGTGTCTGAGCCCCTTTGACGCCGTGCGGAAATGAAGTCCCAACATCAAATAGTACGATGCAAAAATACGACCCTTTGGCCGCACCAACTTTTCGGTGAGCCTGATCGATAAACTCTGCAACCTCCACCGACGAAATACCTGGGGCGAGGATGGAAGCCGCTGCCGCCTGAACACGCAAAGTCATTTCGTGAGCTCGACGAATGAGATTGATCTCGTTTTCCGTCTTTCGAGAACGCAACGATTGCGTCAAAGGTTGAGCATTTCCAATTTCAAGTTTCGAATTGGCTGCCTGAATCCCAGTGACCACAAAATAAGGCGTTGCCTCATCCAGCAGGACTTTTTTACCCGACGCACCCATCGAACCAAAAATCCGGCACAACAAAACGTAAGGATTCTCGTGTTCTTCCCAAGCCTGTATCTCAGCAGGGATTTGCCAGTAGTCTCGAAGCGTATCCAATTCAAATTGAGGCGCGATGTAGCTAATTTCTCCGACCGCTGGAACTACCGCCCCAACCATTCTCTCACTTGGGCTCCACCTGAGGCCTGTAAAATAATAGAGATTCGTTCCCGCATGAAGGTAAGTCGCAGCCACACCCTCTGCCAACATTTTTTCTTGCAAACGTTCAATCCGTTGTTGAAATTCTTCAACCTGAATCGCGGGAACTCCATCCGTCATGTCGGACAATGAATTCAAGACTTCCTGTCGTTTTTTTCCACCAACACCAATCGTCATCGCCTGTCCCTATCCAAGAACCCAAGATCAATTTTTGAACCGAATCATAACATAATCGAATTTGAGTTTTCGCGTCAGTTTCCTGCTGCTAAGTTTATGATTCCAAAATATCATCCGGGTAGAATAATTATTAAAAGAAGTCACCAAATGTTCGTTGTCCATCGGAGTGCATTGATGTTTTCTTGTCTACTTCGCCAGCTAGTGTGCGCGATCATTGTCATGTTTGGGATGATTCACTTTCCCATCAGCCACGCGTATGCGCAAAACAATTCGACCCCCGACGCGCCTCGCGGATGGATCAAGACAACTCATTCAGGCAAACGTGCGAATGTGGCTTTTGCAAAATCGGGAATCAAGTCGCCGGAATATCTGGTCGTAAAGTTTTACGAGAGAGAGCTGCTTGTCGAATTCGACACTCCCACTTGGATACAAAACCGACTTCTTTCTCCGCGCCCGCCCTTGGGAGGAAAATGGTCTGGTCCAATCGAAAACTTGACGCGTCAAACTGGCAATGTCTATACCGCCAGCCGCCCTTTCCAAGTTGACAACAGGGATCACGCAATTGAGGTAACGGCAGTCTGTGTTGACAAACTCCATGTGAGAATGGCTGCGACCATTAAATCCATTTCTGGCAAAAGCAACGAACATGCACTCGAAGCAGCGCGGCTTCAAGCAAAAGTCGTGGCCATGGAAATTGCAGATGCCAAGAAATCAAAACGCGGGCTTTCGCTTGAACAAAATCCGCCCAAAGTTGCTGGCTTGAAGTCCGGCGGCAAAATTACTCCCGGCCGGTACATAGGAGTTGGAGTCTCCAAACGTGATGGTAAACAAAGTTCACGGTACGACCTGTTGATATTTGAAAATGGAGAATACGAATTTCTCAACAAAAAGCGATCTAATACTGGAACAATAGAATATTCCAATGCGAGTGGTCGCTTACAGATCGACGCGCCTTTTGAAAATGATAGTCGCGATTGGGATGAAGAATTCTGTGTATACGGTACCAATCGCAAGAACGAAAAAATCATCCATGCCGAGACAAACTATTGGACTAACGAATTAAAGTGGGCGGGCGAAAATGATCGTCCCTCACCCGCAGAGGTTAAACGCCTGAAGGAAATAGCCAAATCAGAAGCGAATCGGTATAAACATGTCTCAGAAATCGGCAATGGGATCCGCGATGAAGAAATCGAATCCATCGTTTACACTTGGAATTCCGAGTTCCGCTCGGGGGCGATCCAAGTCGACCATCGAGGTTTCTTGCTGATGAAAGATGGACGAGTTCACGACGGACTCCCCTGCTCTCCCGATACTTTAGATTTGTCGGCATCGCGAAGCCGAGAACCTGACGCTTGGGGGTGGTGGCGAAAGGCGAAATCCGATCAAAAATCTCGCTACGAATTTGCTTGGCCAGCTCGCCGCAATGAATACCGTATGCCCAACGGCAATCAATTGGTTGGCGTTCCATTCAAAAAAGAGGCCACACTAACGGGCGATTACGGAGCTGCTTCGACCACCGTTCAGCTGGTCTCCAATTTCTCATCGGTCAATTGGTGGGGCATCAAGTTCAACGAAAATGGTCGCTTCTTAAAATATCGGCGAGGATCCGTACAAAGCGGCGGAGTGCCCGGCATGGAGACGCTGGCCACCAGCGTCTGGGACGATAAAGGTTCGGTCACTGCAATCTCAGGACCGGTTCTTGTTGGTGGCTCCAAGCGAAAGAAAAACAACCCCGCAGCTAATCGCATGGGCAAATACGCGTTTGACGGTTACCGCCTTACGTTGACGTTCGATAGCGGAAAAATTGAACATCATGGAACGTTTACAGACAGC
>CAZQQR010000469.1:0-3014 GCA_964595515.1 uncultured Pirellulaceae bacterium
CGCAGAATTCTTACCCGCAAGCTGTTTCAACGAGTTACGGATCAGGAAACGCCTACGCGAGTACAAGCAATGGGCTTGCTCAACAAAAAGCTCAGCAGGCTGCTCAGGGTGGAGTAAGAGGTCACCTTGGTGGCGGGCTAGGGAATGCTAAATACGAAGGCGTTGGCTGGTCGAATGTTTCGCCTCAACACGCGATTCAGAATTGTTGCTATTGGGGCACGCGTCCGACAGCGGAGATCGGTGTCTCAAAGGGCGCTGATGGTTGCTGGTACGCTTGCGTTCTTTACAACTAAGTTGTCTTTAGGGTGCCTTAAGATTTGAATTGAGCGCCAGTTTGCCCATTCAAAATCCAAACGAGGCGAACCACTAGCTTGGGTAACATAACAGGCGACTTCGAGTGATTCGAAGTCGCCTTTTTCGTGTCCCGGGAATGTCTATTTGCCAATTATTTACTTCTAGAACCAGAACCGAATGAGACGTTCGAGTGATTCTTGTTCCCGATGGTTTCAAGTCGAAGGCGCTTCGTGATTTGTGATAAAATGAATCTTCCGAATCAAGCTTCGTTAGCGTAACTAAAAGAGAAAGCGGAAGTGCTCTGTCAGAGCGTTCATGTCATGATGCTTCAACAACTTTTTCAACTGTCAGTTTTCATCACATGCGTGACCTTGGTATTTTGTGGCCACATTTTGCACGGGCAAGAATCGGCGATACTCGATCAGCCAGAGATTGAGGCTTGTCTGAAACTCGCTGGCGAGAATCGGGCTGAACTTGAAACTGCGATTAAACAGGTTCCAAAAAAGCATGCGAAAGGTCTGGAATTTCTGTTGGTCAACATGTCGCAGAACGACCTTGAAAAACTAGACGCAGCGTTCTTGTTAGACAATCTTAAACTGGCGTATCGGGCGCGAGCGAAAGCCGCTTGGTCAGTTCCTGACGAGATTTTTCTAAACAACGTGCTTCCTCACGCTAACATCGATGAACCGCGCGATCCTTGGCGGAAAGAAATGTACGCGATTTGTAAGCCAATCGTAAAAGGGTGCAAGACGCCGAGCGAAGCTGCCCAACGATTGAACGAAAAAGTGTTCAACGAGCTTTCAGTCAAGTATTCGACGAAACGAAAACGTGCCAACCAAAGTCCCAAAGAGAGCATCGAGCAAGGCCTCGCGTCTTGCACGGGCCTGTCAATTATTCTCGTCGATGCCTGCCGAAGTGTCGGTGTTCCCGCCCGGTTGGTTGGAATCCCAAGCTGGAAAAACAAACGCGGGAACCATACTTGGGTTGAGATTTGGGACGGCCAATGGCACTTTACCGGGGCAGCAGAATACAACTCGGAAGGATTGAATCGAGCTTGGTTTCAGAATGATGCTGCACTCGCGGATCCAGACTCAAAAATGCACTCGATCTATGCCGTTAGCTTTCAGAAAACAGCGACGCGTTTTCCGATGGTCTGGTCTCCTGACAAAGCCGTTTTTGCAGAGAACGTAACGAAGCGATACCTTTCGTCGGTAACGGCCAAAAGCTCTTCCGACAAAGTCAACCTGATGGTCCGAGCTTGGGACAAAGGAAGAAAGACACGTCAGGTGGTTGATGTCGAAATTGCCTGTGAGAAATGCGAACAAGATTTGAAAGGCAAAACAAAAGCTGACACAGCCGACATGAATGACATGCTCACGTTCGAGCTTGATCCTGACACCAGTTATGAAATGCGCATTTTTCAAATCGATACCGGTGACAAGAAAAAGCTGTTGGCGAAACAAACGTTGGTGATAGAAGATGTCGACCAAATGGTTGAAATCGAAATCGAAAACACAGCTGATAAGGGCACGACTCTAGAACCTTCGGCGGACAAGCCAAAACAAAAACCGGGACGGTTGACCGATTCTCAAACGACCATGTTGAGCCGATTGGCGGGTGGGCTTTTTGTTGACACATCGTCCGCCGATCAGTTGCTGGCCGAGCATCCGGCTCAAGCACGAAAAATTGCCTGGCAACAATATTTGGATTCAGGAAAAGCGTTGTCGTACAAATCCGACTTTGACGCCAATCAAGTCACTTTTGAAAAACATCTTAGCCCGTACACGATCAAAGAGGTCGGCGAGCGGCCGGAGAACGGGTGGCCGCTTTTTATTGCGATGCATGGTGGCGGCGGTACGTCTCAGGCAGTCAACGACAGCCAGTGGAAACACATGCAGATTTACTACAAAGACCAAGCAGAATTGAAGGGCTACAAATACCTCGCGCTCCGGGCTCCGAACAATTCCTGGAACGGATTTTACGACGACTATGTTTATCCTTTGGTTGAAAACTTGGTGAAACAGTTCATCGTTTTCGGCGATATCGACCCGAACAAAGTCTTTATCATGGGCTACTCGCATGGAGGTTACGGTGCGTTTGCGATCGGTCCGAAAATTCCTTACCGGTTTGCGGCGGTCCACGCGAGTGCGGCTGCACCAACGGATGGACAGACTTCGGCAAAGACGCTTCGCAACACTCGATTTACTTTTATGGTTGGCGAAAAAGATACCGCTTACGGTCGCCGAAAACGATGCGAAAAATTTGCGGCCCAAATCGACGAATTGAAATCAGCCAACCAAGGTAGTTATCCGGTCGAGTTTATGTTTAAAAAAGGCTTCGGGCATGGCGGGCTGCCTGATCGCGATATGATTAGTCAGATGTACGATCACGACCGCAATGCGATTCCAAAACATTTGACATGGGAAATGACCGACTCGGTGGTGAACCGATTTTTTTGGCTAAAAGCGAATCAGCCTGCTAAGGGCCAAATGATCGATGCGAAAATTGACGGAAACAAAATCGTAGTTGAGTCAGAGAATTGTAGGTCTTTTTCAATTCTCGTTGATGGCCGAACGATCGATCCTTCTAAACCGATCGAGTTGGTTGTGGACGGAACGACCAATTCGATTGATTACAAACCCACGTTCAAGACGTTGTGTAATGAGATCATGGAAACCGGAGATTTGAATCTTTCGTTCGATTTTGAGATTCAAGTCAAC
>CAZQQR010000470.1:0-2966 GCA_964595515.1 uncultured Pirellulaceae bacterium
GATGGACCTTTGGTCCGAAAAACAACGATTCAACTCCAAAGCAAATCGCCGCGGAAATTCAACTGGTAGTATCACTGTAGATGCTTGTTTTGTTTGAACTGCGCCTAGCAGACTAACCACAACTGCAAGCCGAATCGTAGAACTAGACTTGCATCTGTATCGAACCCCTGGCATCTCCCTCGCTGATCTCCAACAACGAAAATCAACCGCTGGCACGCCAACGTTTGGATGGCATCAACCATTGCTGAAGTCTCAGTTCGAACCATAGATTGCAATTCGTCGCACAATCGGTTCTTGTTCGAATCGGTAGCTCAAACCAAATTCGATTCGCGAGAAGTTCAAACTGAAAATTCGCGAGATGTGCAAACTGAAAGGCCTAAAAAATATGATTTTAGCTTACCTAGCCATTAAGAATCCTGAGATTATTCAAGGGCAGCCACTTTGCCAACCTCAAACAAGCGAGCGCTGCGAACCAGCTCGTCATCAACCGCTTGGGGCTCAGTCCCAAACTGGTTTTCGTTTTTCCAGAAAAGCAACGACTCCCTCTTTGGCGGCGGGAGTCGTTCGGGCAGCGGCCATGTTGGCGGCCCCGATGGATAACTGAACGAACAAGTTTTCGCCGATCGTTTCGTTGATCATTTGCTTGTTCAACTGATGCGACTCGCGAGCGCCTTCAGCACATTGATTGGCGACTTCGAAGCTTCTCGCCCAGATCAAATCATCCTCGACGATTTCATGAAACAGTCCAAGATTGAACGCTTCTTCGGAGTCGATAGGGGCACCTGAGTAGAGTATCCCAGAAGCCATCCCTGTACCGATGCGAAAACTCAATAGCGGAGCCGTCAGCCCACTACTCAATCCTCTCACTGCCTCGGGCAACAACAACTGAGCCTGCTTGCCTCCGATAACGATGTCGGATGCCAACATCAAAGCAACTCCTGTCCCAACGGCCCAGCCATTGACCGAAGCAATGATCGGTTTGGGATACCGAAGCATCTTTTCGATCAACTCAAGCAACAAGATCGTATCATTCTGTAGCAACTCCAAAGAGTCTTTGGACTGAATCGAATCCTGAAGCTGATGTAAATCAGTACCCGAACAAAACGTTTCGCCTGTCCCCGTCAGAACGATCGCGCGAATGTTTTTCTCCATCAGAAAATCATCCAACGCCTGATTGAGCATCTCCACAATCTCACGAGAAAGTGCGTTTCGCCGGTCGGGGCGGTTGATCACAATCGTGCCGCAGGGACCGTCTTTTCGAATTTGAATGTTGTCTGAAATTGCAATCATCAAATTTTGGAGGATTGAGAGTTGGATGGGAGGCTGTATTACAGGCTGAAAATCACAGGCCTATTTTGGTTCTTGAGCTTCGACGTCAAGCTTCGCAATTTTACCAATTCATCCCAAAACATCCAGCAAACATTCTGGCTTCGAGGAATTCGGTTGTGACTCGTTGCAGGGGTGAGGCGCTTATTGGACGCACCCGTTCGGCGCGGTGGATGGCAGGAACCACGAGGTCAGAACTCTTGACGAGTTCCGCTACGTGAAATTTAAGCTGAATTGAACCGGCTCAGCTTTCTCAAATTGCAAACAAAAAGCCCGCCACAGTGAACTGCAACGAGCTTTTTGCATTTCTTAATTATCAAATCTCAAGCTACGCTCCCATGGCGTCTTCGAAAGAACCTTGTTGAACTGGGAAACAGAGGTTGTCACGAACCCAAGCGATTCCGTCGGCGCTCGTCGCATCGCCATCACGGAAGGCACTTTCGGCTTCGACAACCAGCGGTGCTGACTTGGTACCCATCACTTCACAGTATCGCTGAGGGTAACCAATTTTGATCATAATTTCCGCGTAACGCGTCATGTTCAAATCACCGGTAGCCAAATCAGTGAACTGCATCGCACGCGATTTCCAATCAGCTTCCATTTTCCGAAGCGGAACACCTTGGTGAATCGTAAAGTTCTTCACGTGGCAACCGTAAACTCGAGAACCGACTTTTAGGAATCGCTCTTCCCAGTTTTCACCTTCCCAACAGTGAGACGGATCCGCATTGACGCCCAAGCATTTGTCGCCGTCGCAAATATCAACCAACATGTTGAACTCGTCGGCACACATCGCCCCGGTTCCCGGATGAATCTCGTGTGCCAAATACATCCCCAAACTGTTGGCGTGTGCTCGAAGTTTGGCAGTCTTTTCGACAAAGCGATCCTGACCTTCTTTGTAGAGATCAAATCCACTGTCCGCCCAGAATCCCCAAGGGTAACCCGTTGCCATTTCCCAACCGAACGCGACGCCCCAGAACATCGGCATGATCTTCACGCCAAGCTCCGCCGACAGATCCATTAGCCGAAGACAGTAATCCTCATAGAACTGCTCAATCTCTGACGGCGATTTATTGATCACGCTCGGATTGATAAATGGATTACCGCTTTTGGTGCCTGTCCAAATACTTGTGTGAACCCAAAAAGGACAATGGGCAGAAACTCCATCAAGTTTTAGGCCGTGCTTTTCAAAACTGTCTTTGATTTCTTTGGCTGACTTAAACGCTGAGCCATCTTCCGACGCTTCCAACATATAGTTTGACGGCTGAGCTCCTGCTGCTCCCGATTGCTTTGCAAACGCCAGAAAATTCTCTAAACCCTTTGGGCCGTGCTGAGCGCCTTCGATGCTGGAATGATAAATTGAATTCGCCATGTCTTGATTGTCTTTCGGGAATAAATCGCCTTGCCTGTCTTGCTAATTGTTGCCACTAATTCCTTGCAGCCAACAGAACGAAACATCGAGACTTCGATCACGAATTAGTGTGACAAAACATCATCGATGGGCGGATATTGTTGCTTGCCTACCTCTGGGTTGCAAGCTTTCATATCTCGACACAGCCAATCAAAATCAGATTCATAAAAGCAAACGGTAAAACAAGCTGAGCGTTTTAAGAAACCTGTTGCGATTAGTCCAAATCGAGGGG
>CAZQQR010000471.1:0-2949 GCA_964595515.1 uncultured Pirellulaceae bacterium
GCGATCCAACCTAAACCGTCCGAATGATTCCAACGTTTTGTGACCCGAGCCACGTTTATGGTTGTGGTGACTTTAGCTTGGTTCAAAAATTGTTAAACTTGACGCTTGAAATCTCTCAACGAACCATCGACACGGCGTCCAGCCTGTGATCGATGCATTGAATTTTGCTTAACCTAAATGACAGGTATCCAAGTGACTTATTTATCCAAACCAATTTCCTTGGGCGTAAACGGGCTATTGTCCGCAATGCTTATGTGTCTTCTGTTGCCCGGTTTCTCGCTGGCTCAGCAACCCAAAATGCAAACGAATGTCGAAGGCATCACCGAGTACCGGCTTGATAACGGAGTCAAACTGCTACTCTTCCCCGACAACTCCAAACCGCAGTTCACGATGAACATGACCGTCATGGTTGGTTCACGACACGAAGGCTACGGCGAGGCGGGAATGGCTCACTTGCTGGAGCACATGCTGTTTCGGGGAACCGACAAACACCCGGACATTCCCAAACTGCTAAAAGACCGAGGCGTGCTAAACATGAACGGCACGACTTCGATTGACCGAACTAACTACTTTGAAACGCTTCCCGCCGGCGAAGAAAATCTTGAATTCGCGATTGCGATGGAAGCCGATCGCTTGGTCAACAGCTGGATCAAACCAGAGCATCTTGAGAAAGAGATGACAATTGTTCGTAGTGAATTCGAACGCGGTGAAAACAGCCCGCAGTCAATCTTGTTCCAGCGGATCATGACGGCGGCTTATCAGTGGCATAACTACGGAAAATCAACGATCGGCAACCAAAGCGATATCATGCGGGTGCCGGCCTCGAACTTGCGAGTGTTCTATCGCAAGTATTATCAACCGGACAACATCACCGTTGTGATCGCCGGAAAGTTCGACAAAGACAGAGCTTTGCAACTGGTAGAAAGCTATTTCGGTTCGATTCCAAAACCGACTCGCGAACTGCCAAAGACTTACACCGAAGAGCCGGAACAAGACGGTGAACGAAACGTTGTGCTACGGCGTAAGGGCGAAGTCCAATTCGTTGGGCTTGGTTACCACGTGCCTTCGGCGTCCAGCGAAGACTACGCTGCGATTCAGGTTTTGGGTTCAATTCTTTCCAACCGCCCCGAAGGTCCGCTTTACAAGGCGCTTGTCGAAAACAAAATGGCAACATTCGCCGCAGCCTTTCCAAGAGTCGGTTACGACCCCGGATTAATGATGGCGATGGCACAGGTTCCCAAGGAAAACGATCTCGTTGAGGTCAAAGATATCCTGGTCAAAGAAATTGAGAGCATCCACGAAAATGGCATCTCTGATTCGGACGTTAAACGGGCGGTACTCAGCCTGATGAAGCGACGTGAACGATCGTTTGCGAACACAGAAAGTTTTGCAACATCGCTCAGTGAGTGGGAATCGTATGGCGATTGGCGACTTTATTTCTTGCACCGTGATCGACTTGAAAAAGTCACCACCGAGCAGGTCAAAGAAGCCGCTCGCAAGTATTTGATCGGAAGCAATCGAACCGTTGGTTTGTTCTATCCTACCGACGAAGTTCCACCCCGCGTTTACATCGAAGCCGAGAATCTGGTCAGTGACATGGTCGAGGGCTACAAGGGCCGCGAAAAAATTGCAGAAGGCGAAGCCTTTGATCCTTCACCGATGAACATTCAGAAACGAACCGCTTTTGGAACGCTTGATTCGGGCATGAAGTACGCTTTGCTTCCAAAAGAGACTCGTGGCGATCGCGTGACGTTGCAGGCGACGCTTCATTACGGAACCGAAGAATCGCTAAAAGGAAAAGTCGAGGCCGCCAGCATTTTGCCGTCCTTGATGACACGTGGTACCAAGGATTTGAGTTTCCAACAGTACAACGATCGGCTTGATGAACTCAAAGCAAATCTTAGTGTTCGCGGCGGAACGGGATCGCTGACGGTCAGCCTCTCGACGAAGCGAGAAAATCTCGTGGATGCACTCGACGTGATGCGACAGGCTTTGCGAGAACCTCGTCTTGAACAAAAGCAATTCGATATCGTGATGGAACAAGTCATGACGTCGATCGAAGGTGGTTTGTCAGATCCTCAGCAACTTGCTTCGACTGAATTTCAACGACGCATCAATCCGAAATCTGCAGACGACGTTCGTTATGTTACGACTTCCAAAGAAGATCTTGAACGATACGGAGCGTTGACAAACGATGACATTGTTTCGTTGTACAAAGAGTTCGTCAGCGGGCAGTACGGCGAAATTGCTGTTGTCGGTGATTTCGACAAGGATGCCGTTTTGGCAAAATTGAATGAAGTGTTCGCAGGTTGGAAAACAAACCAGCCTTATGCACGGATCGTAGACAATGCGAATCTTGATGTTGCGGCAGAGCGATTTAACATCGTCACGCCGGACAAAAAGAATGCGATTTACATGGCTGGTATTGCGGCTCCAATCAGTGAAGAGAGTCCGGAATACGAGGCGATGCTAATCGGAAATTACATCATGGGCGGCGGTCCTTTGTCGTCTCGAATCGCAGACCGTGTTCGAAAACAAGATGGTTTGTCTTATACAGCTCGAACAAGTTTCCGGGCGGATTCGGAAGATGAAAATGGTGTCTTTATGATTTACTGCATTTCCAATCCGACTAACACGGAAAAGGTTGTTGAGACGGTCAAAGAAGAAGTTGATCGTATGTTCAACAGTGGTGTGACCGGCAAAGAGTTGGAAGACGCCAAAAAGAGTTACCTTACCAATCGTCGGGGCGGTCGTGCTCGCGATGCCAGAATGGCTGGTGAGTTGTTGAAGAACCTGCGAACAGGCCGGACGATGGAGTTTCAACAAAGCAGCGACGAAAAGATCGAAAGCTTGACCAAAGAGCAGGTCGACGCGGCGCTGAAAAAGGTGACGGAATCTTCGAAACTGATCATCGTCACAGCGGGTGACTTTAAGAAGGAAGATTCGAAG
>CAZQQR010000472.1:0-2939 GCA_964595515.1 uncultured Pirellulaceae bacterium
TGAACGATATTCAGTTTCTCGTTTTCGGAAGACAACTTGATGGTGGGTTTCTAATACCTGACCGAGTGCTGGATGAAGACCTTCAAGCGATTTCTACGTTCGTTCCTCGCAAAGAATTTGATATGCCAATTTCTTCGACATCAATCCGCAATAGTCGTGACTGACGAAGTCAATTCTCCCCCGTCATCACTTGCTCATGCACCGGTTTAAGCAAAGCCAACGCTTCCGGCGACAAAGCTCAAACGCCGTTGGCCGACCTTTCACATTCAGCTGAACACCAATCCTTGACAATAGTTGTCGAGTTTCTTTGTGTTATGCGACGCAACACGGGTAATCGGGTGGCTGTTTCGGGAAAACATTTGAGTTAAAATCGTGGTAGATCAAACCGTAGTGCTTTACGGTCTTTATGCTTCGCCTCTACTTCCGACGGATGCAAACATGTCTGCACGCAAATCTTCAAAGAGTCAGCGCCGTTCAAACAATCATCGAGACCAAGCTTACGAGCCACTGGAGCCGCGCCAATTGCTTGCCACGGTTGCCCAACCGACGACCGTATCTGATCCATTTGCAAGCGATGCAGTTACGCTGACTCAAATGATTCAGCGGGCGGATTCTATGGAGTTCGTTGAGGGCGAATTGGTGGTTGCTATTAAGCTCGATGGAAATGCTGATCGCCAACGGGCTTTGACGGCAGTCGACTGGGCTTCAATCACTGGCTCCGCAACCGCCACACCGGTCAAGACATTAGTTAGCGTTGATCGCGGCGAAGGTCAAAACGTTTCCTTGGTTCAGGTTGAACTGGGTGCTGGCGAAGATGTAGTGGCGGCGATGACGCGGCTTGATAAAAACGAATCGGTAATGTGGAGCTCACCGAACTTTTATGCCACAGGGGACTTCCGTGAATTCACTCCCAACGACACCAACTACGACAATCAATATTTCCACCCGTTGATGCAAAACGATTTGGCTTGGGACATTACGATGGGCGATGCTTCGATCATCATCGGTGTCACGGATGATGGAGTTGAAACAACCCACCCAGACCTTGAGCCAAACATTTGGATCAACGATGGAGAGATCGCAGGTAATGGAATCGACGATGATGGCAACGGCTACATTGACGACGTGAAGGGGTGGGACTTTTCAAGCGGCAACAATAACCCCGATCCAAACAGCAGTGGTAATGATCACGGAACCCACGTTGCTGGGATTGCAGCAGGTCAAACGAATAACGGGGAAGGCATCGCGGGTGTTGCAGGCGACGCCCGAATTATGGCTTTGCAGTTTGCTGGCGGCGGAGCACCCTGGACGGCAGCGTTGATCAACGAGACGTTTGCTTATGCTGTCGACAACGGTGCAAAGATCGTTAACACCAGTTACTTCATCGATCACTTTTGGGGCGATCCAGTTTTCACTGCGGGACTACAGTACATGCACGACAATGACGTCTTGCATTTCAACTCTGCTGGTAACGGCAACTCGCTAAACACGAATCGGCAAAACTTTGACCAAACGTTGTTGGTCGCCAACACCACTTCCAGTGACACTCGCAGTAACTCTAGCAACTACGGTTACGGCGTTGATTTGGCTGCGCCAGGAAGCGGTATTTATTCAACGATCACGAACGACGGGTATGGTTTCAAATCAGGGACAAGCATGGCCGCCCCGGATGCCGCTGGCGTCGCGGCTTTGATTTGGTCTCACAACCCGACTTGGACCAACGTGCAAGTCGCCGCACAATTGCTTGGCACCACTGATTTCATTGATGACTTGAATCCTGGTTTTGAAGGTTACCTGGGTACGGGCCGAGCCAACTCATGGCGAGCGCTCACAGAAGAACTGTCTGCACCGATTTTGGAAAACCTGGCACGGCTTCCAGGCGATGGGGCGATGGTCGATGATTTGACAATCGATGCTTTTACGCTTGAATTTGACCAAGTACTGGATTTAACAGCCGCCAACCGTACAACCAATTACGATCTGCGAGAAGCCGGCGCTGATGATGTGTTCGGAACTGCTGACGATGTTGTGCACAGCCTGTCCCACGACGTCTATATGATCGGAACCAATGATTTCGAATTTTCAATCGATGGCGGGACGCTTGATTACGGTCACTACCAGTTCACCATTTCCGAGAATCTTACGAATCCTTTTGGTACGGAACTTGATGGCGACAGCGATGGCGTTGCGGGCGCGGACTACGTGCATGAGTTTTGGTTAACGTCACCCAACCTCGGCATAGTCAATTTTTCTGCAGCCGAATACGGATTGGCAGATGCCGTCGAAATCACCGTCGCCGACGCGAACCAATTGACACCGACAGTGGAAGTCACCGTGACGACTTCGGCTGGTGATTCTGAAGTGGTAACGTTGTTCTCGCAGCCAAATGCAACTTGGGTTGCCAGTATTCAAACAATGGCTGGCACGGCCGTCGTTGACGATGGCGTGCTCAATGTTAGTATCGGCGATGAGTTAACCGTTACCCTCGTCGATTCAGATGACGGTTCAGGCAATACTCGGATTGACACTGATCGAGCGAAGATTGTGAACTTGAAAGAGTTTCCTTCAGGTGAAACACCAATAGACTTGGTCGACAATACCACGGTCATCTCAACACTCACGGTGACGGAGTTCGGAACCATCGCCGACGTCAACGTGACGCTTGATATCTCACACGAAAGTGTACGCGACCTCTCAGCATTCTTGATCTCGCCAGATGACACGCGAATTGAGTTGTTCAGCAACATCGGCAGCGATGGTGACAACTTTTCTGGAACGACGTTTGATGATGAAGCCCCGATGGGAATCGCCGATGGTGATGCTCCATTTGCCAACGTGTTCAGGGCAGCTGGGGACTTAAGTGGACTGGAAGGTCGTTCGATCACCGGGGTCTGGAAGCTAGAGATTTCCGACGGTGCTTCTACCAACGAAGGCGTCTT
>CAZQQR010000473.1:0-2921 GCA_964595515.1 uncultured Pirellulaceae bacterium
CGCAATCTGTTCGGGTTGACGTCCAGTTATCGCTTTGTGATCGCTTCGTCGAGATTCATGATGGTGCGGGCAAGCATTGTTAGGGCTGCCTGTCGATCTGTGGCCGCAGGTCCGTGGAGCTTTTCGGCTTGGAGATCTTTGGACTGCAAACGTTGGAGTTGTTTGTTGTAGAAGGCATTCATTGACCTCAGTTCCGATTCGGACGGCGGTCGAATCAAGAACGCTCGAAAGACCGCCTCGATCGCTGCTTCGTCCGACAACTGTTGGTCGCTGATTTTCGATCCCAGAATTCTTGCCAACTCCTGAAACATTTCGTCGTTGAGAACGGTCAGGGCTTGAAGCGGCGTGTTACTGCGATTGCGTTTGGCGATGCAGTTTTCGCCGGTTGGTCCATCGAAAACGGTGTACGCTGCAAAGGCGGCCGTTCGTTTTCGGTAGGTGTAAATCGACCTTCGAAAACGGTCTTCTCCTTTGGACGCTGGCCAACCGGGACTGCGATAGGCCAATGCGGTAACCGAAGCCGGTTGTGGAGGCCGAACTCCTGGGCCGAACATCTTTTGTGAAAGCGTCCCAGAGGCTTGTAGGCAAATGTCGCGAAATGTCTCGCCCGGGATCCGAAAGGCCGGTCCGCGAGCAAGCGTTCGATTTTCATCATCGCTGCTATCTGCAATCTTCAAAGACGACTGACGATAGGTCGCACTGGTCACGATCAAACGATGAAGAGACTTGAGTGACCAGTTCAATTCGGTTTGGAAATGAACCGCCAACCAATCGAGCAATTCGGGATGTGTGGGCGGTGCAGACTGAACTCCAAAGTCACCGTTGGTTCGCATCAAACCCGCTCCAAAAAATTCTCGCCATGCTCGGTTAACCGCGACGCGGGAGGCCAGCGGATTTTGATCGCTGACTAACCAGCGAGCCATTTCTAGACGATTAGACGGAGCGGACGGCTGTGCCTCGTCGGAATCGCGAAACAGTTGAGGGATGGCAGGTTGGACCTTTTGCTTTTTGGCTAAATACTCGCCTCGATGATGAAGAAAAGTCTCTCTTTGAATCGAAGCAGGTTGTTCCTGGAGTACCAAAGTGTAGTTGAGTGAGGGAGTGTTCTTTTTGGCTTCGATAAGAGGTTTTCGTTGTTCTGTTAGCAATGGTGTTTCCATCAGGAACAGTCGTTTCATTTTTGCCGTTTGTTTTACGTTCCATTTTTCTTGCGACGATTTCAATAAGAGCCGTTCTATGCCATTGGGCAACAAATTCGCTTGGGCGTCTTTTTTTGTTGTCGACGAAATTCGAAATTTTCCGAGACTGACGGTGTAATGGCGTTCGAACAGCATTTTGATTTTTAATGTTCTAGCGACGCCATCGAATTCAATCGGTTCTTTTAGATTCAAGACCAGCGTTAGACGCTCGCTCTTTTGTTTTCCCGGCGACCATCCTGAGGAGCCGACTCCATCAAAAACTTGGTCAATTCGTTTTGATTGGTTGGCCTGTTGGTCCGTTGAAAACGCGTGGGTTGCTTTCGAGAATTTAATGGTGTTCCCATCAAGCTCCGCATCTATTTCACTTAAGAAAAAATCGCCTTTGCGGCCTTCATAATATGTCTTGCCCGGGCCTCGATCTGGCAGACGGTCATCCGGCAACGCTTCGACCTGCAACGCCTGGATGGGTTCAGATTGAGGGGGGATTTTGAACGTAAGCTCGTAGACGTCGCGCTTGGTTGTGTCGCCCATTGCGAAAATTGAGCCGTCGCGTTGAAGTTCGAGCTTTGGCATATTGGTTTTCATCTCGGCTGGACGAATTGTTTTCCAAGGTGCCGCTTGTTTCGTTTTGGTCGTTAACCATCTGGCGAACTCTTTGTCAAAATAATCCTTTCGCCTCGTCGCAAGTGCATCCGGATTTTCGTCGTTCTCTGATGCGCTATCGTTTCCCGTATCAGGAAGCGGAAATTGTTTTTCAAGGTCGCGTTCAAGTTGACGAATTCGTTTTTTGCTCGCCGCGATTTCTTTCAGGCGTGATTTGTCAGGAATAGGTAAATCCGGTTCCGCAGCGTTGTTCATCAGCGCCATCATGCTGAAATAATCTTCGTGAGAGATCGGATCATATTTGTGGGTGTGACACTGGGCGCATCCAATGGTAAGCCCCATCCAAACGGTACCAGTGGTTGCAACACGATCAACCATTGCCAAATACCGATACTCCAGCGGGTCGATACCGCCTTCTTCATTCAGCATTGTGTTACGGTGAAATCCCGTTGCGATGCGTTGATCAATGGTCGGATTCGGAAGCATGTCACCGGCCAATTGTTCGATTGAAAATTGGTCGTAAGGCATGTCGTCGTTTAAAGCGTTAATGACCCAATCGCGATAAGGCCAAATGGACCGAGGGCGGTCTTTTTCGTATCCGTTCGTGTCCGAGTATCGTGCGAGATCAAGCCAAGGTTGAGCCCAACGCTCGCCGTAGTGTTTGGACGTCAAAAGTTTTTCGACCAATTTTTCATAAGCCTCGGGGTCGTTCGAATTCGCGAACGCGTCCGCTTCTGCGATCGTTGGAAGCAACCCGATGAGATCGATGTAGAGCCTGCGAATCAACGTGTAACGATCGGCTTGGCCAGAGGGTGTTAAGTTCTGCTGTTCGAGCTTGTTGAACACAAAATGGTCGATTGGATTTCGAACCCAGTCTTGATTCTTGATGGCTGGAATTTTGGCAGACTTGGGATGTTCGAACGCCCAATGCGTTTCATATTTTGCACCTTCACTAATCCAACGCTTCAATAGTCGTTTATGTTCGTTGGAAAGAGTGTCCCCAGTTTCGGGCGGCGGCATCACCATTTCGGAATCGTCGGAGAATATTCGCTCGACCAATTCGCTCGAGTCAGGATCCCCCGGATCGATGGCCGCCATCTCAATGGCCACTTCGCGTTG
>CAZQQR010000474.1:0-2894 GCA_964595515.1 uncultured Pirellulaceae bacterium
AAAGCCGCTTACTCACAACCTTTGCTTTCACCCACTTGCCACCAATTCCAGCCACGGATTCTGAAAACGTTGAGAACGACGGACTTGCTTGTCCACAATTGCCCGATGTATCATTGAGGGGTCGCAACTCACCAACAACGATGGATTCCAATGACTACTTCAAAACCGAACCGGCGAAACTTTCTTTCTGATTCCGCCAAAATTGCTGCCGCCGGAACGATCGGAACAACCTTGGTGCGACCAGCGATGGGATACCACAACAGCGTTGACGACACATTGAAGATTGGACTGGTTGGCTGTGGCGGACGCGGTACCGGGGCAATTTTGAACGCAACCAAAGCCGACTCGAACACCAAAGTCACCGCGCTGGCAGACATGTTCATGGATCGGGTTGAAAAATGCCACAAGACCCTGGACACTCAAATCCCAGACCAGCTTACTGTCGACAAAGAGAAAATGTTCGACGGCTTGGACGCCTACAAAAACTTGATCGAATCGGGCGTCGACGTTGTTCTACTCGCGACACCGCCCTATTTTCGTCCAATGCAGCTTAAGGCCGCCATCGAAGCTGGCAAGCACGTGTTTTGCGAAAAACCAGTCGGAGTCGATGTACCCGGCGTTCGCTCTGTGATGGAATCCTGCAAACTCGCGGCGCAAAAAGGGCTCAGTGTGGTTTCCGGACTCTGCTGGCGATACGACTTGGGCGTCGTCGACATGATCAGTCGAATCAAGAACGGTGCGATCGGTGAAATCAAAACGATTGAATCCAATTACTTAACAGGAACACTGTGGCACCGCGGCGAAGACGAAAGCTGGAGTTCGCTCGACTACCAATTGAGAAACTGGCTCTATTACAACTGGCTTTCTGGTGACCACATCGCAGAACAGCACATTCACTCTTTGGACAAAGCCCTCTGGCTGATGGACGACGTTCCTCCAGTCAGTTGCTATGCATTGGGCGGACGTCTTGTTCGAACCGGAAAAAAATGGGGCAACGTTTACGATCATTTCTCGACCGTCTACGAATGGGAAGGAAGCGACGTAAAAACGTTTTCTCATTGTCGACAAATGGCGGGCTGTTTCAGCGAAACAACCGATCATGTGATTGGCACCAAAGGGAAGGCCAACATTTTGAAATTCAAGATTGAAAACGAAGATGGAGAACAGTCGCACAAGCAGAAAAAGCCAAGCATGTACGACATCGAGCACGAACACCTGTTTCAAAGTATTCGCGCTGGAAAGCCAATCAACAACGGCACCTACATGAGCTATAGCACTTTGATGGCTCTCATCGGGCGTGACGCCGCCTACACCGGCAAAAAAATCATGTGGGAAGACTACATGAAATCGGAAGAGAAGCTGGGCCCCAAAGACATCAACAATGCCGCTAACTACGAGCCAGATCCGGTTCGAATGCCCGGCGAAAAATGGTAGGCCTCTCGGTTATCATCCAATAACCTTGTCTTCCGAAAACCGGATTTTCAACCTAGGATGTCTCGTCGGCTTCGATGAGGACATCCTTTTTTGTTGCCACCGTCTGGTTAAAAGCTTTCGGCAATGTGTTTTGGCGAGTGGGCTGAAATTCGCCCCGCCCAAACACGTTAGTCACTACGTTTTTGCACTGGGCTTATGGCGATTAGACTTCTGCTTCATTCGACCTTCTTCTATTCGAACGCATTTTTGAGACAAGAACATGGCGGGCATCTATTACAGCGAATACCTTCATCTTGACAAAATTCTGGATGCTCAGGATCTCGAAAGCACTAAACACGGAAAAACGGCGCATGATGAAATGCTGTTCATCATCACGCATCAAGCTTACGAACTTTGGTTCAAACAAATCATCTACGAACTCAGTTCGATCATTGATGTATTTGATGATCCAGTCGTGCCGGATAAAAAGATGGGACAGGTCATCCATCGGCTGGCCCGCATCAAATCCATCCAACGGGTTCTAATCGAACAAATCACAGTCATCGAAACGATGACGCCGCTTGATTTCCTTGAGTTTCGAGACTTGCTCGTTCCCGCCTCAGGATTCCAAAGTACTCAATTCAAGCAAATTGAAATCTTGCTTGGCATCAAACGTGGTTACCGTATCAACGCGGACAAAGAGTTTTTTCATTCTCGACTAACCGACGAAGATCGGAACATGCTCGATGAGTTGGAGCAAAAAGACAGTTTGCTTCAGCTTACTGATGGATGGTTGGGGCGAATGCCTTTTCTAGAATTTGAAGGGTTCAAGTTTTGGCAAGAGTATGACAAATCCGTCAACAAAATGCTCGACTCGGATACTGAAATCATCAAGAACAACCCAACTTTAACCGATCGAGAAAAGACTTTTCAACTTAACGATTTAACCCATACGCGAATGATATTCGAATCCGTTTTGGATGAGAAAAAATACGAAGAGCTTCGGGAAAAAGGAGAATTTCGGTTCTCGCACCAAGCGTTCCTTGCCGCTTTGTTCGTCCACCTCTACCGCGACGAACCGATGCTCTATTCTCCGTTTCGCTACTTAACGTTGATCCTGGAAGTCGACCAGTTGTTCACGAATTGGCGGCAGCGACATGCATCAATGGTCCGAAGGATGTTGGGAAGCAAGATCGGAACGGGCGGTTCGTCCGGACACGATTATTTGAGTGCGACAACCCGTCAAAACCGAGTCTTCATTGACTTGATCAAACTCTCAACATTTTTGATTCCACGAGAAGACCTCCCGGTGCTTCCTTCGGAACTGAGCAGCGCGCTCGGGTTCTTCTTTCAAGGCGAACGACGGTCTGGGATTTAGCACACGATACTGAGAGAGAACTTGTGCTTGAGTACGGGCATTGGACGGTGGTTTGGAACACTAATCCTCGCTAATCGAACTCTAATTCAATTCTCATATCCTT
>CAZQQR010000475.1:0-2877 GCA_964595515.1 uncultured Pirellulaceae bacterium
CGGAAGGAGGTCGCAGTATCTGTTTGACCGGAGGATTCAACTTTTTGGAGCGTTGAATCTTTAGAGTTCAAACTGAAACGTGCGGTTGATCAATCGCCAGATTCTCTGCCCAACCGTTTGTGATCCGGTTCGAATTTTTGCGACGCCGGTGCTGCCTGGGAGGATCAACTCATCAGGATTTTGAATGTCGACCGACACCATATATTTGGTGCTTTGCGGGACGTCGATTCCTTCGCTGTTTGCCGTGGTGACGATGTCTCCTCCGAATTTGGACGAGAGTCCTTTGGGAGTCGACTTCATTTCACTGGGAACGATCTTTGTTGTTTCAGATTCGAAAATTTGATTGGGAATTTCACGAAGCAACAATTTGACGCGTTGGTCTTTTTCGATGAACTCAATATCAGCTTGGTCGATCGCGAGCACGGCTTTGACGACCTTCAAATCAGGAACGACCTGCGCGACAAACGTGCTTTGCTCTAAATACGCACCCAAGTTTCTTTTCTCCAATGGTGTGCCGTCCCAGTAGCCCAGCATCTCAGAGTCAGCAGAATTGGGAGCGACGATTGGCGGCGCGAGCAGATATCCACTCGTTGGTGATTTAAGTGTCAAACGTTGGACGTCGTCGACTCGTTTGTTGTAAGTGGTAACCGCGGTTTCAAAAGCGAGCGTGGCCGCTTCTTTTCCATCCGCAAAAATTCTGTCAACCGAGGCACCGGCTTGAAGGTTCTGAAGTCGTACCCGCGCGATCTGGGCTTCCGTTTGAAGGCTCGCTAATTGAACTCTTAGCTGTTGACTATAAAGCTTGATGATCGGTTCGTCTTTTTCAATAAACTGGTTGGGCTCGACCAGAATTTCATCCAACGTTCCGGCCACATCGACGTAAACGTTTTGGGGATTCTTGCCTTCGACAATAAAACTGCAATAAACGTGGTGTGGGATGGGAAGCAAGAGAATGAAGAACGCCAAGACAGTCAAAATAATCGCTGACGCCGTCGCACGTGCTGCTTTCACGGTACCGAACCTTCCGGGGATGGAGAAAAATTTGTAAAGCTTGATCAGCGGCATTCCAACCAATCCGTAAATTGCAGAAAGCGCAATCATCTGGCCGATAATTTTGAACCCGTACGGTTCAAGGACCCGGTAGACGAACCAAAAAATTGAAAAGGTGATGAACCAGCGGTAAAGCGCCGCCGCGACGCTGTAGAGACCAAACATCCATTGTCGGCGAGCCGGCAAGAACGGATCTGGTCGAGTTGGAATTCCAAGAAGTACGCTTCCACAAGTTCGTTGAAGAATCGTGGTGGCTTTTTGGCGAAGGTTGGGGATCTCCAATAGATCTGAGAGGATGTAGTATCCGTCATATCGAAGCAAAGGGTTCGCGTTGAAAATCAGCGTACTGACAGACGAGATAAAAATTACGTTGAGGGCAAGCTGATTGACCATTCCGGGAGTACTGAACCACCAGACAAACACGGCGACCGACGAAAGTACCAATTCAACGTACATTCCAGCCGCCGCGATAAACGCGCGTTTCCATTTGCTTTTTAGTAGCCACGAATCACTGACGTTGGCGTAAAGACAGGGAGTGAGCACCAGGAGCATGACTCCCATTTCATGGCATTGGCCCCCGAATTTTTTACAGGCCAGACCATGGCCAAATTCGTGAAGGACTTTTGTCAGTGCCATCACGAGAGCAAGCCAGAACCAGTTCTTTGCTGCAAAGAATTCCTGAAACGAAGGAAGTTTGGCTTGGAATATTTCGAACTGAGTGATGATCAACGAAAGTGCACCAATACCCAGCATCAATGCAACAAAGAATGCTGGCCAAGTAAAAAACCACCCGACCCATTTGATCATCCGATTCAATAGTGGATCTGGATCGAATCCTTTGTATCGGATCGCGAGAATGTTGGTGAGCGACTGACGTCGTTCGGCAGACCTGTTTTTTTGCCCGCGTTTTTGAAGTTCAATTCCCTGGCCAGGTGCGTTCGAAACCAAAAGAGAACTTCGATAAAGCATGCCGATGAATTGATAAAGCTCCTGCATCGTGATCTTCTGCGGAGCGTATTTGTAGTCGAACTTTCGTTTGATTTGGTCGGGGCTGCTTTGCCCGTCCATCATGCTTAGGAGCGCGTGTTCCTCTTCTTCGAATCGGTAATACTTGAGCGAGATCGGATCTTTGATGACCCAATAATCACGCCCTTGGTAGGTCTGAGGCTGCACGATCAAGTCGGTCCGACGATGAAGCCGAAGAGGCCGGCTGGTGCTGGAAGCCATCGCTTGGGCAGTCGTCCCTTTGTCAGGTTTCGATTCTACCGTCATAAGCGAGGCCTAAACGATTCCATGGAGCCCAATGTTTGCCGATATTGCCAATATGGCCCGGAGTTGGGCGTAGTGTGCCCAGTGTTTTCCGAAGTCGATCAGTGTTTTCCGTAGTCGACCTTGTCAATGTATCGGTGTTTGCCAAAGTTGTAGGTCAGGCTGTGCCTGACGATTGAATCTCAGCTTTCCAACTAGCCAACGACAATTTGTCTAAATGAGCCAACTCAATTTTCGAGCCAACTCAATTTTCAGTAGCGGAACTCGTCAAGAGTTCTGGCCGCGTCGACGTTTTCGGTTGAGGTTTCGGAAGTCTTGACGACTTCCGCTACGTTTCTTTCCCGAAAACGATCCTGTCCCTAAAACGAAGTTTTTCGTTCAAAATCGTTTTGACTTTGGAGCAAGCCCCGGGCTTCAACCAAGTCTTGCTCCAAAAATCAAATCGACGTTTACCCTAGTGGTTCGTCAAAACTAAAAAACATGATTGACCGTAGTGGACGAGGTTACGAATCCCTTGCGTTTTTTTGGCTCGAAAGGACTCGTAGCCTCGTCCACTAC
>CAZQQR010000476.1:0-2876 GCA_964595515.1 uncultured Pirellulaceae bacterium
GTGACTATCGGCAATCAGCCCAAAAAAAATGTGGTGGCGTTGCAGAAAGAACTCAGCCTCTCAATCTTGCCTCCGCCTCTCAATCTTGCCTCCGTGCCTGGCAGCCAGGCCTTGCCTCCGATTAATGGCGACGGCGCGAACGACCTCCGTGCCCGGTACTACCACATCTGGCATCGAGATCTCGGGGATTGCGAGGTCTGACGGGGAGACATCTGGGATCGACGTCTATTTCAGTCTTGTCTTCGCTAATTCAGTCTTGCCTCTGTTGACCGGTTTATCTAAAAGCACATTCGGTTCCAACTTCAATGATCAAGAAGTTATCACTGAAACATGATCCCGGACTTTCAACCAACTCTTCCAGACCTCATGCAGACGTCTGCACAATCGCCAACGCGATCTCGCGGAAACGCGGTTCGGATGATGTTGGTTTGTCTCTTAATCACACTGACAGGTTGTAGCAATTGGCAGTCGCCAACAGGTTTCTCAAGCTTATTTGATCGAATGTCACCTTCGAATGATCGGCAGTGGCGTCCGGAGTTTGAGAACACGGCTTCGATCGATGTAAACGGCCCCAAGTATTCGATCCGCAATATCCGAAACTGCAACTACGTTACCAAAGACGATTTTGTGGTCGATTACTATGATCGCGATATCTTGCTAGGAATGATTCAGTCAGTCGACTTCATCGTCGTTCCATTCAATAACGCTCCAAAACTCGCTCACACGATGATGAGTTTTGGGCTGGATGACGGGACCTACATCGCCGTTTCAGTCGAAGTTCGAAAAGAACTAGGTGAGAAATACAATCCGCTATTGGGAATGGGGCGGCAATACGAACTCGCCTATGTGCTCAGTGATGAACGAGATGTGATTCGTTTGCGAACGCGTCATCAAGCTGCCGATGTCTACGTTTACCCAACGGTGGCCTCGCCCGAACAAGCTCAATTGCTGTTCGCTGACATTGCAACACGAGTCAACAAACTGGCTGTCGAACCCGAATTCTATCATTCGCTTCGCAACAACTGCACAACCAATCTCGCGGGCCACGTTAACACGGTTAGCCCAAACAAAATCAATTACGGTTGGAAGGTCCTGCTACCGGGTTTGTCTGCGGAGTACGCTTATGACCTGGGCTTGCTGGACAACCGAATTCCATTTGAAGACTTGACGGCAGTCTCGCTGGTCAACAATCTTGCAGACATCCATTTTGACGATCCGGATTTTTCTCAATTGATACGTGGCAGGCGGGATCGGCTTGAACGATATCTCTCTCGACAAATCCAGCGAGAACCGACGCTTAGGACGCGGGGAGAAGCGTCATTGGACGACTTTAGAACGCAGCAATTGGGCGATGCATTGCTTGGTCGCCGAGCGCGATAGTGTCTGTGTGGTCAGCACACACCGACAGCATTACCTTCCACCCCGTTCCCGATATAAACTTCAATCATTACTTGATCGGAGTAACGGCGGTTGGCGGAGAAGAGTTAGCTGGCGGCTGAACGACGCCTTGTTTGGCAAGCTTCGCAAAATTGAGGGCTGCAGAATTCATGCAATAACGAAGTCCTGTTGGTTGTGGCCCATCGCGAAATACATGCCCAAGGTGCGCGTCGCAGCGACTGCAAACCACTTCAGTCCGAACCATACCTTGCGTTTGATCCTGAATGTGGCTAACTGCGGTCTTGTTAATCGGTTGAAAATAGCTTGGCCAACCTGTGCCCGACTTGAATTTGGTTTTCGAATCAAACAAGCTTTGACCGCAGCATTTGCAGGTATAAACTCCCTGTTGTTTATGATTCCAGAACTTTCCTGTGTAAGGTTGTTCCGTTCCCTTCTGTCGAGTCACTTGATAGTCGAGCGGACTCAGTTGCTGCCGCCACTGTTGGTCGGACTTGATGATTTTTTTTGGCGCCTGGTTCGTCATTAACGCCGATCCTTCGACGGGTGTATTCGAAATAACTACCGATTGTCCTATCGCAGGAACAGCCGCCAATAGAGTGCAACTAAAAACTAGAATTCGTTGCAGCCGACCGCTCAAAAGCAAACCCGATAGACGCTGAGAAAAAACTACATTCATGTTATGTTCCTTAAAATTTTCACTCAAAGCCCGAACTGAAAACCGTGACCAACCCTAGCCCGTCTCATGACGAATCGATTGTGACACAAACTGGCCCGTCAAACAGTGCGAGTAATAACCAAAAACTTTTAATGCTGGCAGCGATCGTGGTCGCATTTCTTATGGGCGTTTACCTTTTCAAGAGTTATCTGAACTTTGATTATCTGGTCGAAAAAGAGGTTCAGTTAAAAGAGCTTTACGCCAACCAGCCAGCCCTGTTCATGATCATCGCGTTCGTTTTGTACGTTGTTGCCGCGGGGCTTTCGATTCCAGGTGGTGCAACATTGTTGACGCTGGTCTACGCTTGGTTTTTCGGATTTGTCCCCGCGTTAATATTGGTCAGTTTTGCCTCGACCACGGGCGCTCTCGTTGCCTTTTTAACGAGCCGGTACATTTTGCGTGATTGGATTCAAAACCGGTTCGGAAAACGAATCAAAGCAATCAATGAAGCATTTGAAAAGGATGGGATTTTCTATTTGTTCTTGATGCGGCTGATTCCAGCTTTTCCGTTTTACATCGTTAACCTTTTAATGGGCGTAACACAAATCAAAGCCAGAACGTTCTGGTGGGTTAGTCAACTTGGAATGCTCGCTGGAACGTCCGTGTTTGTTTACGCCGGGTCAATCGTCCCGAAGCTGGAAACAATCAAGGAACAAGGCATCAACGCGGTATTCTCGAAAACTCAAATGCTGCAAATTGGAATCGCGTTCTTGCTGATCGGAACTTTTCCAATCGTTGTCAAGAAAGCTGTTGAGTGGAAGAA
>CAZQQR010000477.1:0-2841 GCA_964595515.1 uncultured Pirellulaceae bacterium
TAATCCACCAATCGCATGGTTTGCCACATGCTTGGGTCTTCTGAAATCGGAAGCTCGGGTCCGATCGCCAGCGTCTGCCACCCAAGCTCGCGGTCTACGATAGCAAAATTGAATCCAAGATTCCGGTGCTCGTTGGTATCCCAACCGTTGAGACATTGTGCAGGCAGGAAAACGTTGACTTGATAACCTGTTTTAGAAATCGTCGAAGCAACGTCGATTTTGGAACGATTGATTGCGGGCGAATCGTCTTTGCTACGATTGATTTTCAACATCGTCGCAATCGGCTTTTCATTCCTGCCTCCTCCTCCGGTTGGAAGCACGGCAAACCAATGACAAAACTTCGAAGCACGATGGACGTTGTGGGTCGCCCTGGTATCCACCCAGATTTGCAATCCGTCGCTTTCCAGTAACTGAGTTTCCTTACACCAAAGCGATTGCTTTTTCTGAGTAATACTAGCCGAAACGAAAAGCCCCTGTTCGCACCATCCGACTCGAACGTCTGCGAAATTAGGCTGGTCTTCGAACTCGCTTAGGGCAGGGATTTGATAAGCGTCCGACAGCTCGAATTTGCTTCCCGGTTTTCCGTCGAACTTTTGGCAATCGAGACGATAACGAAACAAAAGGTTCTTTGGGATTTGGGCGACGATTGAGTTGCTCATGCGGATTCCGGCTGGAAGGAATTTAGGTCAGGATGTTCTAACGAAGAATTATTGGCAGAGAGTTGGGCAGCGGAACTCGTCAAGAGTTTCGGTCCGCACCATGGAATCGCCGAAAGTCTTGACGACTTCCGCTACGACCATAACCATAATTCCAAATCTGGATCAAACACTAGTAGTCGGTCAAAGGTAAAGCTGGGGTAGTGGACGAGGCTACGAGTCCTTTCGAGCCAACAAAACGCAAGGGATTCGTAACCTCATCCACTACGGCAAATCCTAATTTTCAGTTTTGACATACCATTAGTTCAACGTCCACGATGACGATTCGGACGTCTGATCTCGGATGCGAAGAGGTTGCTTCCGCACTGAACGAGAATTCCAAGCGGAAGCGTCTCAAAATGACAGCCTCAAAACGGCAGGCCAAAAATTGACTTCTAAACTACGCCGTCTGCTTTACCGCTGCCAAGGCAGCATCGTAGTTTGGTTCTTGGGCGATTTCTGGAACCAACTCGTTATAAAGCACTTTGCCATCGGCACTGATCACAACGATGGCTCGAGCGTACAGGCCTTTCAGTGGTCCGTCGATGATGTCGACACCAAAGTCGGGGCCAAAGTTGGCACATCGAAAACCTGAAAGCGTCGTCACGTTTTCAACTTTGTTGCTTTCGCAAAAACGTTTTTGTGCGAACGGCAAGTCCTTTGAAACGTTGATGATCACTGTATTTTCCAGAGCTGCGGCAGACTCATTGAATTTAGTTGTTGAAGTCGCGCAAACTGGCGTGTCGAGACTTGGAACGATGCTCAAAATGAGCGTCTTGCCCTCAAAGTCCGAACGAGTCACGTGACTAAGATCGCCACCAGCAAGCTTGAACCCTGGAGCATCGGAACCCACTGCTGGAAGATCGCCACAAGTGTTACAAGGATTGCCTTTGAGTGTAATTTCTGCCATCTGATTTGCCTTTAAAAATTGTATTTCGGTTAAGTGTTTATGTTTGTAGTCGTTCGGTTTATTCACCAAACGAAATATCAATGTCGAACATCGCATCGGGATCGAGGTCATGTTCTTGACCGTCCATCTCAAGGAAAATCGAATCTCGTTGCCAAGTCTTTTCAACCAACGAACCTTTTAGAACAAACGTCGCTTTTCCTTTTGGGCCCGAGACCGGAGTCCGGACAAGCACTTTATTGTTGTCCTGTTTCGTTACTGGTTGGGCCATCGAAATCGGTGCCCCCAACAGTTCCATCGCTTGGTCTGAGTCGGTCAAAAAGACGCTATTTTCATTCACAAATTCTCGCAGCGGCTTTCCGAGATAAGACTGGAGTCCTATCCCACCAACCACCAAAAGCCCCAATAGTATCAACCCGAGGATGATGCCAAGTTTGCTTTTTCGCGGAGTTGGTTCCAACGAGTTTGTTTCAGTTTCGATATTCATTGTTGCAATCCGTTCATTCAATGACCGTCGACGCAACTATTCCTTAGTTGCCATTTCGATGATCTCGCCTTCGACCGCGATTCCCATTCCAGCGTTCCGGATCGCTTTGGCAGCGACGCCGTTGGTTTGCAGTAGCGGGTTCGTATGATTGAAGTGAATGAATCTTACCTTTTTTCGCTCAGTTTCGTCGAGGGCCGAAAACTGAATTATTGACTCCGCCACAAACGGATGTGGAATCAGCGACATATCGCGGCCCGGGATCTCACCGTTCTCAAAGAAAGTTCCGTCCAGATAAGCCAGATCGACCTCTTTTATCAAATCTTCAATCGAACGATTCCACCGAGACCATTTGTCGATATCCGGCAAAAAGACGACCGTTTTGCCCGGACATCTTATTTTGAAGCCAACCGTTTCTGAAAACTCGTCGCGATGAGGAACTTGAAATGGCGTCACCACAATCCGGTCATTTAGGACAACGGGCTTGTCGACTTGCATTGGTTTTAGCTCAATGTTTTTTAGCGTCACCAATTGGCTCCAAGGACCGTTTGTCTGCAAAAACTTCTGCATTCGCGGCATCACATGAGTTGGAATGTCATTGGTTCCCATGGCTTCCCGGCCAAGATGAATCAGACCGGAGTAGTGACCGATATGGGCATGCGTCAAGAAGATACCGTCGATCGGTGGTCGGGGCTTGGAAGACTTTGATCCTGCAGCCTGAGATACGAGACCACTCGATTTCGAACTTTGAGATT
>CAZQQR010000478.1:0-1359 GCA_964595515.1 uncultured Pirellulaceae bacterium
AAGGCACTTTCGCAACCGCGGCTGATTTACATCGTGTTGGTACTGCCCTACCCCAATCGATTTCGGATCTGATTTAACTAACTCTGCCAGTGGATCTTGAAGCCGCCGAGCAATGCTAATCGCACCCCGCACCGTAATGTCCAGGTTAGGAAATTCCTTTACCGCCAAATCGCTGGCGGAGTATATCGACGCTCCGGCCTCGCTAACCATGACTTTCGAAATCTCAAGGCTGTTGTCCTTGATCAAGTCACCGACAAACGCGTCGGTCTCACGCGAAGCGGTGCCGTTTCCAATCGCGATTAACTCGGCACCGTGCTCTTTAATCAGTCCTAACAAAACCTTGCCTGCCGTGGCCGTGTCGTTTTTGGGAGCCGTCGGATAAATCGTTTTGTTATCCAGATACTGCCCCGTTCCATCAACAACCGCGACTTTACAACCCGTTCGGAATCCCGGATCAATTCCAATCGTGACGCGAGGACCGGCAGGCGAGGCCATCAATAAGTCATGAAGGTTTTTGCCAAAGACTTGAATCGCTTCATCGTCGGCTTTTTCTTTCAACATGGCCATGACCGTGGAATCAGTCGCTGGCAATAGCAAGCGATCAAAACAATCCGAGGCACACTCAACAAGATCATCGAAGAATTCAAAGTTTCGATTGACGACCTTCCGACGCCGAAGCTCTGACAACTCGCGATCACCTTCAAACTGAATTCCGACTCGCAAAAACCCTTCTGCTGATCCTCTCAGCATTGCTAAAACGCGATGCCCCGGAACACGCCCAATGGACTCTTGCCGGTCAAAGTATTGTTCGAATTTGTTCGCGCCTTCAGCAGACTTCTTTCCGCGTTTTACTTTGGAACTGATTTTTCCGAACTTAAGCGCCTGGTCCACCAGCCATTGTCGCGTTTCGGCTTCTTCGGCCCAAGTTTCAGCAACGATGTCCAATGCGCCTTGGATTGCCGATTCAGCATCAGGAACTTCCTTGGAAGAATCTACGTATGATTTCAGAATGGTCCCCCGAGGTTTTCCAATCCGTTGTTGAGCGATCAGCAAATCGGCCAACGGTTGCAGGCCTCGCTCTCGGGCAAGCGTTGCACGGGTTCGTCGTTTTGGTTTGAAAGGCAGATAGATTGCTTCAAGCGTCCGCAGGTCGCCGCATTCTTCAACAGATTGCTTCAATTCATTAGTCAAGACGTTTTGGTCTGAGAGACTTTTGAGGACCGTCAATTTACGAGCAGCCAAGGCGTTGGCACGCTCCAATGCATCTTCGATGGATCGAAGTTCGATCTCGTCCAGCGTTCCGGTCGCCTCTTTCCGATATCGAGCGATAAACGGGATCGTATTTCCTGCCTGCAATAG
>CAZQQR010000478.1:1459-2834 GCA_964595515.1 uncultured Pirellulaceae bacterium
GAAAAGTAAATCAGGATTCCCAAAATGTCGACGATCCCAGCAACAAAGGGCGTACTCATCATCGCCGGATCCCAGCCAAGTTTTTCAAAGATCAATGGAAAGATCGAACCGGTCAACGTTCCGCAAATCACGATCAAAAGAAGCGTCAAAGGAACAACGAACATCGTTAGATTCATAAACCCAACGTCGTCTGGCACAAAGAATGATGTTGCGAAATAGCCAAGCACCGACAACCCCGCGCCCAACAATATCCCCATCCAAAGTTCTCGGACTACAACTTTCCACCAGTCGCCGATCGTGATGTGACCGCGAGATAGCGCCGTAATAATCAACGTCGCACTTTGGCTACCTGAGTTTCCACCGCTACTAATCACTAGCGGAATGAAAAACCCCAGCCACACCCATTTTTCTAATTCGGTTTCGTATTTTGCGATGGCGAACGCAGTAATCAAAGCAAAAAAGAATAGGATCCCGAGCCAGATTCCACGTTTCCATGTCAGGGTCAAAATCGACGTTCGCAAATACGAAACGTCCAGTGGATCGACGGCTCCAATTCGGTGAGCGTCTTCGGTCGCTTCTTCACGCACGACATCGATAATATCGTCGTGTGTGATGATCCCAAGCATTTTGTGTTGGTTGTCGACCACGGGAATCGCCAACAAGTCCATCCTTGCGACTTTATTCGCGACTTCTTCCTGATCTTCGAGCACATCAACCGTGATGATCTCTGTTTCCATCATCTCCGAAATCAATCGTTCCGGTTTTTTCATTCCTACCAAGAGTTGTCTGGCAGAAACAAGCCCGCGCAAACGATCTTCTTCATCGACGACATAGAGGTAATAGATGGTTTCGTATTCTTCGGATTGCCGGCCAATTTCGTTAAGGGCTTCACGAATCGTAAAATGCTCTTTGAGTTTGGCAACGTCGGTTGTCATCACCGCACCGGCGGTGTCTTCGGGGTACTGACTAAGCCGCTGGAAGTCTCGTCGTTCCTCGATCGGAAGTAATTCCAACAGACTCGTCAGACGCTCTGGCTCAAGTTCTTGTAGCAAATCGACTCGATCATCGGGTGCCATTTCGGCAACCATTTCGGCGACTTCGTCGATGCTCTCGACTTCCAATATCTCAAACTGTTTGTCTTTCCCAAAATAGGAAAAGATCTCGCCTCGAAGTTCAACATCGGAGAACTGAATGACTTTCCAAGCTTCATTGCTGGTCAGCCCGGCCATGAATTCAGCGGCCCTCGCTGGGTGGATGGCTTCGCAAAAATCGCGCAGATCGTCTGCTTTGCCATTGGCAAGCATTTCGCGAAGTTCGGGGAGGTAGAGAGTGTTGATCAAGAGTTACGTTTTGTGTTGGTGGGAGAAATAGGATG
>CAZQQR010000479.1:0-2811 GCA_964595515.1 uncultured Pirellulaceae bacterium
GCTATCGCACTCAAACCCATCCCAAATTACCTACAAAACGCGATTTTGGCCTTTTCCAGTAAGTGATATCAACTAATATTTAGCGATGGCAGAATTCTGGCCTTTGATCGGGACCCGCTAAGTCCCGTAATCTCTACGGAATTGCGAACTCAGCACGGATGTGGTGAACCAAAGTGTTCGTTTTTCACACTAATTTAGATGACTGTGTCGACGTCTATACCGATAGATAAATTGTATGGATTGCAGACGCAGTATTTTGTATAGCTCTCCTCATGTACGGTCTTGTTGACCTTGGAGAATGGGGCGTGTAGCCCCAGTCGGTCTTTTCGACTGACAGCCTTTTCGAAACCCTAAGGACAATTTCAATTTGTTGGTGCATTGATGAACCTCAAAAACTATCGAAACATCGGAATCTCAGCTCACATTGACTCAGGTAAAACAACTTTGAGTGAGCGAATTCTTTTCTACTGCGGCCGAATCCACAAAATCGAAGACGTTCGTGGTGGCGGTGACGGTGCAACGATGGACCACATGGAACTTGAAAAAGAACGTGGTATCACAATCACCAGTGCTGCGACGACCGTTTCGTGGGACAACCACACGATCAACTTGATCGACACACCAGGCCACGTTGACTTTACAGTCGAGGTCGAGCGATCACTGCGTGTACTCGATGGAGCCGTTTTGGTTCTGTGTGCTGTCGGTGGTGTCCAAGCTCAATCGCTGACGGTTGACCGTCAGATGAAACGCTACGGAATTCCACGTTTGGCTTTTGTCAACAAAATGGACCGAACGGGTGCTGATCCGTTTAAGGTCGCCGATGAGATGCGCGAAAAGCTTGGTGTCGAAGTCATCATGTTCCAGATTCCGATTGGACTGGGCGAGACATTCGATGGCGTCGTCGACTTGATCGAAATGAAAGCCTATCGCAACGATGGGGACAAAGGCGAAACGGTTTTGACCGAAGACATTCCTGCTGACATGCTGGACGATGCGAAAAAGTATCGCGGCGAGTTGCTGGAAGGCCTTTCAATGTACAGTGACGAAATGATGGAATTGCTTCTTTCAGAAGAAGAAGTTCCTCTTGAGCTGATTTACAAAACAGCTGCTGCCGCGATTAAGGCACAGAGCTTCACACCGATGTTCATGGGCACCGCGTTCAAGAACAAGTGTGTTCAGCCTTTGATCGACGCAGTTGTTCGTTACTTGCCTTCACCGCTTGAGCGAAAAATCGTCGCCAAAGACTGGGAAGACAACGACAAGGACTTCCCGCTTGAGCCTGATAAGTCAAAACCTCTCGTTGGGATGGCGTTCAAGATCGTCGAAGATCCTTTCGGCCAATTGACGTTCATGCGGATTTACCAGGGTACCGTCAAAAAAGGTGGTACTTACTTTAATCAGCGTACCAGTCGCAAAGAGCGATTCAGCCGAATCGTGCGTATGCACTCAAACAAACGCGAAGAGATCGATGAAGCATTTGCTGGTGACATTGTTGCCGTGATGGGTATCGATTGTGCTTCGGGTGAAACGTACAGTGAAACTCCCAAGTATTGCACACTTGAGAACATGTTTGTTCCTGAGCCTGTGATCTCGGTTGCGGTCAGTCCATCGGAACGTTCCAGTGGTGAAAAACTTGGCAAGGCTCTTCAGCGTTTTCGCAAAGAAGATCCTACGTTCCGCGTCGCGACTGACGAGGAAACAGGCGAAGTCATCATGTCTGGAATGGGTGAGCTTCACCTTGACGTTTACGTTGAGCGGATTCGTCGTGAGTATGGAATCGAAGTTGAAGTCGGTGCTCCGAAGGTTAGTTACCGTGAGCGTCCGACAATCAAGTGCGATTTCGATTACAAGCACAAAAAGCAGTCTGGTGGTTCAGGTCAGTTTGCCCACATCAAAGGGTATCTTGAGCCGTTTGACGAAGCTGAATTCGAAGACGATGACGACGCTCCTGAAATTAAGGACGGATTCATCTTCGAGGAAAAAATTGTCAGTGGACGTATTCCTAAGCAGTACATTCCTGCGGTTGAAAAAGGTTTGCGAACGTCGATTCCAAAAGGAACATTGGCTGAGTACCCGGTTGTGGGGCTGCGAATGTTCCTTGCCGATGGTGCTTACCACGATGTTGATAGTTCGGAGATGGCTTTCCAAACTGCTGCACGCGGTATGTTCCGTGAGTACATGCCAAAGACCAAGCCTCAGTTGCTTGAGCCAGTCATGTTCTGCGAAATCGAATGTCCAGAGGCGTCGCAAGGTTCCATCGTTGGTGACTTGACATCTCGACGTGGAATTATGGAGTCGACAGATATTAAGCCTGACGGCACGGTTTTGATTCGTTGTACGATTCCGTTGAGCGAAACTTTTGGTTACGCCACGGATCTTCGTTCGATGTCTCAAGGACAAGCGACGTTTACGATGGAGTTGAGCGGTTATAGCCCAGTTCCTCGTAATGTTCAGGAAGACATTATCGAAGACCGACGCAAGCAAAAAGAAGCTTTGGCGAACGCCTAGACTTGATGACGAGCTTGGTGTCATAAGCTCGGTCAAAATGCGGCAAAGGAGTCATCCGGCCACGCTATGTGTGCTGTATTTTGATATCTCGGCAAGCGTGTTCGCCCGAATAAAGAATCGGCAGTCAATGAAAATTGGCTGCCGTTTTTTTTCGCGCATTTCGCAATGAAAGTAGGCCGGATCAGGAGCTTGCGACGCCAATCCGGCAAGGGCTTCAAAATCTCAAAATCTCAAAATCTCTAATTTGAAATTTGAAATCTAGAATCAGAAATCGAAAATTTGAAATCTCAAATTTTTGAATCT
>CAZQQR010000480.1:0-2775 GCA_964595515.1 uncultured Pirellulaceae bacterium
AAAACGATGACATACTGTTTTTAACTAGCGACAGTTCCAGTGGAACGTCCGTGTCCATTTCGAATTGTTTCGAAAAGAATCACGGCTATCTATTAGTGTCAGATCAGTGAAGATTAGCGTTCTCATCTTTTTTGATGAAAAGAACCAGCAGCTCAGAATCAGTAAACCAACCGAGATTTGAAGAAACGTGACGCAATCTGAAACTTTTGACCCACTCGTGGACGACTTGCCTAGTCGCTACATCGTAGGGATTGATCTGGGCACAACCAACTCGGCCGTTACTTATATCGACACTGAGGAGTCGCCGTGGAAGATCCGCGTGTTGTCGATTCCACAATTGGTCGCGGCCGGTGAAACGGAATCACTTGATACTTTGCCGTCGTTTTATTTTCAGCCAGTCAAAACGGGCGATTCCGAATCCAACAAACAGCTTCGGTTGCCTTGGGACAAAAAGACTCCGTCGTTTTGCGTGGGCGCGTATGCCCGTGACGAAACGGCCCGAACGTCCGGGCGAGGAATCGCATCGGCCAAGTCATGGTTGTGTCACGCGGCGGTTGATCGGACCGCCGCTTTGTTACCTTGGCAAGGCGCTGGCGATGTTAAGCGGCTTTCACCCGTCGATGTTAGCGGCCAGTATTTAAAGCATGTTCGGAAAGCATGGGACCATCAGTTTTCAGATCATCCTTTGGCGGACCAAGACATTGTTCTCACACTGCCGGCGTCGTTTGACGAAGTAGCCCGTGAGTTGACGGTCAAAGCCGCTTCCGTCGCGGGGTTGTCGCGGGTTGTTTTGATCGAAGAGCCGCAAGCCGCATTTTATGCCTGGGTTTACAAACACGATTCTGACTGGGAATCGCGAGTCGAGATCGGACAGAAAATTCTCGTTTGTGACATCGGTGGCGGTACGACTGATTTTACTTTGATTCGTGTCCGAAAAAGTAGCGAGTCAAGTGACAAAAACGGTGACAACAACAGCGAGGATTTACAGGCTCAGAAAATTCAATTTCACCGTGTTGCTGTCGGCAACCACTTAATTCTTGGTGGTGATAATTTGGATTTGGCGATCGCAAAATATTTAGAGCAAAAGTTGACCGACGGAGGAAAGTTGGAAGCGTTTCAATGGGACGTTTTGGTTGGGACAAGCCGAAGGATCAAAGAGCAGATGCTATCTGATGAAGGCGCTGATTCGATCACGGTTAGTTTACCCAGTCGTGGTTCTAAACTCATCGGCGGCAGCCTGCAAACAGAGGTTAACCGGGATGAAATTCGTAGTTTGATCGTTGACGGATTTTTGCCGGAAGTTCTGTTGACGGATAAACCGGTCCGTCACGCCAGTGGATTTCAGGAGTTCGGATTGCCTTACGCCAGTGATCCAGGCATCACACGATTCCTGGCAGATTTTCTGACAACTCATGCCGATGCTGGAGAGTCGATCGAGGAAGTCAACGATCATTCTGAAAACGAATCGTCTTCTAAACTCGCCGATGCGAAACCTGATGTTGTGTTGTTTAACGGTGGATTTTTTGCTTCACCGATCCTTCGTGAAACGGTGATCTCGCGAATTTCGAAGTGGTTTCAAACTGACAACGCCGATTGGTCTCCGCAATTGTTGGCCAACGATCGGCTGGATTTAGCGGTCGCGCGTGGTGCGGCTTATTACGGCATTGTTCGCCGCGACATGGGCGTTCGCATTGCGGCTTCTTTGGCACGAAGTTACTACATTGGAATCGGCGAGAACGAATCGGGAGAGAAACAAGCGATTTGTATCATGCCCGGGAACGCGGAACCTGGTCAGGTGTTTACGCTTGAAGATCGTCAGTTTTTGCTGACGATTTCACAACCAGTTGAGTTTTCCATCTACGTTTCGAGTACTCGACTGGCAGACCAACCGGGAAAGATCCTAACGGTTGATCCAGAACAGATGACATCACTGCCTCCTATCCGGACGGTCTTACGAGTAAAAAGTCGTAACGAGAAACGTGATGTTTCTGTCAAGTTGCAAATCGGGCTTACCGAAATCGGGACCATCGATTTGGCTTGTCTGGAACAAGAAAGCGATCGCAGTTGGAAACTTCAATTTGATATTCGTTCAGCAACCCAGACCGATGTGGATGCTCATGCGACGGTTGGCGAATCGCAAGGCTTCGTTGATGAGCAAACTTGGCTTGAGTGCGAACGGTGCATCGCGAGCGTGTTCGATGAACTGGATGAAGAGAGCACCAAAAAATCATCCAGCACCAACGATCCAAAGAATTTGGTCAAACAATTGAGCGAGATCATGGGGATGCCTCGCGAAGAATGGCCGATGTCGTTTCTTCGACGGGTTTGGGGATCGTTGATTGAGTTTGAGTCGGAAGATCAGAAAAAAGTTGGAAGGCGCAAAAGTGCGAAACACGAATCGCGGTGGTTAAACCTGTTGGGGTACTCGCTTCGTCCGGGATATGGAGTTGCGCTGGACGATTGGCGAGTCACCGAAACATGGCGAACGTTGAGGGGGAAATTGATTCATGCGACGACAAACATTCAAAACGAGTCGCTTATTTTGTGGCGCCGGCTGGGTGGTGGATTGTCTCGGGGGCAGCAGTCCGCGTTGGCGGAGCCATTGATCTCGTCACTTCTTGCACTTGAGAAACAGATGTCGGGCAAACCGGTCAAGGGCGGGGCAGTGCCGCTTCGTCCGGAGGAAACGGTGGAGGTTTGGCGACTGCTGGGATCACTCGAGTTGTTGCCGGAACAACAAAAGATCAAGCTCGGAAATTTGATCGGCAATCTTCT
>CAZQQR010000481.1:0-2744 GCA_964595515.1 uncultured Pirellulaceae bacterium
ATTTTTAAAAGCAAATTGAGGAACACATGAGTTTGGATGCAATGAAGGTTGATCTTTCCGGACAGAACGCGATCGTGACCGGGGCTTCGCAAGGACTGGGTCGAGCGATTGCGGTTGCTCTAGGTGCGAGTGGAGCCAAAGTCGCTTTGGTGGCTCGCAACGAGGCCAAATTGAATGAGACCAAAGCGCTTGTCGAAGCGGCCGGTGGCGAAGCCGTCGTAATGGCGGGCGACGTTAGTCAGAGAGAAGCGATTGAAAAGATCGTCGATACCGTTGCTGATGAATGGGGGAAGCTTGATATCCTGATCAACAACGCTGGGATCACCAGAGACACGTTGTTGCCTGCGATGTCAGACGAACAATGGAATGATGTGATCAATGTGAACCTGACCGGTACGTTTTTGTTCACGCGAGCTGCGTCACAGCGAATGATGCGAAAGCGCTATGGTCGGATCATCAATATCTCAAGTGTCTCCGGTTTGATTGGCAATGCAGGTCAAACAAATTATTCCGCATCCAAAGCAGGTGTGATCGGAATGACACGAAGTCTGGCCAAAGAGCTTGGAAAACGAAAGGTCACCGTGAACGCTGTGGCTCCTGGGTTTATCGAAAGCGAAATGACTGAGAAGCTCGGAGACACGATCTTGGGCGAGGTTAAAAAACGGATTCCGGCCAATCGAATTGGGACTCCGGACGACGTTGCGGCCTGTGTGCTCTTTCTGGCCAGCGGGGCGGCGTCTTACGTGACTGGGCAAGTTCTAACCGTTGACGGTGGAATGACGGCTTAAACGGCTTGGAAAGCGGTTAAGTCGGGAAAAAACCCCTGTTTCTGATGATGTTGCCTTGACCCTTTTTGTGGCTTTCATCTATCTTAAACCGGTTATTCAAGTTGCCATTTCGACGCGAATTCGCGTCATTTGGGCTTGGGAAGTTTTTGGGAATCGGTTTTTAAGCCAGTTTCCAATCTACTTTTTGAACCGGCAAGCGAATAATTAAGTACAGACATTTTTCCGCAAGGTTACTTTTTAGAAGGAGGCCGATATATGGCATCGGTCGAAGAGCGCGTCGTCAACATTGTTACTGAGCAATTGGGTGTCGACAAAGACAAAATTAAAAGAGAATCGAATTTCGTAAACGACCTTGGAGCCGATTCGTTGGACACTGTTGAGTTGGTCATGGAACTCGAAGAAGAGTTCGACATCAGCATTCCCGATGATGCAGCCGAGAAAATCCAAACCGTTGGTGAAGCGATTGAGCACATCGAAAATTCAGCCGCGAACGCATAGTCCTCTGGACTGGCGGAGGTTGATTTCTCGTGCACCAAAACGGTGTTAACGTTATATCTCCGCAGGATAGCCTTGGTTGTCCTGCGGATTTGTTTTATTAGAGGCAGCAATATTGGCCGGTTTGCCTTTGATGAAAGGCGTGAGTTTCAGTGGCGATATTGACGGATTTTCAGCTGTCGTCGGCTTTTACAGATATAGTTTTTCAGATGTAGTTGAACGTAATTATTGCAGGTAAGTCATGAAGCGGCGTGTGGTCATAACCGGCTGGGGGTTGGTAACTTCTCTGAGTTGCGAAGTCGACGATTGTTGGAACCGAGTTCTGGCGGGCGAAAGCGGAATCCATCCGATTAAGCTATTCAAGGTTGACGATGTCAAAGTTAACATTGGTGGCGATGTCTATGACTGGGACTGCAGCGATGTGGTTGGTCAAAAAGAATCAAAAAAGATCGACCGATTCAGCCAGTTCGCCATGGTTGCCGCTAAACAGGCTTTGGATTCTTCCGGTCTAAACCCTCGAGAGCAAGAAAGCACGATTCGGTATGGTTGTGTGTTGGGCTCCGGAATCGGGGGCATGACAACGCTTTCTGAGCAGTTTGAGAGAATCATTCTCAAAGGCCCAAGCCGCGTATCGCCAATGACGATTCCCAAGTTAATGCTTAATGCGGGTGGCGGGAATATCGCGATCGAGTTTGGGCTTCGCGGGCCTAACTACAGTGTGGCAACGGCTTGTGCCAGTGCGACCAATGCCATGGGTAATGCCATGGAACTCATTCAGACCAATATTTGTGACGCCGTCATCACCGGTGGATCAGAGGCTGCCTTAAGTCGTCTAGCACTTTCTGCGTTCGCAAACATGAAGGCACTATCTGCCAGGAATGATGAACCAGCCAAAGCCAGTCGCCCGTTTGATTCTGGGCGAGATGGATTTGTATTTTCAGAGGGCGCGGGAGTCCTTCTGTTTGAAGATTTGGAGCATGCCAAAGCCAGAGGGGCTACGATTCTGGCGGAAGTCGTCGGGTTTGGAACTTCCTGTGATGCGGGACACATCACTTCGCCAGACGAACAAGGGGTTGGTGCGGCCTCGGCAATGCAGGCAGCATTGGACAACGCAGGACTGAAACCCTCGGACATTGACTATATCAACGCACACGGGACCAGTACCCCGCTGGGTGACAAAGCTGAGACGCGGGCAGTCAAAACTGTATTTGGGGATCACGCTTACAAACTGGCAATAAGTAGCACCAAGAGCCAGTTGGGGCATTCGCTCGGAGCTAGTGGCGGTATAGAGCTTGTTCTGACTACTAAGGCGATTCTGGAGTCGACAGTACCACCCACGATCAATCTGGACGAACCGGATCCAGACTGCGATCTCGACTATACCCCAAACAAGCCAAAGCAGTTGGAGATCGACTATGCGATGAGCAACAGTTTTGGTTTTGGCGGACACAACGCTTCGAT
>CAZQQR010000482.1:0-2737 GCA_964595515.1 uncultured Pirellulaceae bacterium
CAAAGCAAATTTGTGTTCGGATTTGGAAAAGATCATCTTGTTCGCTCAACGTGCTAGGCAATGTACAAATATCGTACAGAACACCGTGGAACGATTCCATCAGGCGACGGAATTTGTTCAAGAATTTAAACGAGGGGATGACGGCGCGGGCGACAAAGAGAAGTGTGTCTCAAGCATGCGGGAACGTTTGGTGCGCGCAGTCGATCCCGGCGCGATGACGCAACGGCTTACGGACTCTGGGACGTTTCGGTTAGATGATTTCAGTTTTGGTCAACAAATTGCTTGAAGCCTTTTTCGTTTGGCTTCATTGGTGAAGAACAACTGTCGGTTCAACCGCAGACAGCGAGTAGAAAATAGAGTCCACCGGTAATAACTGGCTGGAGCGCTCTGCGAAACAGTTCTACTTGTAGTACTCGATTCATTGCGGCTTCATTTGCTCGTCTGGCAAATGCATGAATCGCGACATCCAAATCAAACAGTCGGCATCTCCTAGTTTTTCAAGTCCAGGGATATTATGTCGCTTGGTTTTGTCCTTGAACGGTGCCGGCAGCGTTGGGTCGACAAAACCATTTTCGTTCACGGAAAACAAAACGGTACAATCGAATCCATGATGTGTGGCAAGAATCTTTGCCAACATCGGCATCGATTGTTCGCTGCGGTATTCCTGCTCAGCCGCGATCAACACCACGTGCTTTCCTTTTCCAGGCAAATCGCCGTTGCAGTTGCCCTTGAAATGCAGCCATTGTTCGGCCTGATTTTTCTGTTCTACCTCTGTTGTTTGCGTCTCGCTGGATTGGGGGATTTCGTTCAGTGTGTAATAGGCGTTTGCATGAAGCAGCTGGTCTTGGTCACTGGACCGCATGTCAGGCAAAAAGAAGTCATGAACGTGTCCCTGCACCAATCCATCCACCTGGATCACAACGCTCATTCCGTCATCAGCTACTGTAACCGCCGTTGCTGTTGGCTCAGTTTGATCCACCTCGGGGCTACCGTAGGCTTGTCGGTACATATGCGTAAAAGTCTTCAACCGATAGGTTTCCGGCCGCGCGGCGATTTCACGATCAACGGGTTTGGTGAATGAAAGCTGGAAACCTTGAGGCTTGGCTTTGACTTCCTTGATCTCGAATGGAATCTTTCCAGTCCAGTCCAGTCGCTGAATCGCATAAGCCTTAGGTCCGCGAACAGGCCAGCCACGATTGGTTCCGCCAGCGATCAAGTTCCCATTGGGCGTGAACTGAACGGCTAGCAAACCGGTATCGAATCCCTCGCGAAACGGATAACAAGCACCCTGCCAGACTCCGTTGACCTTTTCAGTGGTCGCTCGCATGACGACTCCCAGACTAAAGTCGGCCACGAACATTTGATTGGTAAACGGTCCGAACTTTCCGTCGGTACGATCGACCTGAAATCCTGAAATGGAACGCCCCATACGGATGTAAGGAAATACGACGGCGTAAGGAACAAGCTCTTTGACTCGCCGCCGTTCGATCTCCAAACGCGACGGAGTGTTGGGCTTTACCGGAGCAGGCCCCATTTCAGGCGCAAGTTCGTACCAGTTAAAGCTGACCGGATGCCCCATGAATCCACCGGGTTCCAAAACTTTTAAACTGCATGACCCATTCCAAGGCCCTTGGCTTTCTGAGTAGAACATCACTCCATGTTCATTGGGGCCAATTCCGCAAGGACTGCGAATGCCACTGCAAATGGGGGTCACTTTTCCATCAGGGCTGATCTTTAAACACCAACCTCGAAACGGCTGTTCCGAGTGGTACGATTTTGTCAAGCAAAGTGCAACCCACACATCACCGTCGTCATCGGGCTTGGAACCGAAAGCAAACTCGTGATAGTTAGCGAATCCCCATTTGTCACTAATGGTGTCGAACTGATCGGCTCGACCATCTCCATCAACGTCGGTGATTCGACTGAGTTCGGCTTGCTGCGTGGCAATGAAAGATCCGTCTCGGTAAGCCAGTCCAAAAATTTCATCAAGCCCCTCAGCAAACTTGCTGAATTTCGGTTCTGGGTGCTCGTCGAATACTCCGTTGGCGATAAATATGTCGCCGCGACGCGTTGCTATGGCCAAAGATTTTTGATCGGGCAGGACTTCAAAACTACCTGCCTCGATGGCAAGTTCTTTTGGGAGTGGAACGTCGACCAGTTTGTAGTATTCAGATTCATTTTCACCCGTTCCCCAATACTCACCCAATGGTTGTTGCTGAGGTGCACAGGCAATTGCGACGACGGCAATCGTTCTCAATAAGATGGTCAAAGTGAACATGTTGGTTTTCGGTTAAGCAATGTTTGGTTGGTGCGCGTGTATGTCTTTCAAACGAGCCTGCTCTTTACTCGATAAAATACTCGATCACGATCTCTTGAGTTTGCTGTGGCTTCAATTTCAAAGCTAGATAAAGCAATGTCTCATCAGCCACGTCTATTTTCTGACCTGAGGTAACTTCGATTGTTAACCTTTCGTCGACACGATATCGGGTGTCCGATTCAACTTTGATTTTGTCGCTATTAGCCAATCGAAACCAAAGCTTGTCGCGTGCTATGGTGGATGTCAATTTTACACGTCGTCGCAATTGAAACAGGCCTGTGGTGTCGTCTTTGTATTCGGTAAAGAAGTCTTCGACCGCAATCGAGCCAAATTCGTATCGCAACGTGGGGCGCCGTCCTTCGCCGAGAGAGTAACCTTTAAATTGATGCACGGGCGAGCGATTGAAATTTAGTTCTACAG
>CAZQQR010000483.1:0-2708 GCA_964595515.1 uncultured Pirellulaceae bacterium
ACACACTAATCTCTAAAACGCCCAAACCACTAAAAGGATACAGAATGCCAAATTCGGGCGCGAAAATCGAAAACCTTACGATAGGACCGGGGCAACCTTTGACGGTGATTGCTGGGCCTTGCGTTATCGACGATCGAGACGTTGTACTTCCAATCGCGGAGGCCCTTAAAAAGATCTGTGACGAGCTAAATTTGGGGCTAATTTTTAAAGCTTCCTTCGATAAGGCGAACCGAACGAGTTTAAATTCGTACCGTGGAGTAGGCCTTGAGAAGGGGCTCGATGTCCTTGCCGAAATCGGATCGACTTTTAAAGTGAGTGTGACGACTGACGTCCACTTACCCGAACAAGCCGGTCCGGTTGGCGAAGTTTGCCAGTTGCTCCAGATTCCTGCCTTTTTAGCCCGCCAAACCGACCTTTTAGTGGCCGCCGCCAAGACGCGTCGCGCTGTAAACGTAAAAAAAGGTCAGTTCATGGCGCCATGGGATATGGAGCATGTTGTGGGTAAACTGGAGGGCTCCGGATGTGACGATATTTTAGTGACAGAACGAGGAACATTTTTCGGTTACGGCCGACTGGTCAATGACATGCGGGCCTTGCCTCAAATGTCAGATTTAGGCGTGCCCGTAGTTTTTGATGCGACGCACTCGGTCCAACAACCTAGTGCGGCCGGTGGTAAAACAGGTGGTGATCGCGAGATGGTCGAACCTTTGGCCAGAGCGGCAGTTGCGATGGGATGCGATGCGATATTTTTAGAGACGCATACGGATCCTTCCAAATCGCCAAGCGATGGACCGAATATGTTGCCGATCGAAAGAGTGAAGCCATTGTTGGCGACGCTGAAACAGATACACGAACTTGTAAATCAAGATTAAAAGAGACTCAAGGAAAACCTCGATGCGTTCGAAATGCTCCGCTTTGTTATTGTTGTTGGTTGGGTTGATGATGGCTGGATGTACGCCGCCAACCGATCCGATGCTTGAGATGCTTGATGCTGATCTGGGTAAAACCAAAGTCAACGATCTTGATCGCACGATGGATTTTATCTTTTCTGAGGTTCGGTTTTCCAATCAAGAGTTCAAGGAAAATCTCTCGAATGGTCTGAACCGTTGGGTCAGCTACAGCGAAGACCGTTTGCAGGATACCAAATGGACAGAGGATGAGCTTTCGAAGCCCCTGTTTGACCAGCATCAAACGTTGCAATTGCTGGAGCGAAACGACGAGTTTAGTTTCTTGAACTCGGACGCTTATTACTTGCAACAGGCAGCGTGGGTTGACCAGGTCGCCAAGCGTGCAGTCGCGACAACGGGGACTTCTCAGTTTGAGTTATTCCGGCTCGCTGCAGATAACTATCGTGCAGACGAAGACGTTGAGGATCCGCTGTTTGTGGTAATGAAAAAACTGCACTCCGATCTTGATGACGAACAAGCCAAAAAGCTTTCCAATTCGCTCAAAGTGTTTGACTGGGTGATGCGAAACGTCCAGATGGTCACGGATACAACGGTTGATGAGGACGAAGTCGACAACCTTCGATTGAATGAACGAACCGAGAACTTGGCTGCTGCCGGTGTGCCGGGGCTTGGTTATAAGCGGTATCCTTACCAGTTGTTGCTTTACAGCCGAGGCGATTATGTTGAGCGAGCCAAGCTGTTCATGCTAACGCTTAATGCTCTGAACATCGATTCTGTGATGTTCCAGCCACAAACAGATGACGCCAAACCGTGGGCGGTTGGTGTTGCCATTGGCGAAAATTACTATCTGTTTGACACTCAGTTGGCACTGCCGATTCCCGGTGAAAAAACTGGCACCATCGCGACTTTGGCGGACGTTCGTAAGAATGGAGATTTGTTGACTTCGTTGGATCTGACCACCGATGAGTCTTTAGAAGACAACACTGATTACTGGGTGCGTCCGGATGACGTTAAAAAACTTGATGGGCTAATTTATGTAACACCGGAATCAATCTCTAAGAGAATGTCAGGTCTTGAGCAGTCGCTGACTGGAGAAGATCGATTCCAAGTCGTCTTTCACGCGTCGGATGTGGCAAAACGACTACCCGAAGTCGAAGGCGTGAAGAAAGGTGCTTGGGATATTGGATTCAAAACACACGCGTTCCGGCAGGCTGTTCGAGAAGCTCTTGAGCAGACTTCTAACAATTCATTGCTAGACAAAGTCGCCTGGTATTATCAGGAGGAGCTTTACATTGATGATTTCGTTATTTATCGAACGGCACGAGCTAGATTTTTGAAGGGTAAGTTCAAAACAGAAACTGGTGCGAGGTCACGAAATGCGATCGAAAGTTGTACCCGAATGCTCTATTCCGATCAGGATGTGAGTGATCTTGGTTCCAGCGAGAAATTGCAAAGGCTGCTCGGGATCCGAAATGATGAAAAACAGGATGCGCAGTCATTCAAGAAACGGGTATCGAGTGTGCAAAGCCAAATGTTGCAAATTCGCCGTGACGCTGGGATGCATCTTGTTCAGTGCTTGTTCGATACTGGCAGTGTTTATGCGGCGGGTAACTGGTTGGAGAACCTTCAACTGGAAGATGATGTTGCTCGTTGGGATGAGCAAATCATTTATCTGTTGGGACGAGCCTATGAAGGTCGCAAGGAGTACGACAAAGCAATTGAGGAACTCAGCGATTCAAAACGGGATCAGGCTCATGGAAACCTGATCCGCGCACGGTTGTTGAAATCGCTCGTTGACAC
>CAZQQR010000484.1:0-1473 GCA_964595515.1 uncultured Pirellulaceae bacterium
GTGGATATGATGAGAGAACCGAACTAAATGTCAGCCCAAGATCAAATCTTAAACTTGGCAACCGAGTATCGGCGCGAACTCGCAACCGCTTCGCGTCCTAACGTCTCAGAGTTTTTGAAACGGGTTTCTGAATCCCAAACGGAAGCATTGCTAAAAGAGCTGATTCCGATCGACGTTAAGTATCGAAAACGCAACGGCGAATTCCCAATCCCCGAAGACTATCGGGCCCTTGGAAAAACGGCCGTCACCATCGCCTCGACCATGCTCGAAACCGCCGATTCAAGAACCGGCACCAACGGAGTTCAACCCGTCACCGTCACGCAACTGGATGCAAATCCACTGATGCCCAATTCCGACTTAGGGGATTTTAAATTCGACCCAGACGTTGACACACCTCCAATGGAAATTGGACCTTACCGTTTGATCGAAAAAATAGGCTCGGGAGGAATGGGCACGGTCTGGCTCGCCCAACAAGAAGAACCAGTCCGCCGGCGCGTGGCCCTTAAACTGATCAGCAGCAACAACAACGACGCGCAATTGATCGCCAGATTCGAAGCCGAACGGCAGGCGGTCGCCTTGATGGATCATCAAAACATCGCTCGAATTTTTGAAGCTGGAAAAACAAACGAAGGCAGTCCATATTTTGCAATGGAACTTGTTGAAGGCGTAAAACTCAACAAGTATTGCGACGTCAATCAGCTTTCGATTCGCCAACGGATAAAACTGATGATTCCCGTGTGCATGGCGATCCAGCACGCACATCAAAAGGGAATCTTGCACCGGGACCTCAAACACTCAAACGTCTTGGTAACGCAGTGCGATGGCCAACCGGTTCCAAAGATTATTGATTTCGGTTTGGCGAAACAAATCAAACGCGAGCGTTTACTTTCTGACAAAACGCTGAACTCAGAGGTTGGGAAAATCGTTGGCACCATCCAGTACATGAGTCCGGAACAAGCCAACAAAGACAATACCGACGTCGACACACGAACCGACGTCTATTCGTTAGGAGCAATGCTCTACAAATTGCTTGCAGGTTCCACGCCGATCAAGAACAGTGCGGTCAAATCATTGTCGATTGTCAAACTGCTTGAAAAAATTCAAATCGAGGAACCGGAACTCCCCAGCGCACGGCTTGAGTCGAGCTCAAGCATTGATGAACTGGCTCGCCGACGAAACACAAGCTCCGATCAATTGAAACAATGCGTCAAAGGAGATCTCGACTGGATTGTTGCCAAAACACTTGATACTGATCGCGAGCGTCGCTACGAAACGGTTTATGGTTTGGCGATGGACCTCCAGCGGTATCTCGACAATGAGCCAGTCAAAGCTCGCCCCCCTTCCCGGATCTACAACATTCAAAAATTCGTTGCCCGCAACAGCCGTTTCGTCGCAGCCACTGCGGCTATTCTGTGTTTGCTCATTTCAGGAATTCTTGGGACCAGCCTGGGACTTCGCTGGGCTCTGAAAGAA
>CAZQQR010000484.1:1573-2694 GCA_964595515.1 uncultured Pirellulaceae bacterium
AAACTCACCCAGACGATCTCAGGACATCAGGGCGGTATCAACGCAGTCACCATCTCCCCCAACAACAAACAGATTGCAAGTTGCGGAAACGACATGACCGTCAGGCTTTGGGACCTTAAAACGGGAAAACAGATTCGTACCTTTGTTGGTCACCAAGACAACGTGACAGACGTTTGTTTTTCCAAAAATGGAAACAGCCTGGCTTCTGCATCCAAAGACCGCACCGCAAAAATCTGGGACGTGAATTCTGGCGAGTTAATTCGAACGTGTAACGGACACTACGGCACACTTAATCAAGTCATCCTGTTTGACGAGGCCGCGTCGCTCTATTCAGCCAGCGATGATCAAACAATTCGGCTTTGGGATGCTTCCAATCAGCGGGGAGCAATCATCACCCAACCGCATAGCAATAGCGTTTGGCAGGCTTCGGTGACCAATGATGGCAAGACCATCGTCAGCGTTTCCGAAGACGGCAAAGTCGCTTTTACCAACATCGAAACAGGAAAACCTGCCAGGCCTCCGATCGAAATCGGCGCTCCGGTTCTCTGTGTCGGCGTCTCTCCTGTTTCCGAAACCGTGGTGTTCGCAGGAGACTTCGAGGGATTAAAGATCCAAGCAACCCCAGGCGGCGAAATCAAAGCGATCCCGGCACACCAAGACCTAATCTGGGATCTCGATTTTTCAATGGACGGAACGCATCTAGTCACGGCAAGTGCTGACAATACGGCCAGGGTTTGGAACACTTCCGACTGGACTGTCAGCGCGGTACTGGAAGGACACACGGGTGAACTTGGGTCCGCTCGCTACTCCCCAAACGGGAGACTAATCGCAACCAGTAGTGATGACACAACCATCAGGATCTGGGACGCGCACTCTTATGAACTGCGAAAAACTCTTGAAGGACATACCATGGGAGTGTGGCGGTCCATTTTCTCCCCCGATGGAAGCTTATTGGCAAGCAGCAGTTACGATGGCGACATCATCATTTGGGACGCTGATGACTTCACGCAAAAACGACTTATCAAAGCCCACACGAATCAGATTGCCGGTCTATGCTTTAGTGATGACGGGTCGCGAATTGTAAGTGCCAGTGACGACCATACAGCAAAAATCTGGGAAAC
>CAZQQR010000485.1:0-2679 GCA_964595515.1 uncultured Pirellulaceae bacterium
CAACTCCCTCCGCTCCCTCCGCACGATGCCAAAACAATTGTTACTCATGCGACACTCTGAATCGCCGTTGGCCGCTAACGGGTTGTCAGACTTCCAGCGCCCTCTCAACCAACGCGGTCAAGCACTCGCAACCCGAATGGCGGAGTTCATCCACTCGCAAGATTTGATCCCCGATCGAGTCATCAGTTCCTCTGCCAGACGTGCTGAGATGACAACAGAGTTACTTGCCCAAGGCTGCCCAGGTCTTGAAACAAACCGACTGAGTTTTGGTAAAGTTTTCTACCTCGCCCCAGCTGAAATCTACCTAGCGTTTTTGGAAAAATTTAATGTGGAATCGGTAACGACATTGATGCTTGTCGGGCACAATCCAGGACTGGAAGAACTTATCCAAAAAATCTGTGGCATCTCAAAAGGTATTCCACCCGCCGCCATTGCTCAAATAAGTTTGGAAATCGAAAACTGGAGTGACCTCGCGTCCCCCATCACTGGCGACCTGGAGAACTTTTGGACACCTGAAAATGTTTAACAACGAACTGCACTTTATCGGGAATCAATGTCCTATTTGTTGTTAATTCTCTTCGTTCTACTGGTGATCGTATTCTGGTTGGTCAATCTTGTTGGCGCGCCGGGAAATTGGATGATTGTCGCCATGGCTACTCTATGGGCCTATGCTGGGCCCACGTCGTTTCGATTCTCTTGGGCGGTCGTAATTGCGCTCATTTTGATCGCGGCTGTGGGGGAAGCCATCGAATTTGGAGCTTCTGTTTTTGGAACTAAAAAACTCGGAGGCTCGACTCGCGGAGCAACCTTTTCTGTCATAGGGTCAGTGATCGGTGGAATCGCGGGCGCCGTTCTTGGAATCCCCATTCCAATTCCGTTGGTTGGTTCACTGATAGGCTCAGTGCTGTTTGCATGCACTGGCGCACTTATAGGGGCGGTTATCGGCGAAAAGTGGGAAGGAAAACCGATGAAAGAGACGGTACAAATCGGCGGCGCCGCGTTTGCCGGACGATTAGTTGGAACGCTTGGCAAACTTGTCCTGGGCTCAGCGATGGTTGGATTGGCCGTTGCAGCACCCTTTTGTTTTTAACAAAGGGAACAAAAGCCGAGAAAACACGTCCAAAAAATCGACCTAGTGACACTTGCTAGCTCGTATACTTATACGGCGCTTCAGACCTAAACATCTCACTCCTCTACGCCGATTCTGAAGATGGTGCCTTTTTTTACTTTGACAATCGTTGAGCCGAGAAGCATGAACCAGAAAATCCAACAACGCCTTCTCTTTTGTTGTTCACTATCACTGATTCTCTCAGTCGGTTGCAACAATCCCTCAGACGTCAAAGTCGGCGACAGCTACCCGCAAAAAACCAAAACCACGGTCAAGAAGGTTGCATCCAATTTGTCGCCCACAACTGCAGACCCATTAGCCAAAACAAAAACAACGAAATCAAATCCGAAACAGGAAGGCAACCAATTCGCGCCGCTTCCAACAAACGGATTTACGCCAAAGAAATCAACGAAGCAAACAGGCACTGAATCGCCGTTGTCATCCTCGCCCAAGCCGATGACTTCGTTTGACACCATGAGCACAGACACGACGTTAGTGCCAGCGACAACCAAACAGGCAAGCACTCCAAAGTACGGCACGAGCCCGACGCAAGAAGCAGACAATCCACCCAAATTTAGTCCGCAAGAATTAACGACGCCAAACGTACCCAACGCTCAATCGGCCAATCGTAACAGCACCGCGCCCTTACGCCCGGCTAGTTCGCCAACGACGACTCGCTCAGGACCGATGGGAGAGTACGCTGATGTTCCTTATTGTGGTGTCGAATTCATCGACGACATTCGACTGCCTGCAAAGGAACTCGGGGTCATCAAATCAATCGATGTGAAAGAAGGTGACTTCGTTTCTGCCGGCCAAAAAGTCGGTCAAATCGACGATGAGCTTTACCAGGGAATGTTCAACCAAGCCAAACTCCGATACGACATCGCCCGAGAGGCCGCCGCAGACACCAACGCAATCGAGGCTGCCCAGAAAAAATACCAAGTCGCCACCATCGAAGCCCGCAAGGCTTCGAAGCTTGCCGCGACTGGATCCAAGTCCGATTCTGAAAGACGAATGGCAGAGTACACCGCTGAGATTGCCGAGATCGAATGGCGGAAAGCCGAAAACGATCGCAAGAAGGCTGCGGCCGAAGCTCAACTAGCCTACGAACAGGTCAAAGAAGTCGCCGTCCGAATCAAACGACACATTATCGACGTCAAATTCAATGGCTACATCGTTGAACTCATCAAAAAAGAACAAGAACACGTTAGTGCCGGCGAAGACATCATGCGAGTCGCCCGAATGGATCGTTTGTGGGTCACCGGTAACGTTGACGTTGGAGTGTTGAACGCGCATGAAATCGTCAATCGACCAGTCACCGTCACGGTAAAACTTGCTCGCGGCGAAAAACAGTACTTCGAAGGTCGAATCACTCATGTTGCCTTGGAGCGTCAAACCCGCGACAGCTACAGCGTCAAAGCCGAAATCAGCAACAAACCAATTGGTGGTCACTGGGTCCTTCAGCCTAACATGCTTGTGGATATGCGAATCCACCTCGACCAGGATTCCAACAGCTCGACCAACAATACAAACGCGAAGTCAAACAAAGTTCGCTAGACCTACCGCGTTGA
>CAZQQR010000486.1:0-2645 GCA_964595515.1 uncultured Pirellulaceae bacterium
AAGTCAGTACGCAAAATGTCTTTCTCTTTCTTCGACGAAGGCAAAGTGAATTTCGCGATGTAGCCACCGATTTGAATCCCTTGCATTTCGTAGATCGGAGGCCAGAAGTCTTCGGCTCGCGTTGAAAGTGCTCGGGCCAATAGACGTGTCGCCCGGCCTGAAAAACCGCCCATGACCATTTCTAGCCGGCCTTGAGACTCACGATGAACGTAGAATACGAATGCGACTTCTTCATTGGCGCGATCGCTTCCGCAACGAACCCATTTGCCGTTGGCGTCCTCGTAATACAAGCCATCCTTGAGGTCTTTCTCGTTCTTGCTCAATTCCAATCCAGCAACGCAAGACTTTGGATGCGGGTCGTTGTCACGATATCGCATGAAAAATGGAATCGATCGTTCGGCTGAATTTTCAACATCGTCTTGAGTCTGGAAAGGTTCACAGTTGAATACGCGTGACAGCACAATTTCAACAATCGGATTACTTTTGGTGCTACCAATTCCGATCAAGGCTTTATCGCCTTTGGATTCGGAAAACTCGTTGTAAACCATCCAAGCTCGTCGGCTGACCTCAGAGTCGTCAGCTTGGCCGGGGCTCCAAACAAGCGATTGTTTTAAGTGTTCGGGATGCGGGAGCACATCAGCACTAAGCATTTGGGCGACTTCGCTCTGGTCAGTTTTGCGGAGCTTTGCCGTTCCACCAAGTGTTGTTACCCCATTGAGGATCTCGCCCAGCAAAACGGAATCCGAAGCAACTACGAATGAGACATCGGTGCTACCAGGAGTCACATCCCGGCGTACACCAACGCACATTTCTAGCCGGCTTCGACGGGCAAGCAATTCCCAAAAGTTCTCCGGTTCGACTGCGAACAACGCGCCGGGCAGTTGGTCTGCCGTCGCATGTCCATGCTCAATCAAGTAATCACAAAGCCGGGAAAGCGCTTTTAGCGGAATGTACTTGACTTCGTTTTTGAGAAGAGCAGCCACTTGATGGCGGTCCAGGCCGGTATACTCAACGATCGATTTGATGGTTCCCGGACGTTTTCGTGGGTCAGGAACGTGGCCTAGAAGCTCGGCTAGTCGAAAACTGTATTGCATCGTTATCCTCGGAAAATTAGAGAGGTCATCGGGTGGTGTTTCCTCCTAATATTCAAAATAAGCTAGTCAAGGTCGCGATCAAGCCCTTAAATGTCGTAATGTTCTATTTTTCCCCATAAAATGAGGAAATGGTCCGTCGCAACTCCGACCACCGCAACTCTGATCGCTTAACAAGAAACTATTGGTCTTGGTCCAATCTCTATCGATTGCTACCGTTCTGCCCCGAGTCAATAAGAACGAAGCCCTGTCTGGAGATTGGACATGAAAGTCGCGAAGCTCCTTGTGTTGTGTTTGATGGTTACGGCACTAACGACCAGTTACGCCCACGCACAGCTATTGAAATTACCATTCGGTAAAGCAAAAAACACTCAGCAAAATTCCGTTTACCTGTCTCAAAAAGACGGTCCCTGGCTAATCATGTGTGCTTCGTTCGTCGGTGAAGAGGGACGTCAGCAGGCGATTCGGTTGGCGGGTGATCTGCGCCAGAACCACCGGCTCAAGGCATTCGTTTACTCACACGAGTTTAACTTTACTGAAAAAGTCGCCGGTCTGGGCAAGGGCTGGGAGCCGTATATGGCGGGCAACAAACCTGGCGCTCGGCCTATCCGAATGAAAGCGGCTGGAGAATCAAGCTTTGAAGAGTTCGCTGTTCTGGTCGGGGATTTCTCGTCGGTCGAAGACTCCAAAGCTCAAAAGACGCTGGATCGAATCAAAAAATTACAGCCAGAATCCATGGCGAATTACGACCCAAGCGAAGCATTAAGTGATGACTCGCTGGCGGGTGCAAGACTACGAGCTTGGAGAGATTTCTCGGTTCAGAAAAGTGATGATCCTGAGAAGCGAATGTACGGCCCAATGAAGGCTGCTTTTTTGCTGCCTAATCCGCTGCTTCCAGAAGAGTACTTTGCCGCTCGCAAGATTGATGATTTTGTACTTGGGCTTAATCGCGGACTGAAATACAGCGTGATGAAAAATCCAGCCAAATACACCGTCAAGATCGCGACGTTTAGCGGTGAGATGTTTGAAGAAAGCCAAATGGAAGAGCAAAAAGCTCGTGACTCATGGCTGGCAAAAAATCGAAAAGGATTAACGGACAGCAAACTCGTCAACGCCGCCAAACGAGCCACGGTATTGACGGCTTATTTACGCAGCAAAAATATCGAAGCCTACGAATTCCACGATCGTCATGAGAGCTACGTTTGCGTTGGTGGTTTTGACTGGATGGTTGAGACGGACAGCTCGGGCCGAAAGGAAAACAATCCTGAAATGGTTGAGTTGATCAAGAAATTCAAAGGCTCAACCATTCGGCTTCCTGGCAAGGGTGGTGGCGTTCAGACAGGTATGAAGACTTATCCTCTTCCGACGAGGCTTTCTAAAGCAGGAATCGCGTGCGACATTCAGCCGATTCCAGTGTTGGTTCGTAAGGGTGACGGTAAACGGGTCTCGTCCAAGTTCTTTGGGATGAAGCGATAGTTGACGCATGGTGCTGGAGTAGCAGTGCTTCGTCTAGACGTTTAAATCGAATTCCATTTCCAAATCGACTTTCAAATC
>CAZQQR010000487.1:0-2621 GCA_964595515.1 uncultured Pirellulaceae bacterium
CTGTGAGTGACGAGTTGGACGGATGTGATCGTGGTTCCTTTTTGAGCGGTGACGACGATCTTGTTGGTGGCTCTTAAAACGGATGCGGGAACTCGCGCGTCTAGTGGTGCAAAGAACTCTGTGAATTCGTTAGCGTCTCCTGTGTCAATTTTAATATTAGTTCCATTGACGCTGGCTACGACGGGTTCGGTGATTCCGCCTTGGCGGTGAACGCCAATAATCAGTTTCGCGGATTGAATGTTGGCTGGTTCGATGTTGGCTAATTTGTCGAAACTGATTTCGAATTTTTGTGGCTGACCATTGGCTTTAGCAGCTGTCTGGCGAGCGTAAGATCGTTTTTGCTTTAGCGTGCGTGGTGGCTGGAGCGATTTGGAAAGAACTAGCCGGATGACGGTTGTCTCATTCACGTCGACCGGGATGGCAGCCACGTCGACATCGTGTTCAGGTTCAAAGACTACTTCTCCCTTGTGGTAATTCAACCGAGTTTGTCTGGCTCCAGTTGCCCCAGCCTGCTTCGCAACGCCAGATAGATCGACAGCGATCTGCCGGCCGCCCATATTCGTGATCGCAATCGAAATTCGTTTGCCGTCATGAACTGCGACCACATCCAACCAGTCACGATCAAAATCAACTGGCAATCTCGCTCCGTTAAAATCTCGCCAAAGTTCAAAATAATGGGCGATCGTCGTCGGTTCGAAATCGTCGATGACTTGGTGACGCTTGCGATCTTGTTTTGGGGTGAAAGCCGCATCGCCACTCATCGGGTTCCAACTCATGTGCATAAAGATGAACGGGACGAACATATCGATCTGGTCGGGCCGCTGCATGGACTTGATCATGTAGCTATTCCAAGCCATTAGCCTTAACCAATTGTCAGACGGCTTGCGTCCATTCTGCAACGAGCCAGTCTCAGTAATCAAAATTGGAAGAACGTTGTCGACTTTGTGCATGTGAGCACGCAACATATCCAGGATCGCTTCATAACGTCCCAGCAAGTAGTTCGAATAACCCATCCCACGACGTTCATGGGCGCCGAGCATCAAAGCGTTCTCGTAAAAGTGGTGTGAAAAGAAGTCGATCTTCCCACGAGTCTCTTCGATAAAACGGGCTTGATTGCGGTAAAGTTCAAAATCTTTAACCTGAAGCTGCATGTAAGCCGACGATGGTCCGCCGACTTTGACATTGGGAGCGACTTTGTGAACCGCCGCAGCGACTCGTCCGTGGAAATCCGCCAACAACCCCCAGCCGTCGATGCCCTGTTTTTCTTGCCAATGGTGAGCCCACTCGGACTGAACGCTACTTTCGTTTTTGACTTCCCACCACGCTGCCGTAAAACCTCCGTCTTTGATTTGATCGGCAACATAGGCTGCGGCCAGTTCTGCGGCATCATCAAAATGATCCACCAGCGGGGTTCCGCGTCCTTTAAGTGGTACCGACATGAATTCCGGCCAATCATTGAAGCAAAGAGCAAATGGTTTTTCACGGAACAGTTGAATCGTTTTTCGTTGCCGCGTGCCAGCGTCGTATTCTTCAAAAAAGTCCAGGTTTGCTGCTCCCGGTTTGTCCTTGCGCTCTTTGAGAGTTGGTCCATTGCCCCAACCCCGTGTCAGAGCAGGATTGAATTTAAAAGAACCTCGGCCGGGTAAGAAGTTCCGCTCGACCAGCCATTTTTCAAACGACTCATCAACAACGCCCGGCGTCTCGTGAATCCGGAACCAACGATCTCGATCCAAATCGGCGGTTCCACCGATGGAAAGTTCGTGCTTGGTGTCGATTCGAATCTCAACACGTTCTCGCGGGTGTTCCGATCCGAGATCGCGATAGGGGATGCTGTCGAATTTGGGTGGAATCGCTTTTTGAGCGATAAAGACCAGGTCGTCGATTCGGCAAACATCGTCTTTTGATTTCATCAAGAATTTAATCTTCATGGACTCAAATGGCTTGTCTGACAACGGAAGCGATGGCATTTGAACGCGATAAAACTCTTTGACTTGGACGCTGCGCGGCGGAGCTTTGTCAGGCGAAAATGGAAAGACTCGGACTTCTTTGATTTTGTCGAGGTCGGCTCCATGAAATCCAAAATGTCGAAATAGGCCTGCGATTCGCTCGGTGCCTTTAGGAAGCAATAATTCATCGCCGTCACGAATTTCTTTGGTCTCAGTAAGAATGGTCAGTTCTTTGAGTGCCTGATAATTTCCATTGCCTTGATACTTCGTTTTTCTGTCTTTCAGGTAGGTGTCGAACAGAAAATCGTGGGTTGCCTTTTGGGCTTGTCCTTCCTTGCTGAGTTCTTGGGCGTTGACGGTATTGGCCATGGTTAGGAAGGCTGTTAGCGCGGTAAAGGTTAGCGTGGCTAAGCCAAGTGCTGAGATTCTTGAGTGAAGCATTGAAGTAATCGGTGTTGAGTTGAAAGCAAACAGGATTTCGAACATTGTTGCACAAGGGAACACTTGAAACTACGAAATTGAGGAGTTGTGGTTCCAGCTTTTATTTGTTGTGAGACGATGGAAATAGAAGGTGAAATCCCCGAGGGGTGAAAAGAGTGGGCGAACCGGATTTTGGAGAATCCATCGTTGGACCTCGTATTCCATCGAAAGGTTCGATTGAATGCCGTCCCTCCG
>CAZQQR010000488.1:0-2607 GCA_964595515.1 uncultured Pirellulaceae bacterium
CGCCAGAAGAAACCTGTCCAAAGGTCTCAAAAATATTACGCTCGTCCATCGTGGTCTCCCCGTCGGTTGCTGCCGGCGTTTGAAAGTTGAATTTCCAAAGGCGACATCGTCGCCTTCGGGAGACCACTTTTCAACTTCTAACAATTATTGGGACGCTTCCACGTAGTCAGCAGCGGCTCTTAGTGGCTGGCTTTTGTCAGAGAGAATTTTGTGTACCGAGATGGCGGCGTTGTTGATTGCGGCCATCATTGCAGAGAGACCGGGCCTTCGGGTGTGGTGACGATCTTCATCCCACCAACGATCTTTGCGGAAGTGCAGGCAGTTCTCAATTCGCCAGTGATTTCTGATGTGACGAAGAATATCCAGCGAGGTAACCTTGTCAGGGTCCAGGCTGGTAATGAAGTAACGCTTGTCATCAAGCATAATTTTGCCGTTAGCGGCAATTAGCTGACGATCGACTCGCGCAACGATCTGGCAGTCGGCAAGATTAAGCGTTTCTCGAATGTAGTCGGCGTTCTCTAGGTCAAGCCACAGGCGACGGCGTTCGATAAACGCCCCTTTTTTTCGTCCATCATTTGATCGGGGTTGCGGGAAGTGGCTTTCGCAAAACAGTTCTCCAGTGCATCGAGCGTATCTGGTTGATTGACTTTCACTTGAAGCAAATAGTCTTTGCCCAGACTACGAATCATTTTGATCAACGGACGTTGGGCAAAGATCGCGTCTCCAGTAATCAATTGCAGCATTGGATAAGAAGCGACCAAACTACTGAGCTTGCGACGAAAAAGTGTCGGTTCGTTCGTTTTGTCAGATCCCGTGGACCACTGGCCAATAACTGCTTGAACATCATGCACAAATACGTTGAGCATATGGATCGGGTTGCTGTTGTTGCCTAGGCCTTGCTTGGAAGTTTTGCCATCAACAGCCACAACCCCTTCGCTTTTTTCGGCAACGTGATCTCGCAGCCAATCATTCAAAGCCGCTTGGAAGTCTTCCACGTTACAACGAGCAAGAGTCCGACTAATGGTAGTCGCACAAGGGGGAGTATCGCGTTCAAAACCAAGAGGAACTCGCAGCGTGTCCCAGTTTACCGTGGCCCAACGAACCAGAACTTCCATTTCGCGGATGCGAGCAAGCATCCCAAGAAGCGTTAAAGAAACGATGCTGGCAAAAGGGTGACGGATGCCTCGCGCACTACGAGGATCATCTAATCGAGAAAAAACTTCCAATAGGCTGCTTGTCGCTGACATCTTGATTCCTTCCAAAAAATGACATGCGGAAAACACCAATACGCAGGAAAATTCTTATGGTTCAGAAATTTCGACTTTGCAGTTCTCCTGGCAGTTCAGTCAGGGCTTCTCATTTAGTGAACCTATGTCGATTTTCTTCGTACAGTCTCCAAGAAGTTTAACGGAGTTTGAATTCGCTTAAGGAGAAACGGCATGAGCAGTGCACCACGCGGCGATTTGCTTGCGGTTTTCGCAAGTATCGCTGATCCACGTGGACGAATGGGACGTCGTCATAATCTGCCAGCAATGCTCGCTGGCCTGACTTGCGGAATTTTGGCAGGAGCCAGAAGTCTGACCGGAATAACTCAATGGATTCATAACCAAGAATCCAGTTTTTGGCATCAAATAGGCTTTCTGCGAACCCCGCCCTGTGCCAATTGCTTTCGCGATCTCTTACTAAAACTCCCTGCTGATGTTCTTGAGTCAGCGATCAGTAGTTGGGTTGTTAGTTTGGTCGAGGGTCGTACCGATGATGCATCGCTGCAGGCGGTAGCGATTGATGGCAAGACGCTTCGCGGGGCGATGCAGCAACACGGGCGAAGTATTCACTTGCTCGCTGCTTTGGATCACACCACCGGGTCGGTTCTGAAGCAACTTCAAATGCCGCCCGAAACCAACGAACATAAGACGGCGATGGAATTGCTCAAAGGTATGGTGCTCAAAGGAAAAGTAATCACCGGCGACGCCATGTTTTGCCAACGCGATCTATGCCAAGAGATTGTGGGGGCTGGCGGCGACTATCTATTTACAGTCAAAGACAACCAACCGGACTTAAAGTCGGCAATCGCTGCTGACTTTACGCCCGGATTTTCCCCCCGGTACCGAAGCCAAACGCCAACGGCAGCTTGAAGTTCATCGAACGATTAACAAAGGCCATGGGCGTATCGAAACACGAACGCTCCAAGCCAGTTCAAGGCTTGCTGGGCACTATGACTGGCCTGGCTTGAAACAAGTCTGCCGCATCGAGCGTACCGTCAAGCGAGTTTCTGACGGCAAGACTTCTACCGAAATCTCCTATGCGGTCACCAGCCTCTCGCCTGAGAGAGGATCTGCGGCTGACCTTCTGCATTACAATCGCGGTCACTGGGGCATCGAAAATCGGCTCCACTGGGTGCGCGATGTCGTCTTTGAAGAAGACGCGAGCACAGCAAGGACCGGCTCCATTCCAGAAAATACTGCCACGCTTAGAAACGCAGCCATTTCAGCGATCAGAATCGACAAAAATACAAGCAACGGCATCGTTGCCAACCTTAGGCACTTTTCACAAAACCCTTTTGATATCATCAAAATGTTACGCAGGCTAACTTTCTGAGAAGCCCTG
>CAZQQR010000489.1:0-2555 GCA_964595515.1 uncultured Pirellulaceae bacterium
GTTTCGCCACGGTCTGAAACGTCTGTAAACTCACCTGACTCGGATGTGTCTTCAGATAGCTTTTCCTTAACAGCTTGAAGTTCTTCGCTGGCGATACGAACGATCTCTTCGTATCCGTCTTCGCCAACAAACTCTAGCGTGATATCGGATAACACCGTGTGTGCATCCATTAGTTGTGATCGCGTCAAAGCCGTTTTGGCTTTCGCGATCAAGTCGCTCAGCTCGCCGTGGGTGACGGGCAAAGTCGATTTGTTGACCAATTGTTGAATTCGATGTTCGGCTTCGTAGTAGACGTGTTGTTCTTTGCCTTTGGGGTCAACGTGTTCCATCAATTCGGTGTAGATGTCAATCGCTTGATCGTTCTTGTTGTCTTCTTCAAGACGAACAGCTTTGCCAAACAACTGAACATTTTCGCTTTGGAGTCGATTACTTAGTCCTTCTTCAGCGTGACGAACGAGGGTTTTTCGACGAGCGGTGTAGTAGAGTTTAGAGGCTTCCTCTGCTTTTTTCCCAGAGCCTTCCATGATCGGTTTTAGCAATTCACGGGCTTTACTCCACTCGGTCGTGCTGTTGGTGGCGATTAATTTGTTCGCTTCATCAATGATGCTGGTTTGGCTTTTCGGGATCAAGAACGGGATCGTTAAAGCAAAAATGGCAACCAGAGCCGCGGCTTGAAACGGGATGCGTTGATAAAACGGGACCTCGGTGCCACTCTTCTTTTTCGGTTTTTTAATTCCCAGAAGCTGGCGAGCCTCGCTCTTGTCTTGACCGGCCGTCAGCGGATTAAAACCGCCAGTCATCTGAGAGACAGCTGACTTTTTCGTGGAAGCGATTTTCTTGATTTCCTCAAACGCAAACGAGATGGCTCGCGCAGAATGAGGACGCTTTTTCGGATTAGGCGAAAGCATCTGGGTGACAATTTTGTCCAACCAGATCGGACAGTTCATGACATCCGCCGCGACCGACGGTACGGGCGCGTTCATTTTCATTTTGGTCATCCGTCCCATCGTGTCGGGTTCATAAGGGAGTTTTCCTGTTAGCACCTCGTAAAGAATAACACCCAATGAATAGAAATCGGATTTGGGCGAGGCGCCCTCTGTGAATTGTTCGGGGGCCATGTAGGCAGCCAAATCCAGTTCACGCCTGCGGGTTGAATCCCAACGACGACGACGAGAGCGATTCAACCGCAAGTCGGAAATTTTGATCTTGTGATCGGGGGTGATGATGATCTTGTCAGGGGTGAGTTTGGAGTGGATCAGATCCTGCCCATGTAAGTACCGCAGGAATTCTGAAATTTGATGTCCGTACTCAACAACGAGATCCGGGGTAAGTTTTCCGCGACGGGCAAGGATGCTGGCCAAAGACTCGCCTTCGACTAGCTCGGTCGCGAAAAAGACTCGTTCGCCTTCAACTCCAGCACCATAGACTTGGACAAGGTTAGGATGGCGGAGTTTCTGAAGCTCGCTGACTTCACGATCAATCTTGTCGAGAACTTTTACCCACTCGACATTGGGCGGAACGGAAATGAACTTTAGTGCTACGTCACGGTTTTGCTCTGTTTGCCGCGCATGGTAAACCTTCTGCCGGCGCGTTCCGAGCTTTTTGATAATCAGGAATGGACCTACATACGTGTTTTCCACGAAAGTCCTGCTTGAAGAGGGATGGAAACGAGTGGGGTGACGCGTTCCATTTTAAGCAACGTTTGGGAAAAGTAAAAATAAAGTTGCCGGAATTGAAACGAATATCGAGCGAAAACCGAACGTTTTGGCAAAGTTTAGCGAGTTTGACGGAAGGAAATTAGCCGGTCGGAAATTGGCGGCAATACTCATAGACCGCCATCGTAGTCGCGGTCACGACGTTGTAACTAAAAGGCAATCCGTAGACCGGGATTTCAATCAAGTCATTCATGAGGGGTAGTTCATCGTCTTTGATGCCGTAACGCTCGTGGCCGATCACAAGGGCGGTTCGATTCACGAATTTGTAATCGTAGAGTAGTTGTGATCGGTCGGTCTGCTCCAATCCAACCAGTTGATAATTTTCGGTTTTGAGTTTCTTCAGAACTGGCACCAGGCTGCGCCGTTTTTCAATTTTGACCTCCGCCACGCCGTCACGTGCAATCGTTGGATCAACTTTGGCGGTTCCGCAAGCAATGATTCTTTCGATGCCCGCACATCCGGCCAAGCGAACAATTCGCGATAGGTTGACGACGCTCTTGAATGCAGGACAAACCAGTACGATCTCTCGCGGCCGAGCTAGTTTGGTTTGCGGTTTGTGGCGAAGGTGCTCTGGGGGTTTTTCCAAGTTTTCAATCTCTCTGCAATGATCGACTCGTGCCTGAAAAGCAAAAGTGTCTCCTGTTGTGTCCTGCTCCTCGTAATCTGCATTGCGCCTCAAACATGGAAGCAAAGTCGTGTCAGGATTGTAGTAGCTGTAATCCTTGCGGGATACGGTGTTTCAAAGAGACACTCGCTTCCGAGAAATATCGCTGCGCACATTTTCCGGCTAACGTCTGCAGTCTCTAACAGATGTGCTCTCGGAGGGGCGATTTCGATCCT
>CAZQQR010000490.1:0-2550 GCA_964595515.1 uncultured Pirellulaceae bacterium
GTTTAGGTTGTTTCGACGGCAAATAATCTACGTCGTCCAAAGGTGGACGAAAATCTACTTGCTCGTTTTCGATCGCTGCCTTGTTTTCGATCGCTGCCAAAGCCCCGAATTCGTCAAATGTACGGGACTCGCCACGCCAGATGGAAGCTACGGTTCGCAGCAAAATTCGCAGGTCAAGACTCAAACTTGCGTGTTGGATATACCAGCGATCAAGTTCAATTCGTACTGGCCAACTCAGGAATGTGTTTCCACTAATTTGGGCAATACCTGTCATCCCGGGCTTTGTTGCGAGGCGTTCGTGTTGTTGGAGCGAATACTGGTCAACTTGTTCCGGAATGTCTGGTCGCGGTCCAACGAGTGACATCTTGCCGCTGATGACGTGAAACAACTGTGGAAGCTCGTCCAGCTTTGTCCGTCGCAGAAATCGGCCGACTTTGGTGATTCGGAAGCTGTTGAGTTGCAGCTCTTCGTCCCATTCAAGTATTTTGAACTTGTCAGAAAAGAGGCTTCGCATCTTCCACATCGAAAACGGTTTGCCATCTCGCCCGATTCTAGTCTGCACAAAAAACGGGTTTCCGGATGACTCAATTCTGATCGCTACCGCCATTAATAAAATGATGGGGCTGGCAGCCGGAACCAATAATACTGCAACCATCAGGTCAAACGTTCGTTTGACGATCCCAGGTAGATAGGAGTTGGAGATGGGGTTGGTTGGCACTGATCGATCGAGTTGAATTTCTTTTAAGCTTCTTTCAAGCCTTACTGTGAGTTTAAGCCGACGGGCTCAAAATGTCGAGCAATTTCGAGTTTCATCTTGCTACCAGCGTTCGTTGTTTTGGGTTCATGCTGGAGTGGGAGTTGACTGGTCATTAAAAGGTGTCATCATTAAAAGGTGTCAGCATCATTAAAAGGTGCCAAGCATCATTAAAAGGTGTCAGGGACCGTTTTGGCGAATTAGTCAGTTTTTCTTGGTCTGCCACGTGCTCGGACTGTCGACTCGAGCCCAAATCGTTTGACAGTTTCAACGGTCCACTGTTCATCTCCAAAAGGAACGCTTCGTTTAACGCATCGACGGAGGGCGGCAAGCTCATTCTCACTGAACGCCGCATTGACGCGCTCAACCCAGCGGGGCAATCGGCGAACAGGCCAGGTCGCAAGGTCAATCGGTGAGTCCCCTCCAAGCCAGTTGTATAAACTTCCCCAGCGATACTTTTCGGCTTGGTCTGTCAAGTTTGCTGTTTTCGCATTGCGTTCAACGTAACGACAAACGGTATGAAAATGTTCATCGTCTTGAACAGGAAAACTCTTGTATCTGCCTTGGTAAACGTGCCCATAACCGGTTGTGCCATGATGAGCATGATAGCGCTGGGTGTGTGTAAGAGTAACCCAGCCAATGAACGCAGACATACCTCCGTCGACTAGGGGTGAAAGAACCATATGCCAGTGGTTACTCATCCATTGATAAGCAATCAAATCAACTGAGAACTTTTCAAGTCCTTCAGCGATGATCCGTTCGAACGCTTCAAAATCAGCGTCTTTGAAGAAGATGTCGTGCCGAGCATTACCGCGATTAAGCGCGTGATAGATTCCATCCGCAACGTCAACCCTCGGAGGTCTTCCCATTTGATTCTCTCCACTTGCAAAAGGGAAAGTTTATCAAGTCTCGTTGGCAAAGCCAGACATAAGACAGGATCCGTCAAAACGGTACCTGACACCTTTTTTGCGTTCTCCTTTTTTGCGTTCTTGACACCTTTTTTGCGTTTCTAACTGCCGAACAGCCGCTCACCCCTCTCATTCTCGAACTGTTTCAAGGCATTCTCTGACTGTTTTACGTTCTCTGCGGCAAATGCGTGCTTGATTTCTGAAAAATGTACTCTTACGAAGGACGCCTTGTCGGCGTCAAGTTCCTCGCTACCGCCGACTTCACCAGCAATCAATTGCCGAACCACTCCGAACGAGTACCAGCGATTGCCAGACCCTCGACGCTTGCTTTGGAAATCTGCGAAGATTTGACTACGGTCGCGCACGAATCGTAGTCGTAGTTCGTCAACTTCCAACACTAATACCGCATTAGGCCCGTGTACTTGCGAGTCTGTAAAACGGCAACCCAGTTCGTCGTATAAGTACGCAAAGTGAGTGATTAAAAATTCTAAAAGCTTATTCATAGGTCATTTCCCCAACGCCCATTGATTGATCCACTTGTATCCTTTGACATTGATGAGGTAATCAATTTCCCTCGCCAAATACGATCCTTCGCGGATTTGCCCTTTCGGCAAAGATAGTAATACTTGGTCGCCAGCGTCGGCAATCTTGTCCAAGAAGTGAGTGTTGGCTGCCCATCGTTGGGCGTCCGTAAGTGAATCCCATGCATCGCCGATATCGAAGAAACTAGCGCCTTTCGCTTTGGCCTTGTCGATGTATCCAGGGAAGTGTCCCAGAACGGTCTTCCCCGAATTCGTAATGTTGGCTTCAGCGAGGTTCACTATTCTGTTTGAGGCAAGTTTTGCCTTCATTGCAATAAAGCCAAAAGAAGCTAGTTTTCCTATTCCT
>CAZQQR010000491.1:0-2455 GCA_964595515.1 uncultured Pirellulaceae bacterium
TGTTCTCCCTGTGGGTTACACGAATTGCAAAACAATTCTGCATTCTCAATAGGTACACCACATTGATTGCACGGTCGCAAAGCTCTCACCCAATTCTTTTACTGAGAATCCAGTTAGCGACAAACACCGCCACAATCAGCCCAATGATCGCCAGCTCCCATGGCCCTGGCGCCCAAGCCGTTATCGATGTTCCGTACATGCTAGGCTCAAACAACCGTCTTGTTAAAGATGTTGCTATTTATGAATTCGGAATAGGCCAATCTTGCTACCCACATTTATTCGCGTTGATTTAGTTCTCAATTATCCATAGCCAAACCTCTCGGTCATCTCAACTAAGAAGCAAAATAGGTTCCCGTCACTTCGAACTCGCCAGAGTTACCAACGCCGTTAAATCGGTTAGCAAAGAAATCCAGGTCGCTGTCGATGAAACCAAGTTCAACGCCATCAAAGACTCCAGTCTCTCCTTCGAGTGACTTGATAGTATCGGCGCCGAAATCAATTTCAGCTAACAAGTGGTCTCCGGCCATTGTCGCGAAACTGATCCAACGATCGTTGTCATTGTATTGCCATCCCTGACCACTGTTGCGAACAGCGATCAGGTTAGAACTGTTTTGCGAGATCGCCGAGAACCGAGCTTGAGTATCCATTCGCGTGTACATCAAGAACCCCTTGCCCGCAGCATCGTCGTCAACCGCCACTCCCAGATTCAGCTGGCCAACCGATTCTGGTTCTAGCGCGGTAAAGAATGTTCCGGTAACAGAGAATTCGCCTGTGTTGCCGGCATCATTCCAGCGATTCGCGCGGTATCGTAAATCGCCCGTTTGATATCCCATTCCGACGCCTGCAATCACGCCATTGCGGCCTTGGAATGAAGTAATCGAATCGTTGTCAAAATCAAGCTCAGCCATTAGGCGATCGCCAACCATCGGATCGAAATTCAACCACGCTCGGTCATTGTTGTATTGCCAGTTGGTTCCATCGTGTCGTACTGCAATTAAATGCTCACTGCTCTGATCATAAACCCCAAACCGATCCTGCGTGCTCATGCGAGACAGCATCAAGTACCCCGTCCCCGTCGCATTGTCATCGACCGCGATTCCCATGTTCAACGTTCCAACCGCAACCGGGCTTTTGGAAGTAAAGTGTGTCCCGTGCACCTCAAAGTCACCTGTTCCACCCACGCCATTCCATTGGTTAGTAAAGAACGTCATGTCTGATTCGAGGAAGCCTTTGGCGATTCCTTCGTAAACACCTGTAATACCTTCAAACGGAACAAGCGAGTCGTCGTCAAAATTCAACTCAGCCAACAAGTGGTCGGTCAACTCAGGCACAAACTCGATCCATTGGTAGTTCGTGTTGTATTGCCAAACGCCATTTTCAAATCGAACGCCGACCAAGTTAGCATGATTTTCTTCTTCAACGATATCCGGGAACCGCTCATGCACGTTAGTCTCAGAGTACATCAAGAAACCAGTCCCCGTCGCCGCGTCATCCATCGCAACTCCATGTCCGGGATGACCAAGGTTGATTGGACGAAGGTTAAGATCAGGTCTCATATACGGAACAGAGAAATACGTTCCATTGGTTTCGAACTCACCCGTGTTGCCAGCACCATTCCAGCGATTGGCAGCCAATTCTAAATCGCCTTCGACAAACCCATGCTGAATGCCTTCGAAAACGTGCCGACCGGAATCAAGGACTGAAACGGCGTCTGCATCGAAATCAAGCTCGGCCACAAGGCGATCGCTGACATGAGGCTCAAACGCGACCCAATTTGAATTTGAGTTGTACTCCCATTGCCCGTCCGTGAATCGGGCTGCAATCAAGTGGTTGTTGTTGTCGGCATTGGGTCTGAACTGCGTAAATCGTTTGTGAACATTGGCTTCTGAATAGAGCAAGAAACCAGTTCCTGTCGCAAAGTCATCGACGGCGACACCTGGAGTGCTTGGTCCAATACTCAGTGGCGTCAACGCGGTGAATACACTGCCCGTCACCTCAAATTCACCAAAGTTCGGAAGCCCTTCCCATTGGTTGGCGTGAAATTCAAGATCACCATCGAGGAATCCAACCGCGACGCCATGCCAAACTCCATTGTGCCCCTTGAGACTGTCAATTGTATCAGCACCAAAATCAATTTCAGCCATCAAGCGATCACCGAACGCAGGAACAAAATTGATCCACTCATCGTTCGTGTTGTATTGCCAGTTCGTTCCGTTGTGGTGCACCACAAGCAACTGATCGCTTCCGCCGGGAAAAGCCAGCCCTAGCCGAGTATGAACATTTTCTGGAGAGTACATCAAAAACCCGGTCCCAGTGAGATCATCTGCCGCCGCAATCCCACTGTTGAGTGAGCCGATCGCAATGGGAGGAATGACTTCAATTCGAATCGACCAGTCATTCAAGACGCCTTCGTTGGTAGAAGCACCGTCGGAAATCTCTAGCTTCCAGACCCCGG
>CAZQQR010000492.1:0-2452 GCA_964595515.1 uncultured Pirellulaceae bacterium
CAGTAAGAAGTGTCATCGGTTAATCGGCGGCAAGGGTTTCGCCAGGTGATATCCTCGGGCTCGATCAAGTTATCTGCGACTTCGGGGCCCCAAGTGCCCGCTGGATATCCATAAATTGGAATGGATGGATCGTTTTTCCAAGCGTTCAAAATTGGCTCAACGAATTCCCAAGAGTATTCAACACTATCGCCGTGAGCATACAGCGTCGCATCCCCTCGCATGCAATCCAGCAGCAGCCGTTCGTAAGCTTCTGGGACGTCTGATTCGGTCAGATCCGAATAGTGGAAATCCATCCCGACATCTTTGACATGGAAACCTTCGCCCGGAACCTTCATTCCAAACGACAACAGCAATCCTTCATCGGGTTGAATCCGGATGACCAGCTTGTTGTTTGCATTGTCAAACATGTCTTTTTCGCGCCGAAACAAAGTGTGAGGCGGATGCTTGAAAGTAATCGAGACCTCGGTGACTTTGGTGGGAAGCCGTTTTCCGGTTCGCGCGTAGAAAGGTACTCCTGACCAGCGCCAATTGTCGATGAAAAATTTCACCGCCGCATACGTTTCGGTTTTTGAATCTTCAGGAACGCCTTGTTCTTCCCGGTAGCCCTTGACCATTTCGCCACGCATTTTCGAAGCCGTATACTGGCCGCGGATCGCGTATTTGGAGACCTCAGATTCGGCGATCGGACGAAGCGACTCAAATAGCTTCGTTTTTTCTTTTCGAATCGAAGAAGCATCCGGAGCGATCGGCGGTTCCATCGCAACATGAGCGACGACTTGCATCAAGTGATTTTGAAGCATGTCGCGAAGTGCACCGGACGTATCGTAGTAGCCACCACGCGATCCGACACCGATGTTTTCCGCGTTGGTAATCTCGACGTGATGAATGTAGTTACGATTCCAAAGCGGCTCAAAAACGCCGTTTGCAAATCGAGTGACCAGCAAGTTCTGAACTGTTTCTTTACCGAGATAATGATCAATCCGGTAAATCTCGTCTTCGTCGAAGTGTTGCTTCAAATCAATGTTCAGGCTCTTGGCGGACTCAAGGTCATAGCCAAAGGGTTTTTCAATCACCAGCCGCCGATAACTGCCTTCACACCTATTCAAACCGTGGGCAGCAAGAAAGGCCGGGATTTTGTCGTACAAAACGGGCGGCGTTGAGAGATAAAATATCGCATTGCCTGCTGTTTTGAACTCCGAGTCAAGCTCCTCGACTCGTGTCTTTACCAGCGCATAATCGTCGGCCGAATTGGTGTCGATTGGTTGATAGAACAAGAGCTTCGCAAACGCACTTTTGATGTCGTTATCGACCTCTGAAAGATCGAGAAACTCATTGTTGAAAAAGACGCGATCGCGAAAGTCGTCATCGGAAAGTTTGCTGCGACTAATTCCAAGAATCGCAAAATTCTCAGGCAAGTATTTTCGCAAGAACAGATCAAAGATTGCTGGGATCAATTTTCGGCGTGCCAAGTCTCCTGACGCACCAAAAATTGCAAGCAACGTTGGCTTAATGATTTCCGTTTCTCTCAAAACAATCCTTTCGAATTCGAAGCTTTCGTAGTTCGTTCTTTGGGTATCAACCTACACGTTGTAAGTCGACGACGAAGTTGTACCGCCACGTCCGGTCCAGTTCGTATGGAAAAACTCACCGCGCGGTTTGTCGACTCGTTCATACGTGTGAGCGCCAAAGTAATCACGTTGCGCCTGAAGCAGATTGGCTGGAAGCCTGTCCGTTCGGTAGCCATCGAAATAGGCCAAAGCCGAACTGATCGCAGGCATTGGAATGCCGAGCGTAACGGCGGTGGAAACAACGCGCCGCCAAGATGCCTGAGCGTTCTCAACAGCTTTTTCAAAGAACGGATCGAGCAACAAATTCGTTAGCTCAGCATCCTTTTCGAACGCGTCGCGAATGTTGTTAAGGAACCGAGAGCGAATGATACAACCGCCTCGCCACATCAATGCGATGGCGCCAAAATTCAAACCCCAATCTTTCTCTTCTGAAATCGCACGCATCAATTGGTAACCTTGAGCGTAAGAAACAATTTTCGAAGCGTAGAGGGCTTGTTCCAGGTCATCAACGAGTGCTGCGGCGTCGCCTTCGAACGTTACATCAGGGCCATTGAGGACTTTCGAAGCAGAGACTCGTTCGTCTTTGAGTGCTGACAAACAACGAGCAAAAACCGCCTCACCGATGAGCGTCAGGGGTTGCCCAACGTCCAGTGCTGAGATGGCTGTCCATTTGCCTGTCCCTTTTTGGCCGGCTTTGTCCAAGATGAGATCGACGGTTTCGTTTCCGTCTTCGTCTTTGTATGCCAGGATATCTCGAGTGATTTCGACCAAGTAACTATCGAGGACACCCGTGTTCCATTTCGCAAACACTTCGTGCATTTGATCGTTGGACATTCCCAGACCGTCTTTCATCATCTGGTAAGTCTCGCAGATCATCTGCATGT
>CAZQQR010000493.1:0-2388 GCA_964595515.1 uncultured Pirellulaceae bacterium
CATCGGCGTGTAAGTCGGACCGCCTTTGTCTTGGTAGCTCGAATAGACGATCACTTCCTGGATTTGGCAGAACCCGCCATCGTGATTTCTTAGACGATGCATTAGTGCCATCATCTCTTCGTTCCAGCGACCACCCCGACTGATTCGTCCGAGAGTCATGTGCGGGATGTACTCTTTTCGTTCCTTGTTTACTCCCCAGTGATGAAGGACGTCAGCGAGCACGCTGTAGATTTTTTTAAGCTCTTCGGTGCCTTCGTCGACTCCGATCCAAAGAATCCGCGGACGGTCAGTTGAAGGGAAAGCATTGACGCCTTGGAGCGAAAGTGAAAACGGTTCGAAATCTTGGACCGCGTTTTTGATGATCTTGCAAAGCTCAGGGACTTCGACATCAACAACGTCACCGACGAAGTTTAGCGTCACGTGAAGATTCTCTTCTTCGACCCAGCGGTATTCAGCTTGGGTGGCTGCTAGTCGGTCGATCACGCGAACCGCGTTGGAAGTGACACGTTGGGAGGCGCGGAGTGCAACAAATGTTCGAATTGGTTTTGCCATGGTCGGACAAGTTTAGTTCAAGTCCGTTTTGACATCTAGCTACTTCTGGTTGCTTGCCCTGGGTTGAAAACGAGGCTGGGGCTTGACCAAACTCAAAGTGGAATTGTCACTGTCCCGTTCTCGCTGTCCCGTTCTCAATGTTCTGCAAACCTCGGCGGCTTCACGACCTCATTCCGGTGGTGATGAAGGATCAGCACATGCAAAAAGAAGAAAGAGAAAAGGAAGAACGACTGAAAACTAAGTGACAAAATCTCAACGGAAAAAGGAAGAATGCCAGTAATGGCGATCAGGTTGCATGAGGTTGGCGTTCCATCAAAATCACTTCCGATTGCAAAACTTACCCAGCTCCTCAAAAACGATCAGGACGTCCGTTTGCGTTTTGAATATTGGTTTTGACTGGCTTTTTGCAGAAAAACAGCGAATTCTGACAAAAATATTTGCCAGAGGACCAGACGTGTCGAGCCGTCTGCGAATGTTATATCTGAAGGCACTTGTAAAGCTGACTTGCGAGTCGTATCGTAACGAGCGTTGTTTGCCTTCACTGTACCTTCGTTCACTAGAGGAGACTTTGATGTCAACAACGACCGCGTCAAAAAACGGATCTGTAAAATCTAAAAAACCAGTCAAAGATTCGACGGGCAAACCGACGGAAACGACTTCTACTACAACCATCAGCAAAGTAGGGAAAGCCATGGCCAAGACTAAAACGGCTGCGAAATCGACAAACAAAAAAGCAGCTTCAAAAAAGAAGGGCGACAAAGCTGAGCAGGGCGGCAAAGTACAGGCCGTCGACAAGATGCTCAACGATAATGAAACGCTCAAGACTGCGGTTCAGCAAATCGAAGCTCAGTTCGGAACCGGCTCCATTATGGCGCTGGGCAATGACAGTAACCAAAAGATTCGTGGAATCTCAACGGGAAGTTTGTCACTCGATATGGCGTTGGGTGGAAGCGGGCTTCCTTGTGGCCGAATTATTGAAATTTATGGACCGGAATCCAGTGGTAAAACAACACTGGCTTTGCATACGATCGCGGAAGCCCAAAAGACAGGCGGGATCGCGGCAATCGTCGATGCTGAGCACGCGTTTGATCCGACTTGGGGAAAAAAGCTTGGTGTCTCTTTGGATACGCTGCTAGTTTCTCAGCCCAACAGTGGTGAAGAAGCGATGCAGATCGTCGAGATGCTGGTTAAATCAAACGCGGTTGATGTCATCGTGGTCGACTCGGTCGCGGCTTTGGTTCCCAAGAAAGAACTCGAAGGCGAGATCGGTGATTCGCATGTTGGCTTGCAAGCTCGATTGATGAGTCAGTCGATGCGTAAATTGACCGGAGCGATTGCCCGAAGCAAAACTTGTGTGATCTTCATCAACCAAATCCGTGAAAAGATTGGCGTCATGTTCGGTAGCCCCGAAACCACTCCCGGTGGACGTGCGTTGAAGTTCTACACTTCGGTACGGATTGATGTCCGGCGAATCGGAGCCCTCAAAGATGGCGATGTTCAGGTCGGCCAGCGAGTGAAGGCAAAGATCGTCAAGAACAAAGTCGCTCCTCCGTTCCGCATCGCTGAGTTCGACATGATGCACTCCAACGGGATTAGTTACGAAGGTGACTTGTTGGATCTCGGTGTGGCTCACAAGATCGTTCAACGAAGTGGCTCATGGTTCAAATACAATGGAACGCATCTTGGACAGGGTAAGGAAAAAGCTCGAAACTTTATGATCGAGAATCCAGACGTCTGTGAAGAGATTCGCCTGAAGGTCTTGGCCGCTGGTGGATACGTCGAAGACATGTCCGATGTTCTGGAAGATATTGATAAGAAAGCCAAAGAGCATTTGCC
>CAZQQR010000494.1:0-2318 GCA_964595515.1 uncultured Pirellulaceae bacterium
TGTTTGCGAACCGAAAAAATACGATTGGTGAATTATGGGACCAATGGAATGAGATCGAATTTGATGAGTTAGAAACGAATTCGGATTCGTCACTTGCAGAATAGGTGCTGGATTTGTCAAATTGGGTCGATCGTCCGGTGGCGATGCCCGAATCATTCACCAACTGCAGTCAGAATTTTTAAAGCGAATCAAACGATGCAATTTACGAAAATGCATGGAGCCGGTAACGACTACGTTTACCTTGACTGCTTCAATAACGAAACTCCATCAGACCCTGCAGAGCTTTCAATCAAAGTCGCGGATCGACACAAGGGAATTGGCGGGGATGGATTGATTTTGATTTGTCCATCGGAGGTGGCCGACGCCCAAATGAGGATGTTCAACGCGGATGGTAGCGAAGCCGAAATGTGTGGGAACGGGATTCGCTGTGTTGCCAAATACGTGTTTGATCACGGAATTTGCGACAAAGAGCACTTAAAGATCGAAACGGGTGCCGGAATCTTGGCATTGGACGTTGAAGCTGAAAACGGTAAAGTCCAGCAAGTCCGAGTGGATATGGGGCCTCCCTATTTGCTAGCGTCAGAAATTCCAACGACGTTGGATCAAGATCCGCTCGTCAACGTTCCTTTGTCGGCAGGTGGGCATGAGTTCAAAGTGACTTGTGTTTCAATGGGTAATCCTCATTGTGTGATTTTTGTTGACAAAGCAACTGATGATTTGGTGCTTGGGATCGGACCAAGAATTGAAAACGATTCCCGGTTCCCTGCCCGCATCAATGTTGAGTTTGTTGAAGTTGTTTCGCGCACCGAAGTCAAACAGCGAACTTGGGAACGTGGGTCGGGCGAAACGATGGCTTGTGGAACCGGCGCGAGTGCCGTTTGCGTTGCCGGAGTTTTGTCAGGTCGGACGGATAGAAAAATTACCAATCATCTACTCGGAGGAACTTTGATTCTCGAGTGGGATGAGCCGACCAATCATGTGTTCATGACGGGGCCGGCAACAGAAGTCTTCAGTGGAAACTGGAGCGAAAGTTAAACCTGGTTTGGGCCGTGGGCCGACTTTGCAAGGATGCAAACGAAGTGAGTTTAGAAACGCCAGCAACTCGAAAGCAGATCATCGCCGGGCAGGTGAACTCAATTGTCCTGCCTCGATACCTTGATTTGCTTGACTATCAGATCTTTCACTACGATCGCTCTGTCGATCCCGCCCGCGCGGAGTACAGCGAGCACGTTGTGTTTTCGTTTTGGCATGAATACATCGGCGTCATTCTTCCGCGTTGGGGCAACACGCCGTTGACGGTGCTTTGTTCTCAGCATCGCGACGGCGAATGGGTCAATCAAACCGCCAAGTCGCTTGGGCTGAACATTGTTCGTGGCAGTACGACTCGCGGAGGTTCAAAGGCCATTCGGAGGATGAAGAAAAACAGCAAGTTCTCCAGCATCGCGATCACTCCGGATGGACCACGAGGACCCAGGCGTCAAATGGCAATCGGCGCCGTGTACATGGCTTCGTTGTTAAAGATGCCTATCGTTCCGCTGGGGATCGGGATTTCAAATCCACACCGCTTGGGTACTTGGGATAAATTTGCGATTCCCAAACCAAGTTCGCGGGTACGGCTGGTGTTTGGGCCGAAAATATATATCCCTCCGAAAAGTTCTCGTGAGCATCTCGAGAATTGTCGTTGTTCGATTGAGAAGTTGAACAACGAATTGACAGACCATGCCCAAGAGTGGGCGGATTCAGGTTTGTCTTTGAAGGGTGCCCAGCGATTCACGCGGGCTCGACGGACTAACCAAGTTCTGTTTGATTCCAAGGCTAAACCTCGGAAAGAGATTTTGGCGAGAGGGCGAACGAGTTCTTTGGTTGAAATACAGAGGGCGGCTTAAAAGTAATGTCGTTCAACGAATAGTGCCGTTCAATGAACTCGCTCGGCATCTACCAGAACATCTTTATTCAGGTCAGCCAATTCTATGCCGTGCTTACGCAGGTATGACACGCTATTGGTTCAAAGAACCGAGCGACATTGACGCTCAGCTTTCCAAGATAGTGAATCCTCAGCCGAAATGAGTTTCATTGAGTGGTTTTGGGTTAAAAGGGAAGACCGCTGTTATGGCGGAACTCATCAAGAGTTCTGATTAAATTCTGGCTCAAGTCTTGTGTCGTGCGACGGAAATTTACACTTCGGGTTTTGTTGCAGCGAACACGCGAGGTTTCGTGTTTAGCCAATACCGACTGGCCTTCATTTTCATTTGGTCGAGACCGGTCAATGATTCAATTTTTCGATGGCCGGTAATAGGGTCGGATTCGCTTTGAAGTTC
>CAZQQR010000495.1:0-2271 GCA_964595515.1 uncultured Pirellulaceae bacterium
CTCGCTTAAAAGAACCATGGAGGCCTTGATCAAATCAAAAGAGAAGAAAAAACGCGGATCAATTCCGTCGAGTGCAACCTAGTGGTCGGCTCGACTAGGGAATGTAGCGGACGTCGTTAAGACTTCCGGAAAAATTTGACGCCGTCAGAGTTTTCAACCCTTCCGAAACCAAAATGCCAATCGAAAAAATTGGGCTGAATTGAAACGCCATTATTGTGTTCGATCCAACCGGCAAATTTCTCATTCGATGTTGCCATTTCAATTTGAGGACTCGAAAATCAGGCCAAAGCTGATAGGTTGTGACATTCGAATAACCACAAACCACTTTCAATCTTTCCGGCGATGTTTGCTCGTTCGGATTTGAGTTGGAGAGCAAGTGACCACGGAAGTACAAACGTTCTTTGGCAAAATCCATCAAGGCGATTGCATCGCTGGAATGAACGAAATTGAGACGGGCACCATTGATTTGGTGTTTGCCGATCCTCCGTTCAATATCGGATTCGAATATGATGAGTACGACGACAGTCTCGAAGACGAGCAGTATCTCCAGTGGTCACGTGATTGGATGTCGCAGGTCCATCGTATTCTCAAGAACGATGGGACGTTTTGGTTGGCGATCGGCGATGAGTACGCGGCTGAATTGAAAGTCAAAGCTCAGTCGATTGGTTTTCATTGTCGAAGTTGGGTCATCTGGTACTACACCTTTGGAGTGAATTGTAAAAAGAAGTTCACTCGGTCGCACGCGCATCTTTTTCACTTCGTCAAAGACCCTAAGAACTTCGTTTTCAACCATGACGATCTCGACGTGCGTGTTCCATCAGCTCGACGTTTGGTCTACAACGATGCGCGTGCGAATCCAAATGGGCGCATGCCTGATGATACTTGGATTTTGAGACCGCAAGAGTTGGTAAACGGATTCGAACCAGACGAAGACACCTGGCATTTTCCACGGGTTGCCGGAACGTTTAAGGAGCGAGCTGGATTTCATGGTTGTCAGATGCCAGAGCAACTATTGGCCCGCATCATTCGAACTTGCTCCAGCGAAGGTGACACGGTTATCGATCCGTTTTCAGGGAGTTCGACAACGCTGGCCGTTGCCAAGAAACTTGGCCGTAATTATTTCGGATTCGAACTTTCGCAGGAATATGTTCGGTTGGGTGAACAACGTCTGGAAAAAATTCGAGTTGGCGATCCGCTTAACGGTAGCGAAGAGCCAAACATGAACACCTTGTTGGCAAAAGACAAAAAAGCCGCCAAGCAAAAAGCTAAACAAAAATCAAATTCGAACGCCCTGCCAAACAAAAAGCGAAAAAAGTCTGACGATCGACAGCTAAGTCTGTTTGCTGCCGAAGAGAAGATTCACTTGGAACTAACGGCCGAGATGCGGGGAATCATTGAGGCGTTCTCGACGTCCAATCGTGGCTTTTCGGTTGACCGCTTGGTTGCCGATCCTATCTTGAATCAAGATTTCCAATTGGCTTGTCAACGACAGAACGTGCCCGGCACAGAAGCGGAACGCAATCGTTTTTTGTTTCGAATTCGTCAGGCTGGAAAACTGAAATCAAACGGGGTTGATACGAGCGCGCCGACAAAACTTGACTGGAAAGCGATTTCACCGTTTGTGTTTGCCAGTGAGATTGCCTGGCGAAAGATTGGCGACGTCTACTCAATGAGCTTGAATGAGATTTTTTGCGATCCAAGAATTGCAGTGCAGTTTGACAAAATCGCAAGCTCGTTCGCGCCAGGATACGAACCACTTGAGTATCGCTGGGCGGCTCTCAAACTCCGAAAAGAAGGATCGGCGGCGAAAAAACGTGCCAAGTCTCAGACCGCCAAGAAATTGGGCGTATCTTCTTTTGACAAGAAGGGGATCAAAGAAGTAAAAGGCCAGCTCTTGTCAAAAATCAAGTTTGGCAAAGTTTCGAAGGGCCCAGGCGTCTTTCTAATCCAAGAGCTCGATGGAAGTTCGCTTTACGCTGGCGAAACGGATCGACTGTCCGCCACACTGACGGAAATGTTCAAGCCTGATTCACGTTCGGCATGGCTTGATCGATGCGAAGATCTGCAGATCTTTCTTCTTCCGCTCGAGACGGTGACAGATTTTCGACTTGCGCGACAAAGCTGGTTGCTGAAGTGGCACAAGCCAGAATGGAATGCTGTGGAATCACTGGGATGTTAGGTTCGCCAAAGCAAGGTTGACTGTTTCTGTTCCCGAGTGCCATGCCTTATCCAAACCTTCAGGAACCGGCTGGCCAAATTGAAAACTCGGCG
>CAZQQR010000496.1:0-2213 GCA_964595515.1 uncultured Pirellulaceae bacterium
GGATGGCTTTCGGCCCATTTGATCAACCGGACCACCAACGATTCGATGACGGGATTGACTTCTTGGTAGAGAGCCATCTCCCACTCAAGCTCCTCCTCGTCCATGTAGGTTGAACGATTCAGCTCCAACTGAACCGCGTGGACATTTTCAAGGCTACCGTAATTCCGCGTGATATAGCCTCCAACAAACCGACCGTTGACAACGTGGGTATAGCCTTTGATGCCCGACGCGAACGTCTCAATCAACTCTTGCAAACCAGCCCCGCAAGATTTTCCGTGATTCGTTCCAAAATTGAAATCAGGAAGCTTGCCCTCGAACAACATAGGCAGCTCCTGGGCGATCGAATGAACATCAAGCAACACGACGAAACCAAACTTTTCGATCAGCCGATCAAGCTCCCCCAACAGTTGATCGTGATAAGGTTGCCAGTAATGTTCAACTCGCTTTTTAATTTCAGCTTCATCTGGCTCAAACCCGTCACGATAAATTGGCTTACCTTGAAACGTTTTGACCGGACAAATGCCGGTCGTGTTTTGGTTCGGGTAAAGCGACTCACCACTTTTAGGTCGATTGAGGTCTACCACGTAACGCGAAACATTGGCGCTGATCATGGCTGCGCTTTCCACAGCTGGCAGATCGTAAATCTGTGATAAAAACCAATCGGTATCTCGACGCTCCAAACCATCGTTTGTCATAGTCTCTGCAATCTCAGGCGGAAGGAAAACTCCGCTGTGTGGATTGCTGATCATGAACGGAGAGTAGCCTTTTTGAAATCGAAACAGTTTCATTGTCAAAGTGGTTTCATCTGGGGGTGAGTGCTCTTGAAATCGCCTTTTTGATAGTGCTAGCTATCCTCTGATTTCCGCTAACCGAATTCCTGTAGGCGAATGCAACATAGCGGTCTTATACTGGAATCACATCTAATCATAGATGGCTCAGAGTCGTACCGACGCCATAAGACGTGTCGTATTCTGGGCCAATGAAATTGCTGAATCAAGAGTTTGGCAGACAACGGTTCAGCAAAAGTGGAAATGGAGTTCCCGATGCGAACAATCGCGATTATCAATCAAAAGGGTGGCGTCGGAAAAACGACCACCGCCGTCAACCTCAGTGCGGCACTTGCCGAAGCCGGAAAACGAGTATGGCTGATCGACCTTGACCCGCAAGCCCACGCTTCGCTGCATCTCGGGTTTGGGATGCAAGAGCAGTACCTTTCCATGTACGACGTTTTAACTGACCAAGTTTCCTTGGCCGAGGTATGTCACGAAGTCGAAGAAAACCTTTGGCTGAGCCCGTCCCATATCGACCTCGCTGCCGCTGAAATGGAACTGGCTGGAGCGGTTGGCAGAGAAATCATCCTTCGCGACCGAATGGCCGAAGTAGAAGAAAAATTCGACTACATCATTTTTGATTGCCCACCTTCGCTGGGAATCCTGACTCTGAACGCACTGACGACCGCAAATGAAGTCTTCTTGCCTCTTCAACCGCATTTTCTCGCCTTGCATGGTCTGAGCAAACTTCTTCGGACCATTGCATTGGTCGGTCGGCGATTGAATCCTGAATTAAAGCTTTCCAGTGTCGTCTACTGTCTCTACGAAACAGGAACTCGACTGGCGAACGAAGTCGTTCAGGATGTCGAATCGTTTTTGGAAGAACAAAGAATCAACAATTCGATTTGGTCGGACGCCTACAGTTTTGACACTCGAATTCGTAAGAACATTCGATTGGCGGAAGCCCCAAGTTATGGGCAATCCATTTTTCAATACTCCAACGATTCCAACGGCTCTCAGGATTATCGAAGTCTTGCTCAGGAGGTCCTGCAGCAGACGGCTGCGATGAACAATCACTCAGCGCCCCAGCAAACCTCCACCGAACCATTACCGCAACATTCGCATCAGCTCAGATCGCTGCGAACCAACGGCCAGATCGTTAGGTAAAGTTGACGTGAATTGCGACGAGGTGTGATCGGTTTGACCGCAGTTTTTCATGCGGCGGTATTATTGCTTCGGTATTAAAAACCCTGCATTTCCGGTCAATTCTCAACTTACTTCAGCTTCTTCAATGTGGCTCCGCTTTTGCAGTGTGTTCATAAGATCGCGCGACCTCTTGCGCGGATATGAATGCTGGAGAATCCCATGAAGCCACAAAGCCAATTCCTTGCCCTTGCTCTGACCTCATTGTTGTTGTCAGGAATTCAAAACCCCACTGACGCT
>CAZQQR010000497.1:0-2130 GCA_964595515.1 uncultured Pirellulaceae bacterium
CCGTATCGCTCAAGATTGGCATCCTCGAAATAAAGTGGTCGATGGACCATGTCAGGAGATCGCCAAGTCTTAACAAAAGGCTGCTGGTTCATGCGAGCGACTTGGGCCATGGTTGCGTTGGCAGCGAACGTCAAATTGGGATCACTGATATTTCGATTGGCTGTCGCTCGTTGCATTGAGTTGGGAACGATACCGGCATGAAGACTTGCAGTTGGCAAGGAATTCAAAATCGAATTCTCGCCCTCGTCATCAGCAAATCGGTTTGATCGTCGATTACGAAAGTTCTGTAAATCACTCGATTTTTCATCGTCGTAAAGAACAGAATCCTGTTCATCCGAAAGCGAATCCTGTTTCTCTTGACTTAAGATTCGACGCGACGAAGCAGATTTTTTTGCTGGAACTTTTGGCGTCACCCGGAACTGTTCGGGGTCCATTAACTTTGGAACCGGTTTTTGAACACGAGGTTTAGGTTTAGCGACAGGTTTAGTTTTGAAAACGGGATTGGGTTTCAGTGGTTGTCGCGTGGAAGATATTTTTACAGAAGGAACGGGCGGAAGGTTGGCCACTCGATCAGTTGGCGTAGCTGGTTTGGATGTGATGTTTTGAACTGGGACCAAGGGCGCTGTAAGGCGCTCAAGTTTCGGTTGGATCTGAATTGGTTGGTTGCCAGCCAGCGGTTGATAAACTCGTGGCGGCAAGTTCTTTGGGGCTTGGTTGAACGATTCTGTGGCCATAACTGTTGAAGAGACACGCTTGGTCTGATCAGTCGTCCGATTCGTTTGCAACGGAGTTGTCGGAGTTGTTTTAGGCTTGAGGTTGGATATTACTGGGGTTGGTTTCTTTCCCCATTGGCTTTTGGCAGCTAGCACGGTTGCGTCCGGAGCCTGGTTCGAATTGACTGGAGTCGGAGGGCTCGAAACGGTTCCTTTCGGGGCAGTTGTCACTCGGCGTGAGCTTGTTTGACCGAACAATGGCGAACCGAAAACGAGCATGCACAAGAGAGCTGTCAGCTTGATCTCTAGTTTCCGATTTTTCATTACAAGCGCCTTTGTCTGAGTTATGCCGATCCATCATCACAATCGGCACCCCAGTCCTCCTGCTTGACCCCGTTAATATCGAACCTGAAATACGCCCGTAGTTTATCTAGTTTGCTCAAAGTCAATAAATTACTTGGTGAGGGAAACTGCCAAAGTTACAATTGAAGCGGACCCACGTGGATAAAAAAATGAATCGAAAAAAACAAACTCCTCCAGCGAATCCTCGGCTGGAAGGACATGAGAAGCTTGAGCCAAGGCGGCTATTGAATGCCAGTTTTGACTTTACTGCTGGCGCTCTCTCCCTCGACAACTTCGTCGACTCGACCATCAACCCTGATACTTTGACGGTCGCGCAAGCGGGAACAAATTACAATTTCTTATTGTCGGATGGCGTTTGGAGCGGAGACGATACGGCTGTCGGAATCACTGGCGATGGAACGGCCATCCTGACAGTCGACAGTTCAATGACCAGTCTGGCTTCGCTGCTAATCGAAAGTGACACGGCCGATCAGTTCGATATTCAGTTTGCCAATTTTGATTTTGATGGACCCGTCGACATCGCAACGGATGCGGGCGGGGTTTTGTTCGGGAATGTTACACAGCTCGGCGGAACTTCGATCCTGAATGATGCTGGGTCATTTACGATCAGCGGCGCGGACGTCATTTCTTTGACGGAAGTCGGGAACGATTTCAACACAGTCTCTGTTCTCAACGCGAGTGCGCTTGATCTTAACGACCTCGATGATCTCACGATGACGTCGATCGGAGTATCGGGCAACTCAACGATCACTGCGGTTGGCAACATTGATCTTGGGCCGACTACGGTTGGGGGCATTCTCGATGTTACATCGACCACTGGAAGCATTGTCGATTCGGGAACGATCACCGTTGCGGGTGATGCTTGTTTTGATGCAGCGGGTCCGATTACGCTTGATCAACTAGATGTTGCGGGTTCAATCGGACTGACAACGGGTGATGATGCCACGGTTGTGAATACGGGCTCCGTGGATCTGAAAGCAACCGCAGTCGGTGGCAATCTGGATGTAACAGCGACGACTGGAGATATCACCGATAGTGGGGCGATCACAGTTGG
>CAZQQR010000498.1:0-2095 GCA_964595515.1 uncultured Pirellulaceae bacterium
GGCGTAACTCGGCGACATGAGTTCACCCGGGCTTCAGCGATAAAAACCGGGCTTCCTCGTCCAATTTTGCCAATTGATGCTTATCTGTTGGACCGAACAAGCCGAATTCTTACAGAAACGCTGTTCTACTCGTATAAATCTCCGATTTTGGCTTTTGAAAAACCGGGAAAACGGGTAAAAAGGCGGGCTTGAACTTGGAGGTGATTGGGAAACTAATCACCTGATTTTATTGAGCATCTCAGGATGCCAACCTTTTAAGGTTCATCTTCCCAGTGAAGAGGCGTGAGACTTTTTCAAAAGTTTACGTCAGGACGAATCGTTAACCCAAAGAAAGAGGAAAAAGTGGCAGTTAGAATTCGATTAAAAAAGATGGGCCGGACCCACCGACCATTCTTCCGAGTTTGCGCGATGGACTCACGCACCGCTCGTGACGGACGAGTCATTGAGCAACTAGGAACTTACGACCCAAGCGTTCCAGACACAGACGCACGTGCCATCCTCAAGGGTGAGCGGATCGACTACTGGATCAGCGTTGGTGCTAAACCAACTCAGAAGGTTGCGACTTTGATTAAAAAGTACGGAACCGCAGGTACCCACCTCGAAGCCCAAGCGACAGCCGTTGCTAAACTCGGTGGTCGACGTGCCGAAGCGATCGAAGCAGCCAAATCGGCGGCTTCGAAGGTTGAAATGCCTAAGGTCGAACCAGAAGCAAAACCAGAGGAAGCAGCCGCTCCCGAAGGTGATGCTCCAGCCGAGGGCGCCGAAGCAGCCGCTGAAAAGCCAGCCGCTGACGCACCTGCTGAAGAAGCCAAAGAAGCTCCGGCGGCCAAAGCGGAAGAAGCTCCAGCTGAAGAAAAGGCTGAAGCACCTGCTGAGGAAAAAAAGGCTGACTAAGCCAGATTGGCAACTGCGATGGCTTGCGTTTTACGCTTTGACGTATTGACCCTGTTTCCGGAGATGTTTCCCGGATACTTGAGCCAGAGCATTTTGAATAAATCAATTGAACGAGGGTTGGTTGAAATCCACGTTCACAATATGCGGGACTGGGCAAAAGGTCGTCACCACAAAATTGACGACACGCCCTATGGTGGCGGCCCCGGGATGGTCTTAATGGTCGAACCGGTCGTCAACTGTGTCCGCGACGTACAACAGATGGCTTCTCAACCTGGGAATGTCGTCTTGTTAACGCCTCAAGGCCAAACGTTGAAACAACCGATGGTCGAGGAGTTGGCAACGGATCAAAGGATGATTTTGCTTTGCGGACGGTACGAAGGATTCGATCAACGTGTGATCGACATCCTTCAACCCAAAGAGATTTCGATCGGGGATTTTATCCTCAACGGCGGTGAAGTCGCCGCGATGGTTTTGATCGACAGTCTCGTTCGTATGGTACCAGGTGTGTTAGGAGATGAATTAAGTAACTGGGACGACTCGTTTTCGCGAGGCAACCGCTTGCTTGAACATCCTCAGTACACCAAACCGAGGGAATTCGAGGGAATGCAAGTTCCTGAGATCCTGTTAAGCGGAAATCATCCGGAGATTGAACGTTGGCGCAAAGCCAAAAGTTTGGAAAATACAAAGACTAAGCGAAGCGACTTATTGGACTCCAATTAGAATGTCGCGATAGCAATATTTAAGGAATATAAAATGAGCCAAAAAATTATGGACATGGTCGAAAAGACCAGCATGAAAGCCGAGCCTCCAGAATTTGAAATCGGCGACACAGTCGACGTACATTGCCTGATTCACGAAGGCCAAAAGTCTCGTACTCAGGTTTTCTCCGGTACAGTAATCGCTCGCAGTGGCCGCGGCACGAATTCAATGTTCACCGTCCGCCGCATCGTTGCTGGCCAGGGCGTCGAGCGAAAGTTCCCCGTTCACTCGCCTCGAATCGATAAAATCGAAGTCAAACGGTCAGCCGTCGTCAAACGAGCGAAATTGTACTACCTTCGCGATCGCGTCGGAAAAGCCGTTCGTTTGAAAGAACGACGAAAGTAGTCCATTGGTTGGCGGCGACACGAACTCGTGTCAAAACCTCGAAATCAAACAATGCGATTGTGCGTCTTTGGATGCACAATCGCTTTTTTTTGGACCA
>CAZQQR010000499.1:0-2080 GCA_964595515.1 uncultured Pirellulaceae bacterium
TCCGAGATGCTCGCTCAGCTAAAAGCGAGCCCAATCAGCCTTTCGCCAGTCACGCTGACGATGCGGGAAATCTCTGCGCAATTGGGCGATACTCGATATGACGCGATCGTTGATGCGGCTTGGGATGATGACGAAGCGGCTTTCGCGATCGAGTGCAAACGGCTTGGGACGCCTAAGGAATTTGCTGGCGCTGTTCTGCAAATCCAATCCTGGAATCTGCCCGGTGGCATGTTCCCAATGTTGCTGCTGCCGTATCTGAAACCCGAACAGCTTGATGAATTGGATGGACTGGGCATTAGTGGTATCGACTTATGTGGCAACGGAGTGATCACGATTCCGGGCCGACTGAAAGTCTTCCGCACCGGACAACCGAATCGCTTCAAAAGCTCGGCAACGATCAAGAATGTGTATCGGGGCAAAACATCGTTGGTGGCGAGAATCTTTGCGGAGCAAAATTCCTTCCCTTCACTTCAATCGCTTCGCGAAGCAATCGTTGATCGGGACTTGTTATCGGCAAGCGGATTAACCAAGCCAATTGGACTCAGCACCGTTTCCAAAGCCTTGAAGACCCTTGAGCAAGATTTGATCATCGCCCGCGAAGACGACGGAACCATCAGGCTGCTTCAACGAGATCAATTGCTGGACAAACTGCAACGCAATGACGAGCCGCTTGAAGGGCAAGAATCTATCAAACTGAAAGTCAAAACAGATGACCTTCGTGAGTGGGTCAAATTTTATATAAATGCCACTGACGATCTGGTAGTGCTCAATGGCCTTAGCTCGACAGAACGTTACGCGGTAATGCAACGGGCAGAAATCTATCAACTCTACACTCCCGATCCGACGGATCTCGCCAAACGCATGACGGCCAGACGCGGGGAAAATATGATTGTCGCCGCCAAAGAGACCGATCGCTTCGAAAATATTGTGTTGTTCAAATCGAAGCGGTCAATAGACTATTTTGACGTACGAATTGGAGAGAAATTTCCATGGGCTTCGCCATTGCAAACATGGTTAGAGTTGATGCGTGGCGACAAGCGAGATCGAGAAACCGCAGATCAGGTTCGTGAACTTCTTCTCAAGGGTGGAGATGTTGAATGAGCGAACTTGTCAGTCTTGAAAAAAGCCTGCTGGATTTACTGTCCAAACTCAATTCGACAAGCTTTCCGATCATTCTTGGTGGCGGATACGGTTTATATCTACGCCGAACCATTCTTGAGCGAGAAGGAACACGAACGCTTCTTGAAAATTGGCCCGAAGCGAGATCGACGAACGATTTGGATTTGTTTTTGCGACCTGAATTGCTTTGCGACTCCGCTCGTTTGGCGTCGCTAAAGTCGGCTTTGGACGAACTTGGGTACACACCCATAGTGGGAGCCGAGCATTACCAGTTCCGCAAAGATGATCCCGATGGATTTATTCAACGTGGAATCAAGATCGACTTGCTAACCGGCCCAAGTTCCCGTTTTGAAGGAAAGGGTCTCAAGGTTGATGAACGCCGAGTCCGCCCCAATCCGAGCGTCAAGGTTCATGCTCATCCAACCGATGAGGCAATTACACTCGCAGAGAACCTGCAAGAAGTAAACCTCCAGATTGGTGAAGATCAGGAACGAGCAAACAAGTCCGTGTTTCTACCCCACCCGTTTACCTATTCTTTGATGAAGCTTTTTGCGTTCCGAGACCAGGTTGACGATGCAACCAAAGGAAATGGAAGTCATCATGCCCTCGATCTTTACTCAATCATCGCGATGATGACTGAGTCACAATGGAAGCAGGCAACGGAGATGGCCAGAGCAAATGCCGATTCCGAAATAGGACGCGAAGCACATGGTATCGTTTTCAAAATGTTCAATTCGATGACTAGCAAGGGATTACTTGTCATGCGAGCGAATCCGTATTGTTCAGACAAACTCCAATTGGCAGAATTTATCGAGCTGATTCGAGAACTATTTTAATATCGGAACCCGCTTCGGTGACATCGACAGAGCTTCGTCGTTCGTGAAAGCCGAATGTGTTTGCATGAAAATCAAACAAGTAGGGCAGGCAGGACTCGAACCCGCGACAAAGGGATTATGAGTCC
>CAZQQR010000500.1:0-2062 GCA_964595515.1 uncultured Pirellulaceae bacterium
GCCACGAACAGGTTGGCAGGCCGCTGATAGACTTCCAGCGGCTTGCCAACTTGCAGGATCTTCCCACCATTCATCACTGCGACTCGATCTCCCAATGTCATCGCTTCGACTTGGTCGTGCGTGACATAAATCATCGTCGCCTGTAACTCCCGATGTAATCGTCTCAGTTCCACTCGCATTTGTTGCCGAAGTTTGGCATCAAGGTTCGAAAGTGGTTCGTCAAACAAAAACGCCGCCGGATTCCGCACAATCGCTCGCCCTAAAGCAACACGTTGACGTTCACCGCCGGACAACTGATGCGGCTTTCGATTAAGCAAATGTTGAATGCCCAGTCGAGTCGCCGTCTGTCGAACTTTGTCATCAATCTCAGCACGCAGTCGAGTAAACTCTGCCGCACGCTTTGGTTGAAACACTTTTCTTAAACCACGTCCAATTACTCCGTCACCAAAGACACCGCCAAACTGGCGTAACGTCAAACCAAACGACATGTTCTTGTACACCGACATGTGCGGGTACAAGGCATAATTTTGAAACACCATCGCAATGTCACGATCCTTGGGTGCAACGTTTGTTACGTCGCGCTCACCAATTGTGACTGATCCGGAAGTGCTTCGCTCCAATCCAGCGATTAACCGAAGCGTTGTGCTCTTGCCACAACCACTCGGTCCAACGAGAACCAGAAACTCTCGATCACCAATATCGAGCCCAACATGATCAACGGCGAGGGTTCCATCTGGAAACTGTTTCGTCACATGTTCCAGTAAAACTCTCGCCATCAGCGAATCAACCGTGGGTTGATTGTCTAGTTGTTCTCAAAACGGGCTCTGAGACAAACCCAGAAACCCGTTTGATATCGACGTTTCGATTGCCTAAAAGATACCCAAGTCGCACTTTAGCGTCAACGGAAAGATGGAGCGATCCAGCGGAAATCGCTGAAGCGTTTCAAACTGAGTCGCTGGTTTTAACAGCCGGTGTGAAAAGCGTTGATACCCGGAAAAGCTGGCTTTTTGCCTTGTGAGGTGTTTGATATCCGTTCACAAAGAGAGATTCGTTGCTGAAGCCTGTTGCACTGATGCCTACCGAAGGACGGTTTTTACCGCACTGACTAACGAGCCCAGCGAAATTGACCAGAATTCTGCTTCGCGATCACTTCCATGGTAAGCCGCCCCGTCCCACTGCCTAGAAATATGGTGTGGATCGGAATCTGGTCCACGAGCGAATAAGTTTCAGCGCTGTTATTGCCTTTGGGATTCCAAGCCCGCAGCCACTGGACAGTGTTGTCCATCAATTCGCCATCGGACAAAAAGAAGACCGCATCCGGTTTCTGGAGCAAGGCCAGTTTCAATGCACCACCCGGGTAGGTGTCGGATCTGGGCGAGAATCGGTCCAGCCATCTTGTTACTCTGATTTTCGTATCGTCGTCCGCAGGCAAGAGTTCAGCTTGGAATAGATTTGCCCCCAGCATTGCCCAGGTATCTCTGTTGTAAAGGTATATCAAAAACGATTGCGATTGATCCAGTTCACCGATCGAACGTTTGAGCTCTTTGATCGCGGATATCCAGCGGTATTCACTGTCCATGCTTCCCGAACAATCAATTACGAAAACGAATCTGTTTCCTTGCGACTCGACCCCATAAAAAGACGCGCCGCTTCCATCGCTGCCACTGGTACCAGCATCGTTGGCATCCGAACCACCTGAATCGCTGTCTTCGCCAAACAGCTGATCGCCAGAATTCACGCTCGACATTAACGCGTCTGCTTCAGAGAAATCTTCGAGCATCTCAACGGACACTGCCTGCGGTTCGATAAGCTCTTCATCAGCCACCGAAAAATCGGAGTCGGTTGGTTCTTCTATTTGCTCATCGTCGAGAGTGATCTCCATCGCCATGTCGTCGAGAAGATCTGCAGGTGATTCAGAAAGCTGAAGCACCATGGTCGGCGTGGCTTGAACTCCAAACGTAACCACGGCGAAAGCCAGAATCAACGAGAGATGCAGCACCATACTGATCAGCCAGCTTGGCAATCGAGTGATGGCGTGTGTGATTTTTTGACGTTGCGGATC
>CAZQQR010000501.1:0-2045 GCA_964595515.1 uncultured Pirellulaceae bacterium
AATCAAAACTGGGGGAGTTCCCCCAAGCTGACATTTGGCTTGTCTCAAGGTTGAGCTACAATTTAGCCCGTGTTCAATCGAACATCCTCTCACGTCAAAACTGATCCACGGATCAAACGTGATTCAACTATCAGACTTTGAGCCAGCCGTTATGGACTTCGAAAGCAAACTTGAAAAAGCAATTCAGCGTGGGCAAGACCGCAACGCCGCCCAAAGCAACGCCCAGAAAAAGGCGGAGGCTTCCAAGGAAGAGGTTCGCAGTCAGCACCGCGAATTTCGATTGAATCTCTCTGATCATATCGAGGAAACGCTGAAGAAACTCGCCAATCATTTTCCCGGATTCGACTACGAGACCATTTATGGCGAAAAAGGCTGGGGCGGTGCGGTGTCACGAAACGATTTGACGCGTGGCCCAGACGGTCGCGCCGGCAGCTTTTTTAGCCGTGTCGAAATTACCGTTCGGCCTCAAAATGAGTTCAATGTGCTTAACATCGCCGGCAAAGGCATGATTCGAGACAAAGAAGTTTTTACCTGGAATCACTTCGAGGAAATCGTTGACGCGAAACAAAATGAATTTGAGAAGGTAATTGATCAATGGATCCTGAGTTTCGCGGAACAGTTCGCGGCCCAAACATAGTGCAGGCGTCCAACTTCTCACGCCCTCGAGTACCCGAAAATGCCCCAACCTGACTCTGGCACTGATGCTTCGTCGCAGAACCGTGGCTCAAAAAAGTGGAAACTGATCGGCCTAGTTGTCATTGCTTGTATCGCACTGTTTTTCATTAATGAAAACCTGAAACCGACGATCGATCCTGGCGATACCAAAGAGCTTGTGATTAATTCAAGCGGCGGTGCGAAAGCGAGTGATTCGAAACCGACTGACGAAACCCAAGCGAACCAACTGAACCAGGAAGCGATGGACGATGGTTCCATTACTTCTGCGATCAGTCAGGGGGTGGTCGATGCGGCTGACCATCCCCTAGGGCCGGTGTTGATGCTCGGCCAAAAATCACTTGAACATATCGACAGTTTGATCAGCGATTATTCAAGCACGATGATCAGCCAAGTCCGAATCGACGGCGAACTACTGGATGAAAAATATGTGTTCCTCAAAATTCGCCATGAAAAATTGAGCGATCCAAAACTGCCATTTGCTGTCTACACAATCTTCCTTCGCCCCAAATCGAATGTGGGCCAGGAAGCGATTTGGGTAAAGGGAGAAAACGATGACAAGATCATTGCCCACACCACTGGATTGATGAACGTGAAACGGTTCTATCTGGATCAAGACGGAATATTGGCGATGGAAGGCAACCTTCATCCCATTCGGGAGATCGGATTTCGCAATCTCGTTGTAAAAATGATGGAGACAACGAAAAGCGATCTTGATCATGACGAATCCGACGTCAAGATTACAAAAAATGCCGAGATTAACGGCAGGCAATGCACTTTAATTGAGGCAAGCCATCCCGTTAAACGGGAACACTTTGAGTATCACATTGCGAAAATCTTTATCGATGATGAGCTGAACGTGCCGATCGCTTTTGAAGGTTACACTTGGCCAGAAAAAGAAGGCGACGAACCCGTTTTGACGGAGCGCTACTACTACACCGATCTCAAAATAAACATCGGCGTTACGGATTCGGATTTCGATCCCTCCAACGAGGCGTATAACTACCCAACGTGGTAGGCTGTTTGCAAAAACCAGCACTGTGCATTTAGCATAACGCTTCGGCGTTCAATTTTTCGGCGTTCGATCGGAGTCCCAGCTACTTTTACTTGACCGTGAAGTGTACTGTTTGCGGTTTGGCTGTAGAAAAACGAAAAAGATTCAATCATTTTGCTTTTCTTAAAATGGCCCGTTGATCGGAACGAATAGCAAGCAACTGAAGGACAATGATGGAAGAATTTTTCAAGGTAATCACAGACGCACTCTTCGCTCACTGGGGCAAAGTCGCCGTAGGAGCGACCTTCATGTTGATCGGCTGGCTCGTCGGTTGGTGGCGAGCTCGGCAAAGCTGGAAAAAGAAAGAGTTCTTTGGCCG
>CAZQQR010000502.1:0-2031 GCA_964595515.1 uncultured Pirellulaceae bacterium
TTTGTCGTGAGCGTTTGAATTGGCCTCAAGAAAAACTTGACCCCGTTCCGCTTCTTGATGGTGGCGATTTGATTCGCTTGAACGTCAAACGTGGACCACAGTTTAAAACGATCCTCAATCTAGTCCGAGCGGCTCAGTTGGATGGTCAAATCAGTACAGTGGCCGAAGCAGAAAACATGGCCGTCGAGATTGGTAGCTGAATCAGATCGAATCAGAATATCTGGGAACGATTCGAGATAGATTTCATCCTAAATTGAACCACAAAGGGATTTTTGCGGCTGATTTTTCATGACGTAACACCAAGCAATGCCTACCAACGCGATCGGTATTTACATCCGATGTCGTTTTCCTGTATCTCAAAGATTGGGTAATCCCGTCCATAGGTTTAAATATGAACACCATCGCCAAGCTTCACGAAAAACGAGTCCACGGCCGACGAGTTGACTCTTTGCTGCGAAACCTCAAAGGGCTGATTCCTGAAAACAGCAGCGTCCTCGATGTTGGCTGTGGTGACGGATTACTTGCAAGTTTGATTCAAGAGCAAGTGCCTGGGTCGAGCCTTCAAGGTATCGATGTCTTAATTCGACCCGACACCAAAATTCCGATCGCGGAATTCGATGGCATCACCATTCCAATGGAAGACAACAGTGTTGATGTCGTCATGATGGTTGACGTTTTACATCACACCGACGATCCGGAAATCATGGTTCGGGAAGCCAAACGAGTTGCCCGAAAATGGTTCGTGATCAAGGATCACACGCGGAATGGCTTGCTGGCCTATTCGACGCTGCGATTCATGGATTGGGTGGGTAACGCTCATCACGGAGTTGCACTTCCGTACAACTATTTGAGTAAGCAAGAATGGCTGAGCCTGTTTGAGCGAAACCAGATGGAGATTGAAACTTGGAATCCCAAACTGGACATTTACGGGATGCCTGGCGATCTTTTATTCGGCCGAGCATTACACTTTTGTGCTCGCTTGAATGTTGGTTCTTAAACACGTAATCGAAACAGCCACGATGTCGCGAACTCGATCATTTCGCGACTTTCGTGGATGCCCAACCAAACCAGCGGCTATTTCCCCGCGCGTCGGCGCCGAGAAACAAGACTCATCAAAGCGATACCGCAAACGACCATCCCTGTAGGTTCTGGAACTGCAGAAAAGCCAAACGTGATGGTGTAATCTACTGCGTTGGCAGAAGTCTCTTGGACCCAAAAAGAATAATCGCCTGCGTCCAACGGACCACCGAGTGACGGAAGCACGTCTCCAGAGCCTGCGTTAAACAAAACGTTTCCATCGATGTCGCCGCCACCCTGCCCTGCAAACGACGTCCCCGCAACATACCCCATGAAGCTTGAACCAGGGTTGTTTGGCGAGAAAGTGTATGAGTCGATCGTAACCGAAGTCAGCTGACGACCTCCACCAAACGAAAACGTAAAGTAGTCGGCATCACGACCGTTGGTTCCACCGGTCCCGCCGTTCTCACCCATCTGCCCAATGACGGTGTTCGACTGGGCAGAGAAAGTGATCGACGTTGGTGAACCGAATGCCCCACTTAGGTCACCACTGATTCCTTCGTCGTAAACGATGTCGCCGAAGGTTGTGGTGGTGAGAAATACGAGTGCTAAAAATGAAAACGCGAACTTGAGATGCATGGTTTTTCCTGAATTAAAATTGCGAAACACGTTCGACAAGTTTGACCGCCATTCACCTGCAAACTTGTCAATCTTCCATCTCCGCGGGTCATTGTAGACGAGAGTTCATGCGGATGTCCCTCATCTCTTGAGTTCCTCGAAATAAAAGCGACGCTTGCTTGAGCCAAAAAGACGTACATGCCAATTCGATTTGATTTTTGGGCCATCAGTATCGTTTCTGCTTGCCGTGACGCCGTCGGCAATCGATACAACTTGACTCAAAGGCTATAACCTTTGGGTCTTATTATGTTAACTCCGCCATCTCTGCAGCGTACTAGATCAGGCGATTCCAAAGATGAACGAATCACCATTGCAAACTGCTTGGCGAAAAGGACG
>CAZQQR010000503.1:0-2022 GCA_964595515.1 uncultured Pirellulaceae bacterium
AAACGTCAAGTTTTTGATCGTTGTTAAAGTCCGCCATCTGGCCGCCGAACGACCAACCAACTTTTGACACCAGTTGTTTACCTTCGTCGAGACCTGCGACCTGTTGAAAACCGTTTTTGTCTCCGCGAAAGAGAAAATTGCCTTGTGACGAGATCTTGATTCTTGGGTCGACTTCACCATCAAAATTACCGATAACCCGGTTTCCGGCTTTTGAATACATATTGGAAACATAGATATCCGTTTGCCCGTCGGAATCGTAGTCACCAAGACTGGCTCCCATGCCGAATCCCATCGTGTTTCCCGGAATGAACTCTCCGGTTCGATCTCTGAAAAACACAGAAAACGAACCCTGTTTCGTCTCGTTGCTCAAAAACACATCTGGAGCGAAATCGTTGCATAGATACATGTCAAGATCACCATCTTGATCAACATCCGTCCAAACCGACTGGAACGAATTTCGCCACTGGGCAGCGGCCGCGTTTGGTTCGACCAATTCAAGTTTGCCATTTCTATTCATCAAAACGAGGTTGGGAGGTCCCGTTCGATCTACAAATGAATGGTCGCTAAGCTGTCTCTTCGCAAGCCGTTCCTGAAGCTCGGGCGGTACAACATATTGAACCCATGAAAGATCTTTCGGAGTCGCGGAAACATAAGTGCTGAGATAGACATCAAGCAACCCATCTCGATTGATGTCTACAACTGATCCCGAAGAAACAAATTTGGCTCGAATCAACTGCTGATTCACTGCCTGATCTTGGACGAATTTTCCATTGCGATTTTCATAAAACAGACTTGATTCTATTCCCCGGCCAAGCAGCACATCTGAGTCGCCATCATTATCAAAATCTGCAAACAAAGCGCAATTGGTAGACGCGGCGTTGAGCTCAAGTCCTGTTGACTCTGTCACATCCTCGAACGTTTGATTTCCTTTGTTGCGAAGGACGAGGTTTCTTCCTTTTCGAGAGGTCAAATAGATGTCATCCCAACCATCCTGGTCGAGATCAATAACGCTTGCAGATGGAAAGGAGTAAAGCGAATTCCAGTCCGCAAAGAACTTTTCTTGGGGGCTTAGCCCTCGCATGATGCCAGGGTTCTTGGCTCGTTCAAGCAAGAACTCTTCGTGCTCCGAACGCTGAACTGACTCCAAAAACTCTGCATCATTGATTACAGATTCTGTCACGTTGGTGAACAAAGATCGCTGGGAGACGACAACCTCAATCTTCTCCTGTTTCCAATCTTCAATTCTCCATTCATTCTCACCTACGTTCTTCCAAGTCAGCGTTTGCTTTGTTTTGATTCCACCCGTGTGATCTGTTGAAGAGTTGAACCTGGCCTCAAACGAAGTCTTCATTTCAAACTGATCACCACTCTCCCGCACTTTCCCGGACAACACGCCAAACTTGCCGTCGACCAACTCAAAAGTCGTCAATATCTCAGCCCAAATGTCAGCTGCCGGTGTACTCGTCGTTATAGAATCAGATTCAATTGGCCAATAAAAATGGGCAGCTAGGCTGTCAGGACCTGCAGATTGAATCACCGAGCCCCAGTCGAATTTGATCCCAGCTGGGCCAAGATAGCCAACACTCGATTGAAAAACATCGTCGACATCACTCGGATTGCGGCCCTGAAATTGATTGGCAATCAATTTGAGGCGCGGCGTAAGATTGAGAATTAAATCTTCCGAGAAATTCGTTTTTGACACACGGACATTGTCTTTCCCAAGTACTTCTTCAGTCGGTTCCAAGACCGCAGTCGAAGGCATTTCAATATCTGGGATAGTGTCTTCTTTGTATAGAAAAATAAACGCCAGAATGCCAGCCAATACACAAACGATCAGCACAACGGGAAGTGGAATTTGTTTTTGGTGATCTATCAAGAACTTGCTTTCGAAGCAGCTTAAAATCCAGTCCAGACAATTAGCTCCAAATTATAAGCTAATCAGGAACCATCGTCCGTAGGAAAAATTACCATCGCTTAGGCGCGACCATAGAGAGGCCCGAAATTTTGGCAGGCACGAAAATC
>CAZQQR010000504.1:0-1981 GCA_964595515.1 uncultured Pirellulaceae bacterium
AGGATTAACGCTGTTTTTGTTTTCGCGGAACCATATTCCTTAGTCTTCGAAACAGAGGCTCTTTTTTCGGTGGTTCATCGAAAGTTGACTCAAGTCCGAACTCGCTGGCTCCTATCAGTGGTGCTTGTTCCTCTGGCAACAATCGCGGTTCTGGGCGATCGGGTTTTGACTCTCCAATGTGCAGATCCAAAAATCGCATCCAATAGCTTTCCAACAATCGGCGACCTTGATCGTATGACGCCTTGTTGGCCAACAATGGCCCAGCACTCGCCAACATTTGGGTCATGGCTTTGGCATCATTCTCATCGAACCAACGGTCGAACACCTGGACGTTGTCGATATTGACTTGTCCGGGTCCCATAAGATCGAACCCGACGCGCACATTCGTCAGGTTAGCCGGAAGGTCATCAAAGTGGACCGCAAACTTCTTCCACTGCCGACCAAGTTGACTGGTTGATTGATCCTGGGAGAGGCTTCCCACCGAACCAAATCGATAATAGCTTTCTCCCGAAGCTTGACCTTCGATGGATAACCGAAGTGGTGGCTGAGTATCGGGTGTTAGCGTTTTCAACCAAACGGAAATCGAAAGGCGTCCAGTTGTGGGGGCGTCAAATGAATTGCTCCGAATCCAAACAGGCTGATTTCCATCGTTGTTCATCAAAAGTGAAACATAACTTGCGTTTCCGCCGGGGTCGTTTGCTCCAGTGGATGAATCCAAGCGGACCTTTTCGGTTGATTGTTTTCCGCTATCCCAAGCGTTTAACGATGGCTGGGCGTTTAACTCAAAATCTGAGTTTTCAATAACTCCGATCGAAGATTGGTTTGCCGACTCGACAAGTTTGGCCTGCAAACGATAAACGTGTTTTCTCAATGTATCCGAAGCACCATCTGGAAACTCAAAATCAAAATTGGATACCACGGCGTTCGGATCATCGGATCGACCACCAGCCATGCTGAAAGCCGGCAGCTTTACTTCCAGCCGAACCAAACCGGCGACCTTGTCATTTGATGAAACGGAAGTGAACGGTTTGACCAAAAACACGTCATTGGAAAGCGATTTGATTACTGACTGGCTGCTTGTTTTCACCCACAGATTTACCGTCATCTCCCACGGCGAAGCATTCACGGCATAGAAATACATTTCGTCGCCGCTTACTAGTTGTCGTACCGCCAACGGCAACGAACTTTGATCCTCAAACTTCTCACTTGGTACGTCTCCGAACACCTCTTCTGGGAGCTGTTCAAATACGCTCATCATATTATGAAGATCTGATGCTTGGCCCATCGGAAGCGTCCACCCTCCGTCCACCAACATAAACGCGTCGCGGTTCTTGATTGCCTGCGCAAATCTCTCACGGTTAAAATGCCCCATTGGCAACATCGGCTGCAGCCGCATCAAGGGCGTCAATTGACGTCCGAATATCTGTTGCTGCTGAAGTTGCTGAAAGTGTGCCCAAGAAACACGATGGTTGAAAATATCAGCAGAGAACTCGGAACCTTCAAAAAACTGTTTCGCCTGTTGTGCATTTTCAACGTCCATATCGACGCGGCGGTCTGCCAGTTTTTCGTCAGGTGCGAACCGATGTGGATTCAAAAAGACAATACCGCTTGCGTTGCCGTCAGCATTTTTCCCTGCGACTAATCGCTTCAAAAATCCAACGTATCGCATGGCGTTCTCGAATTCTGACGCAACATGCAAAGAAGGACTGAGAGCCGCGGCCAGTTCTTCGTTCTGATAAAGATCGACCGGAGCGATGAATAATCTTCCACCCGGACGAACTCGCTGAATTCGTTTTGCTAACGTCTCGTACCAACTCGTCATCTGTTCGGCTCGCCATTGGATCCACTCGGATCGTTTCTCACCCAACAATCGCTCTTGAATCTGGGAGGTTTTAAAGGAACCAAGATCAGGCTGCGATTGGGCGAATTGATTGATGGTCACCGAATCATAACCCCAGTTTCGCCCTGGCAGCATTGCGTA
>CAZQQR010000505.1:0-1922 GCA_964595515.1 uncultured Pirellulaceae bacterium
GGAATGTCTCTGTCCGTCAACATGACCGATTCTCGTGTTCGTACTGCGTCGCTTGGTCAATGTCTCCACTCCGCGATTTTTGCCCGGTTCGTCTTCGTTAAGCCGCACGCTTCATGATCGAACGTTTCAGATCGTCTGAAACCGAGACGGTTGAGAGCAAAGGTTCTTGGGCAATCAGGGATTCCAACAGCTCCAATTGCTCGACAGAAGTTAACGCAAGGTCCATGAAGAGAACCCGCTTTCCGGAAAATTCACAAACCCCACCCCCGGTACCACCAAAATAATCGTAGCGGATTTGGTAGCCCAATTCTTTTGCAACATCCAGTAGCTGATCTATCTGTTCAACGGTGCTCATTTTACTTCCTGTATTCTTTTTTCACGTCATCCATGACGTCGGTGCTTGCAGTGCATTCTTGCTGGCCAAGTTTTTTGGCGAGATGTGAGGGCAACTAGCGCGTTCAATTGTTGAGATATTACCCAATCGGATTATAGGAACAACGGTTTTAGCGTCACAGATCGATTGGCCGATGTCACAAAAACGCTTTATCCCCCGAGTAAAGCTTTGGTTTTGACAAAACAGTGAAAATGCACGGCTCAGGAAGAAAGCCGTGTCATTGTCGATTGCCAAAGATTTATTGCTACCAACGCCAAGGAAGGTCGCTTGTGAGCGAGTGCCAGCAAAAAGAGATTGAACAACTTCGTGATGAAATCACAGCCCTTAAAAAGAGGCTTGACCAAACTCAGCGAATGACCGCGTTGGGTGAACTTGTCAGCACCACGACGCACGAATTCAACAACGTTTTGATGACCATCATCAACTACGCCAAAATGGGAATGCGTCACGACGACAAAGAGACTCGCGACAAAGCGTTCGACAAGATCAACACGGCCAGCAATCGAGCGGCCAAGATCACAAACTCGGTATTGGGAATGGCTCGAAACCGGAGTGAACACTTTGAGATGACGAACATCGCGACGATCATTGATGAGTCGATGGTTTTGCTTGAACGAGAAATGCAAAAGTATCGAATCTCGGTCGATATGGATCTCGATGAAGTTCCTGAAGTTTCAGCGATTGGGAATCAGATTCAGCAAGTGTTGATGAACCTGCTGATCAACGCTCGCCAAGCGATGAGCGAAGGCGGTCAGTTGGTGATCAAGTTGAAGAAGAACGACCAAACCAAAACGGTTGATCTCAGCGTTCGCGATTACGGTCCGGGAATCCCCCAAGACAAACTTCGCAAGATCTTTGTTCCTTATTACACGACCAAAGCCGGTCCAGATGAGACGGGCAAAGGCGGAACGGGCGTGGGTTTGGCGACTTGTAAGAATATCATCGAAGCCCATGGTGGGAAGATTCGTGTCGAAAGCAGCGTTGGCAAAGGGACGTGTTTCACTTTGATGTTTCCGATGGAGCGGCAAAAATCGCCGGTCCCAATGGCTCGCGGAATTGCCGGTGCCGTCTCGCAGATCAATGCTTCGACCACGGTTTAAGTTGGTTTGAGTTCAGCAATTGAATCCGCCATCGACATGCAATCCAATCACGGGTCGCATGTCGATGGCGGTTTTTGCGTTCAGTGTTCTGGTAGCTTCTCAGCCAAGATTCGCTTCGTCGATCCATTTGGTCGATTCGATTAGTCTCAACGAAGTGCATTTGACTGAAGAACAAAACCACTGACGCCATCCGATCGATACAACGGATCGAAACGTGGTACAGGACCAGCTAAGGTAGCGGAACTCGTCAAGAGTTCTGACAGACGCCGCAATTCACAGCATCATGTTAATCCTGTAAATCCTGTCAAAACGACGACGACAGCGATTCAAAAAATTCGCTGAGCCACAAAGAACATATCCGCTCCTCTGAATCGAAAACTCTGCGCCTTCGCGTCTCTGCGAGAGATAATTCTCGGAAGTCTTGACGA
>CAZQQR010000506.1:0-1797 GCA_964595515.1 uncultured Pirellulaceae bacterium
TGTTGGACACCCATGATTTCTTTGCCTCCATCGGGAGCGGTTGACCAAGCCGAAACCTCGAACTCATCCGAGAGCGTATCCGGCTTGATAACCAAGCTGTGATACCGAGTCGCGGTCATTGGATTGGGCAAGCCGGCAAATATCGCGGCGTCGTTGTGATAAATCGAATCAGTTTTTCCATGCATCAATCGTTCAGCACGAACGATCGTACCGCCCGTTGCTTGACCGATTGATTGATGCCCAAGACAAACTCCCAGTATCGGTAGCTTGCCATGAAATCGCTCGACAACTCCGACTGAAATCCCGGCTTCGTTAGGAGTACAAGGCCCCGGAGAGATGATGATATGAGATGGTTTCAGGGACTCAATTTCATCTACTGAGATCTTGTCATTGCGATGAACTTGGATGTCGAGCGACGAATCCATCTCCCCCAGTCGCTGCACCAAGTTATAAGTAAACGAGTCGTAGTTATCGACGATTAAGATCATGGCTGGCTTTTCAAATAGATTGCTAGCGGCCCATTATCGTCGCAAATGGTTGGTTTGTTAAGGTCTTCCATGACTCCCCATAAAACGTCTTGACCGAGTCCAAAAACCTCTCTAACTTCGTCCACGCAGGCCAACCCTGCGATCGCAATGGATTGCGAACCCAAATTAAACCACCTCATTCTCCAAGGAAGGGAAGAATGAATATCAAGAAATTTCCGCTCGCGGCATCTGTGCCGACTCCCGTTTCTTCCGCCCCACTCCTCGATGTCGGCCGTGGCAATCTGCCACTAAAAGACGAAATCATGGAAGCGTTCTCCGAGATCATTGACTCGGGAAGGTTCATCGGCGGCCCCCACGTACAAAATCTAGAGCACTCGGTCGCGGACGTTTGTCAAACGGAATTCGCAATCGGATGTGCATCTGGAAGCGACGCTTTGTTGCTGGCTCTGATGGCGATTGGAATTGAGCCTGGTGACGAAGTCATTTGTCCAAGCTTTACTTTCTTTGCGACGGCAAGTGCCGTGTCTCGTTTGGGTGGTGTTCCTGTTTTCGTCGACATCGAACCGTCGACGTTCAATCTGGATTACACTCAGCTTGAAAGTTTGGTTACCGAAAAAACAAAAGCAATTATTCCAGTGCATCTGTTTGGACAGTGTGCCAACATGGCCCCGATCATGGAGTTCGCCGATGAGCATGGCCTCAAAGTCGTCGAAGATTGTGCCCAATCAATTGGTGCGTCTTATGGCGATCAGCAATCTGGAAGTATCGGAACGGTAGGGTGTTTTAGTTTTTATCCAACCAAGAACCTGGGGGGATTTGGTGACGGTGGAATGTTGACAACCAACGACGCGGAAGTCGCCGATCGTTTGAGATTACTTGCCAATCACGGAATGCGCCCGCGGTACTATCACAAAGAAGTCGGAATCAACAGCCGGCTCGATTCGATGCAGGCGGCTGTGCTTTCGATCAAGATGAAGCACCTCAGTGAATATTCAACCAAGCGAAAAGAAAACGCGGTTCGATACCGGAAATTGATTCTGCAATCTGGTTTGGCGAACGAACTAACTTTGCCAAGCACCATGCCGGACTACGGTCATGTTTGGAATCAATTTACTGTTCGAGTTGCTGGTGGTCGCCGAGATGAAGTTCGACGTCAATTGGCAGAATTAAATGTTGGATCAGAGGTTTACTACCCTGTTCCGATTCACAAACAAGAATGCTACGAATACCTCAAAGTCAGTGATCGGCATTTAACCGAAACAAATCGAGCGGCGGCAGAAGTTTTGAGCCTGCCAATTTTCCCAGAACT
>CAZQQR010000507.1:0-1583 GCA_964595515.1 uncultured Pirellulaceae bacterium
CGCAAACAAATTTCCAAAGATTTGATTCTTGCCGGCGAATACTGAATATGGCTTGTCACGACTGGCAGGCGTATTTGGTTTAAAACCGGGACCCAACGATGACTTTTGCCAATCCTTGCTATCCACCTGTAAAATCAAAAAACGGTTTTGACAACGGAAGTGGGTACACGACTCAGTACGTGAAATACGTGCCGGTTGGATTTGCTGACACCCACTCGAAAGTCATTGGCTATATGTTTTGGCTGATCGGTTTCACTGGGGCGCATCGGTTCTATTACGGGCGACCCGTTTCGGGTCTGGTTTGGTTTTTGACTTTTGGGCTGCTGGGAATCGGATGGTTGGTTGACTTGTTCTTAATTCCCTCAATGGATCGAGAGGCGGACCAGCGCTTCGCTCCAGGGACATTGGACTACAGCATCAGCTGGATCCTGCTTTTGTTTTTTGGAGTATTTGGCGTCCATCGCATCTACCAAGGCAAGATCATTACTGGATTGGTTTATTTTTTGACTGGCGGACTGTTCATGATCGGATACATCTACGATGTGGCGACGTTGAATGAGCAGGTCTCGGAAGCCAATCTAGGCCAGCAAAACCGCCAATTTGGTTAAAAAGCCTCCCATGTTAACAATTCTGCTTGGGTAGCGAATTGATCGTGCTTGGATTATCCGTCCGGGTTGTTAACCTGTATTCATAGGCAATGGGCGCTGGCTTTCTTCGGTTTCAGTGAATCAATTGACATTCACTGGCTGAACTTTCTTCTGTTCGCCCAGCGGTATAGCGTGAGCGAAACCCCTGATATTAATCTTGATACAGTCCGTTTGCTAATTGGAAAAGCACGCGAGGGAGACGACTCTGCGCGGTCAGATCTTGCCCAACATGTTCAGAGTTATGTCACGATCATGGCGGACAAGAACCTTGAACGTGGTGTTCGAACGAATGTTGGGCCCTCGGACATTGTTCAACAGACGTTGATGCAGATGGTGAACGGGATTGAAGATTTCCGTGGCGAATCGACGGCAGAATTTTATGGTTGGCTCAATAAGATTATTCAAAACGAAGCCAATCGTGCCAGTCGCGATCTCAAACGTCAAAAGCGTGACATTCGGCGACAGCGTTCGCTTGATGCCCAAGACAGCGTTGTGAAGAAAATTCACTCCCCAGAAGACAATCACCCGACGCCGGGTACGGAAGCCATCGGGAACGAGCGAATTGAGCTTTTCTATCGGGCTTTGGAAAAGTTGCCTGAAGATTACGCAACGGTTATACGTTTGCGAAATCTGGAGGAGTTGGGGTTCAACGAGATTGGCGAAAAAATGGACCGGTCCTCTGATGCTGCATCGAAACTTTGGTTTCGCGCAATCGTGAAGTTTCAAAAGGAGCTCGATCAGATCGATGGTCAAATCGAATGAGGAAAAAACCGAGTTCTTGGTAGATCTAGCTCAGCGTTATGAAGCGGGGCTAAAGTCGGAGGAGTTTCGTGCACTCCAAGCACTTTCCAACTCACAACAATCAGAAGTCGAGGCCGAGGCCTTGTCGCCGCAGCAGATTGAAGAACTCAAAGAAGCGAGAGCCGCTCTCTATTT
>CAZQQR010000508.1:0-1554 GCA_964595515.1 uncultured Pirellulaceae bacterium
TCACCATCGCCACCTCACTGGCTTCATTTCCACGACGGGCTTGCAACCCACGTTAAGCCCTCTTGATGTGACCAGAGCCCCCGTTTGGATTCCACTGTTAAGGTCAATCAAAATCCCCTTTCGAAAGCGGCGTTTATTGGCGACAATCCGAACTGAGGGAAGCGTTCAGCTGATGTCATTGAATTGCTCCCGTCAAACCCATTATCCACCGAAACATTCCCTTTAAGCCAAGATCAGTGAGACCGTCACATGGACACAATTGTACAAATCAAAGGCCGTCAGATTCTCGATAGCCGCGGAAACCCAACAGTAGAAGTCGACGTGTTGCTTGAAGATGGGTCGTTCGGAAGTGCAGCCGTTCCTAGTGGAGCGAGCACCGGTCAACACGAAGCTTGGGAAATGCGTGACGGTGACAAATCAGTTTACATGGGCAAGGGTGTCACCAAGGCCGTTGCTAACATCAATGGTCCTTTGGGTGCAGCCTTGATCGGACTTTCGGCCTGTGATCAAGCGATTGTTGACCAGACAATGATTGATCTCGATGGTACAGAAAACAAATCTAACCTTGGTGCCAACTCCATTCTTGGAATCTCGTTGGCAGTTTCCAAGGCAGCTGCGGATTTCTGTCACCAACCACTTTACCGTTACCTTGGCGGTGCCGCGGGAACACTGCTTCCTGCTCCAATGATGAATATCGTCAACGGTGGGGAGCATGCCGACAACTCAGTCGACGTGCAAGAATTCATGGTGATGCCGCTGGGGTTTGAGCGATTCAGTGACGCACTTCGATGTGGCTGCGAGATTTTTCATAACCTCAAGAAGGTTCTACAAGACAAAGGCCTTAACACGGCTGTCGGCGACGAAGGCGGTTTCGCTCCTGACCTGGGCAGCAATAAAGAAGCCCTCGATTTGATCATGATGGCAATCGAGAAAGCTGGCTACACTCCGGGTGACCAAGTCCGAATCGCACTTGATGTTGCTGCAACCGAGTTTTACGACGAGTCAAAAGGCGTCTACAAAATCGACGGCAAAGAACTTGATTCAAACGGCATGACTGATTTCTTGGTTGACTGGGCTGACAACTATCCAATCTGCTCAATCGAAGACGGTTGTAGCGAAGACGATTGGGATGGCTGGAAAATGCTGACTGACAAATGTGGGGATCGCGTTCAATTGGTCGGCGATGACTTGTTCGTCACCAACACGACCCGACTGCAGCGTGGGATCGACGAAGGCATCGCCAACAGTATCTTGATCAAAGTCAATCAGATTGGAACGATGACCGAAACGATCAAAGCAATCCAGCTTGCTCATCGCAACAACTACACCAGCATTTCAAGCCACCGTTCAGGCGAGACAGAGGACTCAACCATCGCGGATTTGGCGGTTGCACTTTGTACTGGCCAGATCAAAACCGGATCGGCTTCTCGAAGTGACCGAATGGCCAAGTACAACCAGTTACTTCGCATCGAAGAACAGCTTGGTGATTTGGCAGTGTATGCAGGTCCATCACTGGCTAAACGCGTACCAGCAACAGCGACTGCCTAGCGGTGC
>CAZQQR010000509.1:0-1538 GCA_964595515.1 uncultured Pirellulaceae bacterium
ATAAAGAACGACACGAGCGTCACTTTGAAATGGGAATGGACCCCTACTGTGACGTCGTTCAGGGCTAACGATTACCAATCCCATTTGAATTGCCCGTGCGCTTGGCCCATGATCACCACGGCGGAATAGTAGGCGATCAAGATTGCGAGGGGGCCTAGCAAAAAGCGTTTTTTAAAGATGCCGTGAGCTCCCAACAGAGCGGCCGCTCCGCTGACGACATAAACCGAAAGGCAGTGAGGATAGTTGACGTCATAGACGGGCCAGGAAATCTTGTGATAGATCCCAAGCCAAGCACCAATCGCACCGCCAACAACAAATGTCAAGAGTCCCCATTTCCCGACGCGAAATAGCAGAATGGTCGCTGCAACGGAGGACATCATGAACTGCCATCGGTAGTTGTTACTGACGCTGAGGAGAGCAGAGAGGTTTGCTGACATTGCCGTCAACAGCAACAGCGTTGTCCCCAAAGTGAACTGCACATTGGGTTTCCACCAAGGGAGAGGCTGGGCAGGTTGTTCTGGCTCGGACATGCTTTGTTTTTACCAGACGGTTTTGGCAAAACCAAATTGAATTGAGCGAAACCAAATTGAATCAGGTTAACGACGGTGTTGGATAAAGGAAAACAAAACTCGCGGTCTGGTGAGTGTGGAGTTGGTTTCGTTTTCTACGTCACTCAATTTTTATTCTAGGTCGCTCAATTTTCGTTGGGCGAAACTGGCCTCGCCAAAATTTTCGGAAGTCTTGACGACGTCCGCTACGTCCCCGTTCTTTCTCACCCCAAAAGTTCAATCGCTGGGATCGGTTGTCGGTGTTTCGAACTATTGGCCGTCAAAAGCAAGCAAACGTTTCGGTGGCGGCTTGCTCGCGGGGACGGAAGTCCGAGCTAGGCCAACAGGTTTAAAACATCAGTGTCGTGCCAGCGTAGATGCCGTGGAAGCTCAGCGTTTCCAATGCGGCTGGCTGGCTGGTTGCGAAGAAGTTGTACCCGGTGCTTTGGTTAGGAGCCAAAGCGATGTTGCCCAAGTGCAAGGCTTGGTAGCCGATTCGATGCGTCAGGAATTGGCTTGAGCGAAATGCGATTCCGGCACGAATCTCGAGGCCGGTTGAAAACGCCGTATCCTCGTAGGCGAAGTCTCGATTTTGTGATTGGTAGGCTACATCGATTTCGTTGTGGAAAAGACCAAACCGGACGCCGCCCTCGATTGTGGCCCGGCTTGAAATGTGTTTTCGAAGGTCCGCCGTGATTTGGGCACCAAACAGTGTATTGTCTGTTTGAGAAAAGAAGCCAGATCCTTCACCGGCTACCGCTCCTTCTACGATGTCAAACTCTTCGTTCAAATCGAATGATCGGAGTCCCACTCCAAACCTTAGGGCCGGAGTTCGACTGTTGAACGCGTTGAGTTCGTAGCTTTGGATGCTTGATTGATAGGAAGCAGTATACGTCTGCACTGGCGAGGCCGGGATGGCTCCGTAGGAAACAGGGACGACGTTGCTTGCTGTTAGGCTGGCCATTAAGTCGGAAATTTCAAAGAACGAAA